>CAZVHO010000011.1:7799-9132 GCA_964627515.1 uncultured Thermodesulfobacteriota bacterium | reverse complement strand
CGGCGCATCGCCTTGATTCAACCCAGCCGGATTGGTGATATTGTCTTCAGCCTTCCTACCCTTAGCGGACTGAGGCAGATCTATCCTGAAGCCCGTATATCCTGGCTGGTGGATGAGAGATGTAAAGAATTAGTGGAAGATCATCCTGATCTGGATGAAATTATTGTCATCCCCTTTAAAGCCATTGAAAAGGCCTTAAAGGAAAAAAAATGGCCTTGGATCTGGCGGAGTTTGAGCCAGTTAAAAAAGGACTTGCGAAAACGGTCCTTTGATTTGTCGGTGGATCTCCATGGTCTGGCCAAATCAGCCCTCCTGGTTTATATGGCCGGGGCCAGGCACAAAATCGGATCATCTAATACCACCGGTATGAAGGAATTGAGCGGCCTCTTTTCGAAAGAGATCCATCCCGGACCAGGGGATATCCATACAGTGGAACGGAATTTGGCTGTGGTCCGTTATCTTGGGGGGCCAGGGGATCACCCGGAATTTAAATTTAAGATCACCCCGTCCCACCAAGAGGAAATGGACGTCTTATTGGACCGGGCCGGCTATGAGAAAGCGGCCCCTTTGATTGTCATTCATCCCGGAGCCGGCTGGCTTTCACGCCGTTGGCCGGTGGAACGGTTTGCCGAGTTGATTAATAGACTTAAAAAGGGGCTTTCTGTTCACCTGGTTATTGTCGGGGGCGCCGAAGGGGGCAGTAAAGAAGAGCAACTCTTTCAAAGATTGTTTTCTTTAATTCAGGTGCCGGTGATCAATCTGGTCCAGCAATTAAGTTTAAAACAATTAATCGCCCTTTTAGAGAAGGCCCATCTTTTTGTGGGAAATGAGGCCGGTCCCATGCATCTGGCCACGGCTCTTAATAAACCGGCAGTAGTCATCATAGGTCCCACCAGACCCGAACTAACCGGACCCTTCGGCTCCAGGGCCCGGATCGTTAGAAAGGAAGTGGCTTGCAGCCCTTGCCGGGAAAGAAATTGCCCTGACTTGAAATGTATGAAGGCCATTGAGGTCGACCATGTCTTTGAAGCAGCCCAGTCAGTCCTTAAACTTTATTGAAACCCACCAAATCCGGCGGGTCCTTTTAATCAAGTTGACTTCACTTGGGGATGTGGTCCATGCTTTGCCGGTGGCTTCAAGTTTAAGGGAGTCCTTCCCTTTTCTAAAGCTCCATTGGGTGGTGGAGGACCGCTGTGCCTCTTTGTTGGAGAACCATCCGCTTTTGGATTCGGTCGTCATCTATCCCCGGCGAGAGCTCCAGGCCTCGATCTCTAACAGGAGATGGGGCCAGGTCTTAAAATTGCTCCTGGATCTTAGAAGGTCTTTAAGGGGT
>CAZVHO010000011.1:6446-7699 GCA_964627515.1 uncultured Thermodesulfobacteriota bacterium | reverse complement strand
GACACCGGACCGCTTCATCTGGCGGTAGGTCTGGGATTGCCGGTCGTCGCCCTTTGCGGGGCCGATGACCCCAAGTGGACCGGACCTTATGGCGATGCTCACCGGATTCATTATAAAAAATTGCCTTGCAGCCCTTGTAATAAAACGCCCATCTGTCAGGGCCGTTATGATTGCATGGAAGCCATAGAGGTGGGTGAGGTGATGGATTCGGTCCGGGCCATGTTGGGAAGTGCGGAGTGGGGAGTTCGGAGTGAAAAAATTTTGGTTTGACAGGATTAATAAGTTTTTAAATTCTGGATTCTGACTCCTGAATTCTTATCTGTTATTATGTACATCATCCTTTACAGTTTGGTTTATCTGCTTTCCTGGGTCCCGCGGCCCCTGGGTCTCCGGCTCGGCGACGGTGTGGGTTGGGTACTCTTTCGGGTATTAAAACGACGCCGGGAAATCGCATTAAATAATCTGTCCATTGCCTTTGGGGATGGAAAGAGTCCGGAGGAAAGAAAAGCGATAGCCAAAAAGAGCTTTCAAAGTATGGGACGTCATTTTTTTGAGGCCTGTTATTTGATACGTTACGATAAAGAAAGACTGGCTTCTTATATCCGTTTTGAAGGGCTTAATTATTTTGAACAGGCTGTTGCCCAGCACAAGGGCGTGGTCTTTTTGACGGGGCACTTCGGGTGCTGGGAACTCCTGGCCGTAAGCAGTGGTTATTTTTTACAACCCTCCTATCTGGTGACTAAGCCTTTGGACTTCAAACCGGCCGAAAAATTGGTCAGCACTATTCGCGGCAGGAGCGGCAATCAATGCGTCACTAAAGAAAAGTCCATGCGGCGTCTGATCCAGGTCTTAAATCAAGGGGCTATTTTGGCTATCCTGTTGGATCAGAATATCGATTGGAAGGACGGGGTTTTTGTGCCTTTTTTTAATAAAAGGGCCTGTACCAATAAAGGATTGGCCTTGTTAGTCAGAAAGACCGAGGTTCCGGTGGTACCGGTTTTTATAGTCTACGAGGGCCAGGGGCAATATCGGGTAGAATTCAAGCCGCCGCTGCCCTGGCTTTCTTTTGGGGATCGGACCAAGGAAATTGAAGAAAATACGGCCCAATACAGCCAAGTGATTGAAGCCATGGCCCGGCAGTATCCGGATCATTATTTCTGGGTCCATCAACGCTGGAAGACCAGGCCCTATAAGCCCTGGCCGAGGGAAGGGCGATAAAGGGTATAGGGTTCAAGGTGCACGGTATAAGGTTT
>CAZVHO010000011.1:0-6346 GCA_964627515.1 uncultured Thermodesulfobacteriota bacterium | reverse complement strand
GGCCGAGGGAAGGGCGATAAAGGGTATAGGGTTCAAGGTGCACGGTATAAGGTTTATGAATAAACGATTTAAAATATTGCATACCGAGTGGTCCGAAGGCTTCGGCGGGCAGGAGATGCGCATCCTTTTGGAAGTTCATCAGCACCTGAAACAAGGCCATCAGGTATCCTTGCTCGCCCCACCCGAAAGCCCGTTATTGAAGGCGGCGAAAAAGCAGGGGATTGAAGTCATCCCTTTGAAGATCAGACACACCTTTGATGGTTATGCCCTTTTGAAAATAAAAAAAATTATTCAAGATAAAGCAATCGAGGTCCTGCATACGCACAGCTCGGTCGACAGTTGGGTGGCCTCAATAGCCGGGAAATGGGCCGGTGTGCCGGTTTTGGCGCGCACCCGGCATATTTCGGTTCCGGCGAAAACCCATTCGTTGAATAAGGTTTATTCCCTGCCGGATGTTGTCATTACCACCGGGGAGCAGATCCGTCAAACCTTGATTAATGGGTATCATCTGGCGGAAGATCGTGTTTATTCAATTCCCACCGGAGTGGATACGGACCGGTTTTTCCCCCGCCCTCCTGATGTTACCTTGAAAAAGGAACTGGGGCTGCCGGCCGAGGCCCTGGTGATCACCCTGGCGGCGGTACTGCGGGCTCAGAAAAGACATGAATTGATTATTGCCGCAGCCCCGACTATTCTTAAAAAATACCCCCAGGCCCGTTTTCTATTTGTGGGGGAAGGGCCGAGACGGAACCTGATTGAGGAAGAACTCCGGCGGCACAAGATGGAGCCTTTTTTTTTGATGACCGGCCATAGGAACGATATCCCCGAAATTCTTTCTATAACCGATATCGGGGTAATTTCCTCCCAGGCTGAGGGAGTGCCCCAATTTCTTCTTCAAGCCATGGCCATGGCCAAACCGATGGTGGCCACCCAGGTCGGAGGCATCCCCGGAATTATAGAGTCAGGCATTAACGGCCTCTTAATCCCTCCGGAAGATCCCCAGGCCCTGGCCGAGGCGGTCATAAGGCTTCTTGATGACAAAGCTTTTGCCTCCCGAATGGGCGAACAGGCCCGGGAATTGATCGCTGGAAAATATACCGCCGCTCAAATGGCCGAGCAGGTTTATCAGGTTTATTTAAAGGTGTTAAAGGAAAAAAGGACTGTATAGTATGACCAAGGCCGTCCCCATTTTAACCTATCACCATGTAAATCCCCTGGAAGGGGATATGGTGACCGTCTCGGTGAATCATTTTGAAGAACAGATGTCCTTCTTGCGCCGAAAGGGTTATCATACCCTGTTTATTTCCGAGCTGGTGGAATGGATGCAAGGAAAAAGAACCCTGCCCAGGAAATCCGTGGTCCTTTCCTTTGATGACGGCTTCTGGGATAATTATGAATATGCCTTTCCGGTTTTAAAAAAATACGGCCTCAAGGCGACTATCTTCGTGGTCACTGGATGGATATCCGAGGACCCAGACCGGACCAGGGAGGTGATCCCCCATCACCAAGGCAATCAACTGATCGCCCAGGGTCGGGGGCACCAAATCGCTCTGATCTGGCCGGAAGCGAAGGAGATGCAGGAGAGCGGCCTGATCGAAATTGAATCCCATACCCATTCCCATAACAAAGAATTATATCAAGATACTCCAGCGTTAAAGGAAGATTTGGGCCGCTGCCGGGAGGCGATCCAAAGCCATTTAAGCAAAAAGAGCACCTGTCTCTGCTGGCCTGGAGGCCGCTACAGTCCGGAAAGCATTCTATCCGCCCAGGAGGTGGGTTTTACGGCCCTTTGCACCACGGAAAGAGGGCTCAATCAATTGGGGAGCGATCTGCTGCGGCTTAAGCGAATAACCGTTAAGGATGCCGGGTTTCGATGGCTGCGAAAAACCATTTTTCTATTTTCCCATTCCCGGTTGGGCAAAATATATGCTAAAATAAAGCCTTCATAAAGAATGGGATTCGATGGTACGAGAGCAAACTTGCTTTTAAATGAGAAAAGTATATAAATAAGCAAGAAACGGGAGATCGGCCCCTAAGAAAAAATGGATAAAATGGTTTCTGAATTAAACAGAAAATGGCGATAGAATATTCAAAACATCTTCTGAATAGACTCTTCTTAAGAAGCATCGAATATGACCTTCCCCGGATCATATTTGAGCAGGCTACGGAGTATTATGATGATGTGGAGACTGGGCACAAGATAGCAATAAAGAAGGTCGATCTTTACCAGAAATCAAGGGAGGTTATGGTTGCTTATGTTATTGAGGGTGAGTCTTCAAAGTTATTAACCATCCATCCCTTGAAAGAAGGACAGAAGAAAAACCGTATTGATTCTGGCAGGTGGAGGAAAATGCAATGAGTGAATTTAAAGTACATTATGATGAGGCCGAAGATATCTTATATCTTGGCAAGGAGGGCCAAGAATTTGAGGTTGTTGAACTCGCTCCGGGAATAAACATAGAGATGGATGACCAGGGAAAACTTATTGGAATAGAGCTTTTTAAGGCGTCCGTTCTATTTCAAAAAGTTCTTGGGGCGATGGGCAAGAAAATTGATAAGGCCGCATGAATTGAAGTTTTCAACTAAGCGAAACTCCCTTTGTTATGAAAAATTTTAATAATTTCCGGAGGTAGAATTATGGCCATCAGTCAAGAACTGTTGGAAATCCTGGCTTGCCCCAAATGTAAAGGGGACATTTATTTAAACGAGACAAAAGACGGTCTGATCTGTGAAAAATGCCGACTCATCTATGAAATCAAAGACGACATCCCGATCATGCTGATCGAAGAGGCCAAACCATGGACCAGCGAAAAGTGAAGGCCGAAAATCTTCCTTGATAATTCTTTCGATTTGCTATTCTATTTCCGATTAGTGCTATTTTCAGCATTTTGGGTAAATAAACTGAAGCTTTGAGAAGGCAAAAGCGGTATTAAATCAGGCAGGCTTATCGTAGGATGGATTTTAAAATCCTAAAAATAGTCTTAAGTTCCTTATCGTTAGCCTTTCGGATTAAAGAATGGATCTCCTTTTTCAGAATAGTCCGGCTTGTTTCATGCTGAGACTCAAATAAATCAACCACACTAACCTCGAGGCCGGTTGCAAGCTTTTCCATAATATTTACTTCTGATATCCGTTTGTTAAATTTTCTCAATACATGACATTAAGCCTTTTATCGTTGCTAACAAAACAATCTTTTTCCTTTCGTCCAACTCCCTGATAAAATTAATCAATACAGTAATTTCCATCTCGCTATTTTTGTCGGCTTTAGGCGTGGGTAAGCTGATCAACTCGGAAAAAGGTATTTTCAGGGCATTGGCGATCATATAATAGCTATAAATGGAGGCATTGACTTTACCTTGTTCTATGTTGCTGATGTAGGTAGGGTGAAGGTCAGAAAGTTCTGCAAGTTTTTCCTGGGAAATCTTTTTCTCTTTCCTCAATGTCCTAATTTTCTTATATAATTCGGCCTACTAATTCGATCTCGGTTTTTTTCTTAACCTTGTACGTGGCGCTGCAATATAGGGGATATTTGTTTCGCTATTTGCTTTGGGGAGGAACTCTTGCAATTGGGTTTATTTTATTCAATTATTCTATTTATTATGCTCCTTTGCCTACTTATTATCTGCCCGGAAGGGTGGCTAACAATCCTCATTTTTCTGAGGCCTTGTTTGGAAATTTAATCAGCCCGGCAAGAGGGTTGTTCGTTTTTTCCCCAATTTTTATTTTTTCATTTCTTGGTCTAATATCAAAGGCTCGAAAACAGAAATTTGAAATTTTAGACTATTTTTTAATCGTGATTATTTTGTTGCATTGGATCGTTATTTCTAACTTTGCTCATTGGTGGGGAGGCTGGTCATTCGGCCCGCGTTTTTTTTCTGATATGGTTCCTTATTTTATCTATTTTATGGTTCCAATAATGGGGAACATAGCCAAATCAAGGGGAATAAGGAAAATAGTTGTTATTACTATTTTCTGCATTCTTATTATGTTCAGTCTTCTGGTTCACTACATGGGTGCAAATTCCAGGGCCACTCAAAATTGGAATGTCTTTCCGGTTAATGTTGATTTAAAATCGAGTCGAGTTTGGGATTGGTCCGATCTCCAATTCCTGAAAGGGATAAGGGACTGAATTAACATTGTCAGCTACTTTTATTACGTTAAACGAAGAGGAAAACCTGTGAAGGGGCTTGGAAAGCGTGGTCTTTGCCGACGAGATCATTGCCGTGATTTTTGGAAATTAAGACTGGACCCCGACCATGGTTCGGGAATTCATAGATTAAAGTATACCGGGAACCCTGAAAAAATTTTTGCCCGTCAGGAATATTTATTAAAAAGATAAGTAAATTCAAAAAGTACCCCCCTCAATTATTAATAATTATACTTGGCATACAATCGGAATAAATGTTAAGTATGGTTACATGGTAAGATGATGTTTTTGGACAAATTGAATTAAAAAGACCTGGACAGAAGCACCAATAGTCTGGTTGGCCGGTGTACGAAGAGTTGGGAAAACAAATAATTATTTGGTCATCCTTTTGAGCATTTCGGGGTATTGGAAGGAAATCTCCGGATTCCTCGAAATCACAACCGGAAAAGGGGAAGGCCCCCTTTTTTCAAATCGCCAGGCTGTTCTTGAGCGCTTTATTTATCATTTCCATGAGTTCGTCGGGAAGAACTGTGACCTTCGGCCCTATTAATCGCCTGTTGTCGATGGTACGGATCTGCGAGAGATTGACGATTGAATGCTTTGTCAGACCGATATCTTTGTCGATGGAAACGCAAAGGGGATAAGTCACATTTTTCTCGGAATATTCGGTTATGACGGCGACGATGGCCGTAGGCGAGTACAACATACCGATATCGTTTTGAATGATCAACACCGGCCGGGTTTGTCCGGTTTTACTCCCCATCACCGGATCGAGGGCTGCATAATAGATTTCTCCTCTTTTGATTTGGAAAGACGTCATGGGCCGACCTCGGGGAGATTCTCAGCATCAGGGAATTTGAAATCTTCAGAAATATGGAGATTCTCTTCGGCTAAGTCCTGATAGACAGCTTTCATCCGCTCCTCGAAAATTTGCCTGTCGAGTTGATTTAACTTTTCCTCGATAGATTCCCGAACGAAGGCAGAAACCTTTTTCCCCTGCCGGGAGGAGGCATGGAAGAGTTTTTCCCTGATCTCAGCGGGGAGTTGGATATTTATCCGTACCATAAGTTACTTTTTGATCCTGAGCCTTCCGTCTTGATAGACGCAGAAATTATCGGCAATTTGATCTAAAAATTCGTTAATAATTTTTTTAACGATTTCTGCTTTTTGGTCGCCAGTCGCATTTTCCAGTCGAAGAATAAGCACACCGGCATGGAGTTGGCCTGAATTGAATACCAGTTCACCAAAATCCTTATCCATAGTAAGGACCAATCGTTTTTCTTTAACAGCCAGGCGCAAAATCTCTATATCTTATGCACGAGTATTGACCTTCCGAATGGGGAGGACATCATACCCGGCTTCTTTTAACCAAGTTTCCACCTTTTTACCAACGCCTACGTCTACCAGAAATTTCACAAGGCACCTTCTGACTTTGATTTATCCTACCGCATAGACCCGCTCATGATCTACCAATTCTGTCGCATAAAAAAGGCAGGCTTTAATATCATCTTTTTCAAGTTCTGGATAATCTTCAAGTAATTGATCGGCTGTCAGGCCGTTGGCAAGGGCCTTTAAAATCTGTTCAACGGGTAATACGCATGCCCCTGATCGTAGGTTTCCCGACCATGACAGCCGGATTTACGGTTATTCTGCCTAATAAGTTTTCTCTTTCCATGGTTATTACTCCCCTATGAAATGATGCTGGATAACTTGATACTGGATTCTTGATAAACCCTTTGTCTCGGACTAATTGAGTGAATTATCCAGTATCCAGGATCGTCCGGCCAGAGACGGATGATCTCGCGTTTTCGAAAAGTTAGAGATAAATTCTCAGAACGGCAATTTAAGAATCTATTTTATAAAACTGATTTGATATCAGAAACTTGCTTTTCATAGAAAAGAGTATAAAATATGTATTAAAGTGGGTCAAGGAGAAGAATTGGGAGAAAAATCAAGACGTAAGAAATTTTGTAAGCCCAGTTTGCGATTGGTTCGATTTCCATTTTCTAAGAGAAATTAAGACAAAACGTATGCTGTCGGTTACCATTATAACGCTGAACGAAGAGGAAAATCTGCGAAAATGTCTGGAAAGCGTGACCTTTGCCGATGAGATTATTATTCTGGATTCGGAAAGCCAAGACCGAACGCTTTCGATAGCCCGGGAGTTCACCGATAAGATTTTTCAGGAACCCTGGCAGG
>CAZVHO010000010.1:0-67514 GCA_964627515.1 uncultured Thermodesulfobacteriota bacterium | reverse complement strand
GAGGCCCAAAGGGAGTTTTCAGCCGCCCTTGATCTGAATCCCCAGTATATCCAAGCCAATATCCAGTTGGCCCTGACCCTCGCGACCCAGGGCCGTTTCGACTCAGCGGTTCAAAGATTAAATACGATTATTGAGCAAAAACCCAATTATCCCGACCTTTATTATAACCTCGGGGTAATCCGGGCGGCCAAAAAAGATTGGAAAGGGGCCGGGGAAAGTATTAAAAAAGCCCTGGATTTAAACCCGAATTATGGTAATGCCCTTTTTATATCAGGGATTTTATCCTTAAGAAACAATGAATATGAGGCGGCCGAACAGGCCATTCAAAAGGCCCTGGATTTCAATCTGGAAGAAACGAAGCGCTTGTTGGCCAAGAATTTATTGGAGTACATGGAAAGAAGAAAGAAAATAAAACCTTCGGAGGAAAATGAGGCCCTCTTTTCCCAGGTCGATCCTCTTCAGGAAGAATATCTGGAGGCCATGTTACATGTTTTTCCCCAACACCTGTCGATCGTACCGGATTATCTTGAAATATTGGAGAAGTTCGGCCCTAAATGGGATCGTCCTTTATTGAGTACCCTGACTCAACTCTATGAAGCGGAGATCGACAAAACACCGCGTTATGCCGATCTCTATTTTCAATTGGGGAAGGTTTATGAACAGATGGATGCTTTTGATAAGGCGATCATGGCCTTTTCCAAGGCCCTGGAAATCAATCCCCGTTTTGTGAAGGCCCGGACCCATCTGTATCAGATTTATTTAAAGGTCGAAATGCAGGGGAAGGCCAAAAATGAATTGGAAATCTTAATGACCCAGGGCATCCAATTCCCGGATCTCCTGGTCGATCTGGCCAGGATTTATCTCAGTGAAGGCGAATGGGATTCGGCTTTAAAGGTTCTTCATGTGGCCATGGATAAGAATCCGGGGTTTGAAAAGGCCGTACTCCTGGCCGCCGGCGCCTATGAAAAAAAGGGTGCTATCGACCAGGCATTAAGAATATTAAAGGATTTTAATGAAAAAAGTGGTAAAATTTCCAGCGAAGTGGCTCTGAGAATCTCAGAATTGAAAAAGAACCGGATAGGAGATTAAGGTTGAAAATAGAAGATCCTCCTTTTATCAATCGCAAATCCGAACTGGCCCATTTCAAGAAAAAGGCCGAGGAAATCGCTCAGGGTCGGGGGGAGGATTTATTTTTGACTTCTCCACAGGGAAGGGGTAAAACGGCCCTGTTAAAGACCTTGAAGCATACCCTGTTTTGGGGTCAGGAGGGGGTGATCCCGGTTTATTTCTCCTTTTCCCGGGATTATAAGGACCTATTCGATTTTTCAGAAGAATATCTGGTGGCCCTGCTGACCCAAATCCTGTTATCCGACCAAAAAGAGCGCATCGGAACCGGCCGCCAGGTCCCATCTTCTTTCGTCGGCCTCCAAAGGGAAGCGGAGAGGCAGGGGAAAGAAATCATTGAAGAAGTTATTTCAACCCACCAAAGGGTCGGCAGGGACAAAGATGATCGAAAAGGGCTGATAAATGCCCTGGCCGCCCCAAAGCGTATCGCCCAGGCCATCCATAAACCCGTCTGGATGATGGTGGATCATATACAAGGCCTTGAAGCCTTGTCGATTAAAGGGGAGGAGGTGGCCGGATTATGGCGTGAAACCCTTGCTTCCCCCTGGGCCCCCCATCTTTTTTCCGGGGAGCCTCCCGGCTTTTTGCTTAAGAATATTTTGCCTTCTTTCGGACCGCCTGAACTCCCGGTCATGGAATTGTCGCCTCTGCCGGAGGAAGAGGGAGAAGAACTGGTCCTGGTTTTGGAAAAATACTTTAAAGTCGGCCTGGCCGGAGATTTAAGTAAGACCTGGTTTCTTTATTTGGAGGGCAACCCCGGCTTTATAACTTCTATGATAAAGGATGCCCGTCTGGATACTCCCAGGGTGGAAAGCCATCGGAGATTTGTAGAAATCTACCTGAGATCCCATTGGCAAGGGGAATTGGGCCGGTTATTCGAAAACCGTCTTTATCATTTCAAAGACATGAACCCCCTCGACGGTCCCTGGGTTCTCCGCATTTTAAACAAGCTGTTGAAATCAGAGAGCCCCATGCTCTTGATCACCGATTTACAGGAGACCCTGGAACTGCCTGCCGGAGCGATTCAACCTTTAATTCGAAAATTGGAACGATCCGGGATTATTTGGGAGCGTTTCGGGAATATAGGATTAGAGAACAACAGAGTTCTTGGGGATTGGGTGGATGTCCTGATACGGAAATACCTCTATCAGGAGGACCTGCTCCAGATGATCCATCACCTGGGGGAAAAGATAGAAAAGCGGCTTTCCGATTTAAAAGAAGAAAAGCCGGAGCCCTCCCCGACCGGAGAAAAGGCCTTGCATTTTAGTTTGGTGTTGCCTATAAATTCAGAATCCGAGTTGGTGGCCGTCAGAGCCCTGGAGCAGATAGCCACCTATACCGATCTGGATGCCGGAAGTGTCGAAAAGGTTAAGGTGGCCCTTATCGAAGCCTGCATCAACGCCGGGGAACACAGCCGGAGCTTTGAAAAAAAAATCCGGATCTATTTTTCCGCCCAACCGGAATCCATTGAGATTCTGGTGGAAGACCGGGGACAATCCTTCAACCCGGTAGAAGTCCAGGCCAGGATGGTTCGAGAGGCCGATCCCCTTTCCCAAAAAAGGGGCCGGGGGTTGGCGTTGATCAAGGAGATGATGGATGAAGTGCGTTTCGAAAAAGCCGATATCGGGACCAGACTTTATATGAAGAAAAAGAAGTAAGTGAGCCCTTGCAAAGGTTTAAATTTGGTTAAAATAGGTCAGGCATCCTGCCTGACAATAGTCGGATCGGCCGAAGGCCGATTGTGTTGAAACCAGTATATAGTCAGCCCCGCCCAGGCGGGTCTGATCTATTGGGTGTTCATTTTGCATAATTTAGACTTTTGAAAGAACCTAAAGTGTGATGGATTCGTAAAAAGTCCGAAAGCATCCATTTTCGTCATTCCCGTGAAAACGGGAATCCAGTCCCGCCAAAGGCGGGATTAATTAGTTAGGCCTGGCCTGGATTCCCGCCTGCGCGGGAATGAAGAGTTTTTACGAGACCATCAAGTGTTACCCGGAAATAATCCAACGAGAGAGTGTAATTAGAGATGAGAAATTTCAAGGTAAAGCAGGAAGAGCGGGGGGATGTGGTCCTTTTTAAGGTTCAGGGATATCTGAACGATCTGGGCGGCGAGGAAATTGAGAAATTGTTTAAAAAGGCGGTCAAAGAAGGCCATCGAAAGTTTATTATCGATTTTGGGAAGATCGCTTATATTAACAGTATCGGCGTTTCTTTTTTGGTGGGTATCATGGAGGCTACCCGGGAAAAAACCCTTAAAGTTTGTTTTACTGCTTTATCCCAGATCAATGGGGAACTTTTCGAGATGGTTGGATTAAAAAAATATGCCGCCACTTTTGTCTCCAATTCGGAGGCCCTGGAGTTTTTAAAAACCGCTTAAATGGACTATAAAAATCTTTTTTATATTTTTTCGACCCTTTCCGAATTAGGAGAGGAAGTTAATTCGGCCCGGAATTTTCAACTGACGATCCGGACTTCCCTGCACATGATTTTAGGGACCCTTTCGATAGCCCGGGGCGCCATTTTTGCCCGGCAAGAAACCCAAAAAAGGCTGGGGCTTTTGGCCCATAAGGGACTCAAAAAAGAGGATCCCCCTTATTTGATCCTGCCTGCCGAAACCGAGGAATTTCTGAAGAGTAATCTTGGAATTTTTCCCATCCGAGGTCGAAAAAAAGAGATCCAAAATTTTTATGCAACCAATGGGGAGATTTTTTCCCGGTTGCGGGCCGTACTGGGTATACCGTTACAGGTTAAAGGCGAATGGATAGGCCTGATCTGTCTGGGGCCCAAACTGGATGAAACCCCATTTACCCAAATGGACAAAAATGTTCTGACCTTATTGGGACACCACATCGCCAATGCCCTTTACAGTCAACGTCTGATCGAGGCATTGAACCTGCAAGTGAAAGAAAACCAGGGAATGGTTGAAAACCTGCGGTATATTTACGATGATACCATCAGGGCCTTTGCGGCAGCTATCGATGCCAAGGATTCCTATACCCGGGGCCATTCCAACCGGGTGGCCTTATACGCCGTCGCCATCGGGAAAGAATTGGGCTATGCCGATGAAGTCCTGGAGGGATTTTATGTGGCCGGTCTATTGCATGATGTGGGAAAGATTATTGTCGACCAGGGCATCATTAATAAGAAGAAACATCTTTCTTCCAAGGAATTCCTGAAGATCGTGGAACATACCAAGGCCGGGTATCAGATCTTGTCCACCATTCGTTTTCCCTGGACCGACGTGCCGCTCATGGCCAAGTCCCACCATGAAAAATTAGACGGTCACGGCTATCCGGAAGGGTTAAAAGGGGATCAAATTTCCGTGGGGGCCAAGATTATCGGTCTGGCTGATGCCTTTGATGCCATGACCAGCAACCGCCCTTATCGTAATCGTCTCAGTTTTGAAAAAACATTGAGAGAAATAACAAAAAATATCGATATTCAATTCGAGAAAAAGATGGTCTCGGCTTTTTTTAAGGTTTTAATGAAAGAGATTGAAGGAAAGTTGCATGACCAGAAGATCATCCCCAATCTGGACGAACACTTCAATCCCCGAATCATCCATTCCCTTTTGGAATTGACTATCTCCGAGCTTTCCTGAATACCTATTCACTGTTACGGATTACGGGTTGCGCGTTACGAGTTATCAGAGGAAAGCTTACTCCTGCCGGACGATACTGGATTCTGGATAAAAACAAACAACCGATACTTGATGGTCTAGTAAAAATTCGTCATTCCCGCGCAGGCGGGAATCCAGGCCAGGCCTAACTAATTAATAACACTGGATTCCCGTTTTCACGGGAATGACGAATTTTTACGAATCCATCATTTCAAAAGCTGAACCCCCGGTTCATTTTTCGACAAATAGAGGCAGATATTGATAGGTAAGGGAAAAATCGATTTCCTCCTTTTGCCCTTTTAGGGACAGAAGGATCTTGAGATCATCCACATTTTCCCAATAATCAAAAAAATAGGCGTTGCCCGTCTCCAAGGCGACTAATTCATAGGGGAAATTAGGGTGCACATAGGCCGTGGTATTGGTCGGCTGACCATAAAGCTGGACCAGAGACTTGCGCAGTTCACGATAAAACCCGAAGAGGGATTCCCCGGTATTTTTTTTAGGGTCCGGGGGGACATTAAAGATGATATGAAGCTTACTTGCCTGATCATTGGTATAATATAAGTAGGCTTTTTTGATATAGGAGATTTCCCCGATAAGGCGAGGGAAGACATCCGCCGGACCCGTTCTTTGTTGCGGGGAGATGTTTTTTGCGGAAAAAATTCTCATAATTTCCGATCGTGTCACCCCCAGGGGGACACCGGCGACGACGGGCTGTTTTTTGTTTTTAGGATTCCAATCCCTGGAAGCCGTGGCAGGAACCCCGGTCCCTAAACCCGGTTTATTATTTTGGATCTCCTGGGCCAAAACCGGAATCATCAATAACAATAAAATTCCAGCCCCCGTTAAAATAATAAAAAAATATCCTTCTAATTTATTTTTTATCATTTTCCCCTCCTAACCCGAACGAGTTCGGGAAAAATATTGAATACGGCCCCCTATTGACAAGTACGTAAAAAGTCGCCAAGCATCCCTTTTCGACATTCCCGTTGAAATGGGTCCCGCCAAGGGCGGGATTAAGGTGTTTCGCATGGTCTGGATTCCCGCCTGCGCGGGAATGACGATTTTTTACGAGTCCTTATTCATTGAGTTACACGAAAAAAAAAGCGTTGTCAATTCTTTTTATTAAATATAACAAATTATAATTAAATATCAATAAAAAAAAATAAATGACATTAATTTTTTTCTTGACATCCCACTTTTTGTTTGCTATATTAGTCAGCAAAAATAATAAAGTTACGATAAATCAAATAGTTGTTTGATTTTTAAGGCGCCGAGTTTAATGCATATGAAAATATTTATGGAACCTGAAGGATCCAAGAGTAAAGAAAAAAAAGTGATGTATTCGACTTCCTTGCCTAAGGGAATCAGGGATTCATTGCAGGAGGCGGCCACACTTCTTCAGCGAAAAAAGGCGGATTGGGTTCGGGCTTCTTTAAATCTTTTTTTGGGTCTCAAGGAAAAAGAACAGGAACAGTTGATACTGAATAACTACCCTAAAATGGATTTGTCCCATTTGCGGCCCTTTACCACTACCTTATTGGAAAGCCAGTTGGTCAACTTGAGTAATCTTTCGAAATCGTTCAAGCGTTCTAAGGCGGAAATTGTGCGAACGGCTATTTTTGTATTTTTAGCCAAAAACGCAGTAGAACAGGAAAAAGAGATCAAAAAATCCTTGTCCCGGTGAAGCGATGACTTTAAAAAGAACTGCGGGGTTTGTTTGGGTGTTTATCTTCTTTGGGTTGATTTATGCCGCCGATTCATTTTCGGCCATGCCCGATAGATTGAAAGTTGCCTTATCTCATTGCCCGAAATGGGTGAAGCTTTCTGCTGAAAACACCCATTTTATCTGGGATCTCCCAAACCAGAAAAAACCCTTCCTGCTTCAATTGGAAAGTGCCTGTTATCCCGGTTTTTTAGAAACCCGTCAACTTGAAATCTTGAAAGAATGGGTGGCCCGGGGGAATATTCTTTGGATCATTTTTAATCCTCTTCGTGCCCCTATCCCTGGAAATCAGGACTGGGCGGGCTATTTCGGTTTATCGGCCGCTGTCTCTTCGGAGGCGGATCTTATTACCAAAAAAGATGGATTGATCTTGCCGGTCCGGGGATTGACCGAAGGGGTGGAGGTGTTACAACTCGGGACCCCGAATGTCCGACCGGCCTATTATTCCTTTGAGGGCAATATTATTCCGGTATTAAAAGCTAATGATGGACGGGTGGTCTTTGGTGGGCAAAATTTTGGGGCTGGTCGAATTATTTTTGACGGTCTCGGGTGGCTGTTTTTTGAAACTGAAAAAGATTGGCTGGATCCGATCGTTTATGACAGTGAAGTTTTTTGGGTGAATTTTTTCAAATGGGCCCGGACTTGCGAGAAACCGACGGCTTTAAAAGATGAGAAAGTGGAAATGTTTGTGGCCCCGCCGGTAGCGCCTCCGGCGCCTGTGGTCAGGGAAAAAATAGATTGTTCTGGAATCTCCGTCTCCTTGAAAGAAAAATTTCCCAAATTGGAGATCAGAGTTCTGGAGCGACCTAATGGGGATTGTGTCTTTGCTTTGGATCGGGTCCTTTTTGATACCGGAAAGGCCGATTTAAGGGAAGAGGGGCGCCAGGTTCTGAATGAAATTGGGGCAATTTTAAAGGAAAATCCAAATTATTTGGTCCGTATTGAAGGACATACCGACTCCAGGCCGATTCGGGGTAGATTGAAAAAACAATTCCCTTCCAATTGGGAATTGTCGCAGGCCCGGGCTCAGGCGGTTTATCGGTATTTTCTTGATAGCGGAGCTATCCTGAAAGACAGGATGGCTACGACCGGTTTTGCCGATACAAGGTCTGTAGGAAGTAACAAAACCCCGGAAGGCAGGCAAATGAATCGCCGGACGGAAATCATCCTTTCAATTAAGGGATCCCCCGAAAAAAAGGAGAAATAAGGTGTACCAGGAATATTTCGGATTGACGGCAAAGCCCTTTTCGGAAACACCGAATACGGACTTTTTTTATCTCTCTTCCAAGCACCAGGAGGGGTTGGCTCATTTAGAATACAATATTCTGGATGGAAAAGGGTTTACCTTATTGATCGGGGAGGTGGGTACCGGGAAAACCACGCTTTGCCGGGCTTTGATTGAACGTCTGGATAAAGATAAAATAACCGTCGCCCATGTTATCCACACCAATCTGGATTTTCACGAGTTTTTGCGGGAAGTGGTTGAAGAATTGGGGATGCCTTCACAGGGTCTGCAAAGATGGGATCTTCTAAAGGCCTTAAATCAATATTTGATCGAGGCCTACGCCCAGAATCGTAAAGTGGTTTTGATTGTCGATGAGGCCCAAAATTTGGCCCCTTCGGTCCTGGAAGGGGTGCGGATGCTTTCAAATTTGGAGACTCCCCAGGAAAAATTGATCCAGATCGTTTTTGTAGGGCAGCCAGGGCTCATGGACCGTATTCAACAGCCGGAACTGCTTCAATTAAAACAAAGGATCGCCGGTTTTTTCTTTTTAGGCCCTTTGACCGAAAAAGAGACCAAAGAATATATTCTCTTTCGAATGGGTTGTGCTCAGTTGAAACCTTCCTTGCGATTTGCCCCTGAGGCCCTGGATTTAATCTATAGAATAACCGGCGGGGTCCCCCGTTTGATCAATTTTTTGTGTGATTTTAGTATAATGCAAGCCTATGTGGCTGAAAGCTGGACGATTGATGCTTCTCTGGTCCAAAAGGCCTATTCGGAAATAAAGGGAACCTCCTGTCCGATTGAACAAAAGGAGGCCAAAGAAAAACGTTTTGAAGGCAAGTTTCAAGGAATTCCGAGGAAGGATGAAACCGGTGTGGTTTCCCTTAAGCCTTCTTCGAACCCCAAGATGCAACTCTCTGAAGTTGATGTAGAAGGGATTTTCCCTGAAGAGGAAGAAAAATTCTTTTTTCCGGAGAAAAAATCTATTGGTAAAAAAATAGCCTTGGCCTTCGGCTTGGTTTTAACTTTGGGAGGACTGGGGTCTTTTCTTCTCTGGGAAATGGATCTGGAGAAGTGGAAACCTAAGGCCATCTCCCCTGCCTATCAAATAAAAATGCCGGTGTCTGAACAGGGGGGGGATATTCAGTCCAGATTGTCTATGGCTGAAAAAAAGCTGAGTAAAATAAGTCCGGAATTAAGCGATTAAAAATTTGATTTGAGGAGCACCCCATTGAGTACAATGGAAGAAGCCTTGAAAAAGGCCATGGAGCAAAAAGAAGAGGTCCGAGTGCGTGGCGATGCCCTTCAGCAAATCGTTGAAGAGGCAGTCAGAAAAGCCTTGGGAGGAAACCATAAAGCCGAGGAAGCCGAGATGTCTACCCGTTCTTTTTCGAGCCGGACGGAATCCTATCCCGATCGAAAGATCTCGGTTGATGAGGTTTATCCTAAAGAAGGCGGCCATTCGCTCATGTGGCATCAAGGGATCAATTCGATTGCCATCAATATCAAAATGAGGATCGGGGAGGGCAAAAAGGGGGCGGTCCTGTTCGCTTCTTCCGTTGCCGGGGAGGGGACGACGACCATTTGCTCCAACGTTGCACGGGCCTTGGCCAAGATTCATTCCGGGAATGTCCTGTTGTTGGACTGTAATGTTCAGTCTCCGGAAATCCATAAACTATTTCGAACGGAAGCCAGTCCGGGATTGACCGATATCCTGTTAGGGAAAGTAAATTGGGAAGAGGCCATCCGAAAAAGCAGTGTCAGAAATTTTTTTATCCTTCCTTTCGGACAGTCTCTTCCGGAACCGCTCGCCCTACTGGGTTCGGAAGGGATGGAAGGATTATTGAATGTCCTCAAGTCGGAATTTGATTTTATATTCCTGGATATGCCGCCTATTTTAGCCAGTGCCGAAGCAGAAATGATTGTTCCCTGGGTGGAGGCCTCGGTTTTAGTCATCAAAGCCCAGGCCACCCGGAGAGAAGTAGTTATGCGGGCAGTTGAACGTCTGATTCAATATAAGGAATTTACCGGCGCCGTCTTTAACCAGCAGGAATTTATTATTCCCCAGTTTTTGTATAAGAGGCTAAAATAATACCATGAATAAACAAATCGATTTGGGATTTCGGATTTCGGATTTCGGAATAAATGGTGCAAAAGCACTGTTTGTTTTCGGACTTCTGGTGGTCTGGTGTCTTTTTTCCTTGACCGGTTGTGCAAACCAGATCGTTCAGGGGGAAAAGGAAACTAAGGGGATAGTCAAGGAAGAGTTGCCCAAAAAAGGGATCGTCTCCCGGAGTGCAAAATCCCCGGAACCCGGCCTGACCCCCAGAGAAGACCGGAAAGTGCCCGATGAAAAAGAACGGCTCGGTAATGAACTGGAACGGGCCGTAACCGAGCTGAAAGAAAATGTGTTAACACTGAAGAGGAAATTGGACGAGGATGTTGCCCAAAACGCCGCCTTGTTTAAGAAAGATCCACCGGAATATAAAATTAGATCGGGAGATGTTATAGAGATTATTTATCATATGACGTATGAAGAAAATCCGGCAGAATATCTTTTGGAAGTGCAGGATTCGGTAAAGATCGAATTTTTTAACCAACCGGATATGAATCGAACTGTCAGTATAAGATCGGATGGGAAGGTTACTCTGCCGTTAATAGGGGATATTCCGGCAGCCGGTTTATCTTCTTCACAGCTTGAACAGGAAATCATTAAACGATACAAAAAATATCTTATAGATCCCAATATCGCGATTTATCTGGAACGATTTAATGTGAAGATCGACGAGCTTAAAAAAGCCATTACCACGGCTCCGAGAGGCCAAAGTAAAATTTCCCCGGTCCGGCCCGATGGGCGCACTTCTTTCCCCTTTATCGGGGACATCAAGGTGGCCGGGCTTACCGTCGAAGAGGTCCGCAAGATCATCAATGAAAAATACCGCCTTTTCGTTCGAAATCTGGAGGTCACGGTGGTGATCGAAAGGGTGGTGAATCCGACCATTTTTGTCAGTGGCGAAGTCAATGGTCCCGGAGATCTAACCATTACCGGTCCTTTGTATTTATCCCAGGTCATCAGCCGGGCCAAAGGGTTGACCCCAACGGCTGACGGGAAACACGTTATGGTGATCAGACGTTTTGGAGTCAGTAAGCCCGTGGTCTTTCACGCTGATCTGGATGCCGTCTTGATTAAAGGGGATATCAGCAAGGATGTTATATTGACTGAAGATGACATGGTTTATGTGCCCCGGGCTTCACGGCACCGTTTCTTTATTTGCGGGGAAGTTAATGTCTCCGGGGTATACCCAATCTTTCCCGAAGAGCCTCTGACTTTGTCACAAGCCATTTCCATGGCCAATGGCTTTAGAATGACGGCTGCTTTAAATAGTGTGATGGTTTTAAGAAGGATGGAAGGCAAGCCCCCTCAGGCTTTCCGGGTTAATTTCAAAGAAGTACTGGCCAACGGGGATATGAGTCAGGATATCCTCATTCAAAAAAACGATGTCATTTTTGTACCGAAAACCTTTATTACCAAAGTGGATGAGTTTATTGAACAGTGGTTTACCCGTGGGATTTATTCCATGTTCCCTGCCGGTTCAACTCTGGATTTTATCATTGATTTGGATACGGTCAGGAATCTCAACAAACGAACCTATGGCTTTTAAAAAGGAGTGACGACACTTGGTTAAAACTCAGACAAAAGGGCCAACCTTTCGGGATTTTTTGCGGATTATTTTTGCCCAAAAAACGGTAATCCTCGCTACCTTTCTGGGCGTAACCTTGCTGGCATTGATTATCAGCCTGCTCACCCCGCCGAAATATGAAACAGCCACTAAGATATTAGCCAAAGAACGCAAAGTAGAAAATCCCCTGGAACTTAAAAATTATTTTGACGTCCGGACCGAAAGGGTGGCTTTCCTTCAGTCCCAGATGGAAATTATCCAAAGCGATGAGGTGGCCCGGAGGGTGATCAAGAAACTGACCTCCCCCCAGAAGGAACCGAGTATAAAGGAAATAAAGGCCATCCAACCGAATATCAAGGTGTTGTCTCCCAAAGGGTTTGACATAACCAGTTCCGATATCTTATTCATCCAATACACGGATAAAAATCCGGTCAGGGCAGCCGACGCAGCCAACGCCTTAACCGATGAATATATCAATTATACTTATGAACTAAAAGGTAAATCCTCCAAGCAAACCATTGAGTTCCTGGAAAGCCATTCTAAGTCCACCCTGGACAAAATGAAGGCCGGCGAGGAACTGGTTAAAAATTTTGAAGGAAAGGCCGGTCCTGATCTGGCTTTTTTAATTGCTACGGTTAAAACCAAGGGCGCCAATAACGAATTGATTACCTATAATACCAATTACGTTAATGCTAAAGCCGCCTTAAAGGAAACAGAAAGCTATTTGAATCAATTGAGGGCCTTGTTACGCAAGGGGACAGTCCCCAATAAATTGATCAGGGAAAATCCCGTCTTGAGTTCCATTAAGGACAATATTACTAAATTACAAAATCAATTGTCCAATCTGAGGTCCCAGTATACCGATCAGTATCCGAGAAATATGATGCTGATCAAAGAGATCGAATCCAATAAAAAAATATTGAAACAGGAATTGGATGCCGACTTGGACGGTCGTTCCGTGGACGTGATGGCCCTTGATGCCAAGATTAAATCTCTGAAAGAAACGGTAGATCATTATACGATGCTGGCACAAAAACAACTCGAATATTCCAGGATCTATCGGAATTATGAAATCATTGAAGAAGAATATCAAAGCCTCATGCGGGACATTCAAAAGGCCAAGACCGCCGCGGCAATGGATACCTATAAACTGGCCAATATTGAAATTATCGATCGGGCCAAGGTCCCTAAGGGTCCGGTCAGTCCCAATATTCCGCTCAATATCTTAATCGGGGCGCTTCTGGGGATTTTGCTGGGGTTGGGCCTGGCCTTTTTAAACGACCGTTTCGACCATACCTTGAAATCCGCAGAGGATGTGGAACAATATCTCAAATTGCCTGTTTTGGGATCTATCCCCCGTCGATAGCCGGATCCAGCCTCATGCTGAGGAGAAAATCCTTTCTCCTCAGCGCCCTTTCAGGAATGATAGAACTACCTGTCTTGTTTATCAAGGAAAGGACTTTTCGTGTTTAAGGAGCTGTAATACATTGAAAAAAAGGAAATTCCTCAGAGATGCCGCTCTTTATTCCAGTAGTCTCTTTTTTACTCGATTTCTTCTTTCCATCCGCGGTATTTTGATTCCGAAATTACTCGGACCCGCCCAATATGGCCTGTATAACAGTTTATTACTTATTCCCGAATATGTACTGCACGTTCACCTCGGGACCCTCGATGCCTTAAAGAGGGAGATCCCATTTTGCTACGGGCGGAAGGATCTGGCCCGGGCCAGTCTTATTCGAAATACTGCTTTTTTCCAATATGTTTTCACGACCTCCTGCTCGGTGGTGATCATTTTGCTGATCACCTTTTTCCTCCGAAATCGTCTAATGCCTTCGGTTTTTTACGCCCTGGGATTAATCTGTGTCTGGATCTTTTTTTTATCTTTTGAGACCTTTTTTGATCAAGTGGCCCGAACCGATAGCCGGTTTGATATTTTAGCCCGGACGGAAATCTTTGCGTCCCTGACCGGGTTTATCATTATGTTGCTTATGATTTTAACCTGGGGTTTATACGGTCTACTGGGCTCCTTGATATTGATTTCGATGCTTAAGGCCGGCTATATTTTTCGAGGAGGGCACTATAGGATTGCCTGGCAATGGGATTTTCAAGAACTAAAACGCCTGTTGAAGATCGGATTTCCCATGGTTTCGGGGGTAATCCTTGCAACGGTCTTCAATAGCGTCGACCGGTTTATCATCATCGTCTACCTGGAAAGTATGGAATTGGGTTATTACGCCCTGGCCTTGACGGTTTTAAGTTTTCTTTTAATCATCATGAACGGGACCTACGGTGTTTTAGAGCCAAGGATTTATCGGCTTTACGGAGAGAAAGGGAATATCGAAGCGATTCGACCGTTGGTGCTGGAGGCCCTCTCCGGGATGACTTTATTTTTTCCTTTGATTCTGGGCCTGATTTATATCGTCTTCCCACTTTTGGTCACCTTCTTTCTTCCTAAGTATCTTCCTTCTTTAACCTGTATTCGAATCATGGTCCTGGGGTCCTTTTTTTTTATCTTTCAAAGAGGGACCTATAATTTTATTATAGCCGTCAACCGACAAGCCTTTATTGTCAAGGTAGAGTGTATTTTAATTGGGATCAGCTACTTAACCGGTTATCTCCTGGTTAAACAGGGATGGGGCATTGAGGGAGTGGCCCTGGCCACCATGGGCTCCAATGCATTAGGCGGATTGATCTTTCTGGTTTTCACCTTATCCGTCCTTTTTAATCGACCGGGTGAATGGTTGATTTATTCTAGACGGCTTTTTTTCCCTTTTCTATTAGTGGTCCCTTTATTGATTCTGATGGATCATTTCTGGATCCTCAGTGGGGACTGGAGAAACGACCTGGTTACGGTAAGTTTAAAAGGGGGGGGGCTGCTTCTTCTGATGTCCCCCTTCTTATGGCGGTTAAAGGAAAAAATGAAGAACTTACAACACCTTGGTTTTACTGAAAATCATACTGAGCCAACAGGGTCATTGGATTAGGAAAATTGCAAGCTACAAAAATAGGAGATTACCATGGATAGTCTATCCGGAATCTATCTGTTGGGCATCGGAGTGTCTATAGCGACTCTCTTCTTTATCATTTTTACTTTATGGGGGGATATTACTTTTGGGTTCCTGATCTGGCTTTTTGCCGCTATTTTCCTGGGCAAGGAATTCTTCTTGATCTCCATTACCGGGGTGCCGGATATTTATATGGAACGATTGGTTTTTGTCGTCCTGTTGGCGGTTTTTATTTATGAGATCTGGATGGGACGGGGGGGGATATTACCGAATAACACTATAGACTACTTGATGTTATTGATGCTGGGGGTTCTATTGGTTTCTATGTCCTTGACCGGTTTTCTGGCGGCCCGGGCCGATGAGTTGCAGCCCTTTACGGCCTTTCTGAGCGGTTTTTTATATCCCTTTTTCTTTTATTATTTCGGCAAGACCATGATCAATTCCGAGCAGAGGATCCGGATTCTGCTTTGGAGTTTTTTTCTGCTCTTCATTTATCTGATCATTACCAACTACCTGGAGCATTTCAAGATCAACAGCCTGATCTTTCCCAAATACATCACCAATCCCCTGATCGGTATTCATTACGGTCGGGCCCGAGGGCCGTTTGGTCTGGCTCCGATCAACGGCTGGTTTGTGGCCTCTCTTTTTATCCTGACCCTTTTCTTGAGATCGAGGATCACCAATGAAGGCTTAAGGTTTTTGATGTTGCTGTTCTTATTCCTGTCCATTCCGGCCATATTTTACACTTACACTCGGGCGGTCTGGCTTTCTTTCCTCTTGGCGCCGTTGGTTGTTTTTATCTTTTCCAAGGGTATGATTTTTCGCGCCCGTTTTCTGGTCTTCCCATTGATATTCTTACTTCTTTATGTTTTTTTAAATTGGCAGAATATTACCGGCGCCGAACGGGAGGCGGGAGGAGTTGTTCAGATCTCAGAGGTTCAGGACCGGATTGCCCTCTATGAAGCCACCAAGGCCATTTTTAAGGAGCGTCCAATTTTCGGGGTCGGATTTGGACGGTTTGGAAGGGAGGCCAACTTTTATGCGACCGGTCTGGGTGTAAGGACCAATGTCGCGGCCACTTCTCAGCATAACCTCTTTTTTTCATTGGCCTCCGAAGTGGGGATCATTGGCCTTCTTCCTTTCATTCTTATCCTTTTTTTCAGCTTGCGGTACAGTTGGTTGTTGTACCGTCAATCCGTGGAAGAAGGGATAATCAGCCGGGATCTGGTGGTTTCCTTCTGGGCCATAATGATTGTGTATATCGTCAATGCCTCATTTATTCAAACCCAATACTTTCCGTCGGCCAATGCCTTCATCTTTTTATGGATAGGCACCATCGTCGGACTCTATCAACGAAAGGTATTGATGCAGGGTCCTGACCAAGAGCCTTTACCAGCCTGATCGGAGATAACCCCTTAGGTTCTTACAGGGTAGGGTAAATCTGCGCATTGGTCTCAAACTTTTAAGGGGAAATCGGCTCATTATGAGGGCTAAAACGGCAAATCCTTTGTCAAGGGGACTAAAAGGTTTCATTTGGAACCTGGCTTATGTCTCCGGTCTTCTCTTCATTCTGGAAAGATTCAAGGCCAAGCCTGATTATAAAGGGATTATCTTTTTTTATCACAGCATCCATCCCGATCCATGGTGGGATTTTATGAACTTAAGTATCCCCCCCGCTCTTTTTGAAAGACAACTGTATCTAATAAAAAAAAAGGGCGTGATCGTTCCCCTGGGGGAATTTTTGGCACCGGGAAAGAAAAATTATCGAGCCTCTTCCCGGGAACCTCAAATGGTGCTTACCTTTGATGATGGGTATGGGGATGTGTTAACCTATGCCTGGCCGATTATGCGGGTCTTGAACATCCTCCCCACTATATTCGTATGCACCGATCCTTTGATCCGTGGTATCCCGCTTCTCTGGGATCTCCTGGCCCAGGCTGTTCAGGACTTCCCCAAACAGGCGGTTCAATTTCGGGGGCCTTCCGGACCAGTTCGCACCTATTCCCTGCGAACCGATGGGGATAGAAGGCATTTTGTCGCCCAGTTGAATCAAATCCTTTTTGGCTACGGCCGGGGAGAACTGAAGAGGGTCCTGGCCGATCTTTTCCCAACCTTGAAAGATGAAACTTTAGGTCAGTTGAAGAACGTCTACCTGAATCCGGAGCAGGCCAGGACCTGCCTGCGCGAGGGAATTGAAATCGGGGGGCACACAGCCACCCATCCCTGTTTGCCCAAACTTCCCAAAGAGGAATGGGACAAAGAGATTCGGGCCTCGAAAATAGAATTGGAATCCCTCCTGGGCCATGAAGTCCAGTACTTTGCCTATCCGGCAGGAGAATTCAGTGCCGAGGTCAGGGCTTATGTGCAACAAAGCGGGTATCGGGCGGCCTTAGCTACCGGGAAAAGACCGGTTTTATTAGATGATCAAGATCCTTATACCCTGCCCCGCATCTGTCCGGCCGGGTTAATTTCGATGGGGAAATTTTATGCTTTGGTTTCAGGGGTAAAACCGGAATGGTTTATTCCTTAACACCGTCCTTTTATGGAGGGGAGCTTTCAACACCAGGACACTGATCCGGACTGGGGAAGAAATGGTTTTTTTCTTATGAGACTAATCGATATTGTTTATTCCCTCTGGAGGCGAAGAAGATGGGTGCTTCCTTACCTGATCTCCGGGCAGTTTTTAAAAAGGGAATCGACACCGGTTCCAGACCCGACCCATGTCCTTTTTTTAATAGTCGACCATTTTGAACCGTCTTACGGGAATGTGTATCCCAAACGGCAGTTGGAACGGGTAGAACAATGGAGGACCCGTTACCCGGAAACGATTCAGGGTTTCAGAGATAGTGAGGGCAAAAGCCCCCAATATACCTGGTTCTATTTCGGGGAGGAAGAGGGCCATCTGAAAAACCTTTCTGAATTGTGCTTTATGGGATTAGGAGAAATTGAACTGCATATTCACCATGGACCGGAGGACTGGATTCCCTATTATTGGAAGAAATGGACCCAGGATGGTTTCATTGATTTAATTGAAAAACAAAAGGCCCTTTTTTCTAAATTTGGGGCCTTGATAACCGCGGAAGAATCCCCACAAAAAATTTTTGGATTTATTCATGGCATGTTTGCCCTGGATAACAGTTTTTGGGAAGATTGCGGTTTGAAGGGGGAATTGGACCTTTTAAAGGACCTTGGCTGTTATGCCGATTTTACCTTTCCGGCCCCAGGTACCACCCAACCTCCTTTGATCAATTGCCACTATTTCCCTCAAGGGGACTCCAGACAAGGCCCTTCGTATTTTAAAGGGGAAGTCCTTAAAAGAGGAACCCTTAATAAGGATAAGGTCTTGATCTTCCAGGGGCCGTTAGGATACCTCCGGAAAGGAATGCACTTTTCTTTTGAAGACGGGTTGCTGGCCGAAGAACAACCGATAACCCCTGAGAGGATCCATTTTTGGATCTCTCGAGGAATTCATGTCCCGGGTCGCCCGGATTGGATTTTTGTCAAAGTCTATACCCACGGGACCAATGAGGGGAATCTGGAGTATCTCTTAGGAGAAGGGTTGTCTGACCTTTATAGCCAGTTACAGAATTTTTGTGAGGCCTCTCCCTCCTATCAGTTACATTATGTTACGGCCAGAGAAGCCTATAATATCGCTATGGCCGCTGCATCCGGAGCAGATGGGGATCCGGGACGATTTCGGGATTATCTTATCCCGCCCTATGCCAATCGCTATATTTCCTCCGATCAGCCTTATCAATTGGAAAGCTATACTCCGGGGGCCTGGTCTTTGAGCCTAATCCGTCCAGGGAAAACGTCCCTCCAGGTGGAAGGCGAACCCTCTATAAACCTGAAGGCTGATTTTTTGGTGCGGGTCCGGATGGTTCAAAATGAGGAAGGGGAATTGACCCTTCAAATGGAAGGCAAAGATCAAGTGGAGGGCCGGATTGGCCTGTCCCGTCCCAACTGCTTCAGAGCGTTACCGGAAGTCCGGGAAGGGACATTAGAGGTGTTGGATCGGAACGGGGGAACTGAAATGGTCTTTAAAGGTTTTTGTTCATCCCAGGGCCGGCTTCAAGTGGTTTGGAATCCTTAGTACGAAAATAAAGTTTCAAGTTGCAAGATGCAGGTTTCAAGCGTGAAAAACCTTGGACACTGTACCTTGGACCTATCTTCATGTTTCGTGGTGCTCCGCCCCAGCGGGGCATGAGGGTTTAGTTATGACGTGGCAGGGGAAATAAAACAAAGGGCGGATAACTTTTTTTCTTCGGAGGGATATTGATTTCGAGGTTGCAAAGGGCTTATCAGGAAGGCGGCCTTTCCCTGATATTCCATAGGGCGAAAGAGCACCTTTTTCAGACCCATTCAGCCTGGTGGTTTTGCCGGGACCTCCAAGAGCCTTTGCCCCGTTTTGATCTTCCTTTCCGGGTCGAACTTAGTCAGGAACCTCGGGAGTCGATTATTGAATACATGAAAGGGAAGAAATATCTTTCCGCAGAAGAATATAGAGTCGGGATGGAGAACGGACATTGGTTTTTGGGACTTATAGCCGACCAGGAAGTGAAAGGGTTCTGTAAATTGGGTTTCAGAAAGGTCTTTCTTTATGACACCCATACGATCCTGTCCCTCCCGAATGGTGCCAGCTTTATTTACGAGTACGAAGTGGATGAACCGTTACGGGGAAAAGGGATAGGGAAGGTTCTTGTCGCTACCGTCTTAAGGATGTGCGCCGAGGAGGGGTTGCGTTACACCTTCTGCCATATCCCTCCCAAAAACGTCGCTTCCACCCGAGTCGTTGAAGATTGCGGTTTCAGAAGGCTGGAATCGATACGATTTATTGAGGTGGCTGGTTTTAAATGGAAAAGCCGGAAGGTCGAAGATCTCCTGGCCCAGGCTATAAAGAATTGAACTGAGGATTTTCATGGTTTGGAATAGATTTTCCCCTCCCATAAAAGTTTTTCACATAACCAATACCTTACGAACCGGAGGAGCGGAAACTTCCCTTTGTCTTTTGGTAAAAAACCTTGATCGAAGCCGCTTTTCCCCCCTGGTAATCTGCACCAGAGAGGGCGGACCCTTGGAAGAGGATTTGGTGAAAGCGGGTATTCCGGTTAAGATCCTTAATCGCTCGCTTCGGTCGATCCTCCTCTTTCCTTTATTCCTCTGGGATGTGCTGGCAACCCTTTGGGATTTATATCGCCTTTTTAAAAGGGATCGCCCGGCAATTGTCCAAACCTATCTGCCCGCCAGCGAATACCTGGCTTTGATAGCCGGTAAATGGGCCGGTGTCCCCGGTTTGATTTATACTTTTCTGACCAGTAACTTTTTGCCCGAAAGACAAGGCCGAAGCATACGGTCCTGGCTGAGAATAGGACTGACCCGTTTTCTTTGCAGGATTCCCCAGACGATAGTAGCCAATTCCCAGGCCGTAGAAAAAAAGCTCCTGAAGATTTTCCCGGAATATGCTCCTTGGATTCGAGTCATCCCACAGGGCATTGATTTAAACCAGTTTGAGAGGATCCCTTCGGAAGGCGCGATAAAGAAAAAGATCGGTATGGATCCGGATGCCTTGTTAATCACAGTAATAGGCAGGTTAAGTCCGGTTAAAAATCAGGCCATGCTCCTGAAGGCTTTCCAGGGATTATCCAAAAAGTATCCCGACCTGCGCTTAGCAGTCGTCGGGGAAGGCCCTATGCGGGAGCCTCTTTTGGCTTTGAGGAGGGAGCTTGGGCTCGATCAAACGGTCCATTTTCTTGGCAGGATGCCCAGCGTGGCTGATGTCCTGGCCGAAACCTCCATCTTTGTCAGCACCTCCCGTTGGGAAGGTCTTCCCCTGGCCATTTTGGAGGCTATGGCCGCTTCGGTACCGGTCGCTGCCACGGCCGTTCCCGGGATACAGGAATTATTGGAAGGAGAGGGAGGGGTCCTGGTCGCCCTGGACGATTGGGAGGAATTGGAAAAGGCCCTGGATCGATTTATCCAGGATCCGGGGCTGCGGGAAAGGGTCGGGAAGAAGGGAAAAGAACGGGCCTCCAGATTCTATTCTTTGGATGCCTATATCCACCGATGGCAGGACCTTTATGAAGAACTCATTCGAAAGGCCCAATCCAGGGGGCTTCCAAAGGGAACCTTCAGCGAGTGAGAAATCATGACCTATAAGATCCTCTTCGTGGTGACCTCCTTAACTACAGGGGGGGCGGAAAGGTTGCTGGTTCAGATCCTTAAGCGGTTGAACCGGGATTTGTTTCAACCGGTAGTCGTTTGTCTCAAAGAGCCGGGTCCTCTGGCCGATGAGCTTTCTTCCTGGCAAATACCGGTCTACAGCCGGTTGCTTAAAAACAAGTACGATCTTCGGGTCTTTTTCCGTCTCTTGACCATTATTCGCCAGGAAAAGGCCCAGGTCCTTTGGGTCCATAGTACGGGGGATAAGATGTTCTGGGGACGTTTGACTGCTAAAATGGCCGGCGTTCCGGTTATACTGGCCTCCATCCATTTTATGGGTAATGAAGGACAACGGGAGAGCATCCTGGGCCCTTTGAACAAAGCCCTGACCCCTATTACCGACCGATTTATGGCGGTTTCAGAGAACCAGGGACGCTACCTGATCGAGAATGAAGGCATCCCGTCCCCGAAGATGGTCGTCATTCCTAATGGAATCGATTTGGCGCATTTCCAACCCAAGAAGACACCGGAAGAAGTCAGAGAGGCGCTTGGACTGGGTAAAAGGATATCGATCGTCGGACAGGTGGCCAACCTGCGGCCGGTTAAAGGTCATGGCCTGTTGCTTCAGGCCGTAAAGAGGGTGGTGGAAAAACAAAAAGAGGTCGCCTTTCTTTTGGTCGGGGATGGCCCCGAACGGAAGAGCCTGGAAAAGGTTTGTCTGGACCTTGGCCTGGACGGGGTGGTCCATTTTTTAGGCGATCGAAAGGATATACCGGATCTGATCGGGTGTTTCGATGTGGGGACCCTGACTTCCGAAATGGAAACTTTCCCCTTGGCTATTTTGGAATACATGGCCTTAGGAAAGCCGGTGATAGCGCCGGACATCGGGGGTATCCCCGAATTGATCACCCATGGCATTGAAGGATTGCTCTTTCCCCCCGGCGATGCCGAGGCCCTGGCCGACCGCCTTCTTCAACTTCTTTCCCAACCCGGTTTGGCCCGGCGACTCGGGGAGGAGGGATTTAAGAGGGTAAAGGCTTCTTTTACCCTGGACCTGATGATACAGAGAATGGAAGACCTTTTACTTACACTCCTCCGGCAAAAGGGGTTATAGGATGAGCCCTTTCCCGAAGCCGATTTTGATGATTGGTGCCCATCCTTATAAGGTGAAAGGGGGGGTTTCCGGCTGTGTTCGGAATATCCTTTCTTCTGATATTATCAAGGAATATAGGATAGAATATATCGCAACGATGGTCGACGGTTCCTGGTTTCTGAAGTTAGCTGTGGCGGTCCGGGCTTTTTTTATTTTTTGGTATAAATTGCTGGTTTTTCGTTCACCCCTGGTCCATGTCCATGGTTCCAAAGATGCCAGTTTTTATCGGAAGATGCTATTTGTGTGTCTGGCCCGAACTTGGAGAAAAAAAATTATTTTTCATTGCCACAGCGGGAAATTCGATCAATTTTATTATTCCGGACCGGGTTGGCAAAAATCCTTAATTCGATGGGTCTTGTCCCTGTCAGATCGCATAGTGGTACTCTCTCCCCATTGGACCGCCTTTTTCTCTCAAATTGCTCCGGCCTCCAGGCTGAGGGTTATAGAGAATGCCGTCCCTTTGGCCTATTATCAACAGGAGGGATCCAAATTTTCCAAATCCAGGGAACCCTCCGTCCTCTTTGCCGGCCTGTTGACCGAAAACAAAGGGATAATGGATCTCCTTTCCATCATTCCCGAACTGGTTGAAAAGGACCCGACTATAAAGGTTCTTCTGGCCGGTTCCGGGGATTTTAAAAGGATCCGGGCCTTAATGCGAAGCTCTGGCATCGAAGAATCGGTCCAACTCCTGGGCTGGGTTGATCCTGAACAGTTAACAAAATTATACCACCAGTCCCATCTATTTGTCCTCCCGTCTTACTATGAAGGGTTGCCCATGGTCATTTTGGAGGCCATGGCTTGTGGCCTTCCTATTGTCAGCACCCGGGTGGGAGGGATTCCGGAGCTTATTCAAGAAGGGGAAAATGGGATTTTGATTGAGCCAGGAGACCGGAAGGCCCTTGTTGAGGCCCTGTCTACCTTGCTGGCTGATCCGCTCCGCCGGAGTGAGATGGCCGAAAAAAATATTCAAAAAATCAGGGAACAATATGATATACCTGTCTATGTCGAAAAATTAAGAAGCCTTTATCGGGAACTCCTGGGAGAGAACCAATGATTAAAAATATCCTGGAAGATTTTAAGGACTTTGAGAATTATCAAGAGGAATGGGAGAAATTACTGGATGATTTGCCGGCGGATTCTCCTTTTTTAACCTATGAATGGCTCTCCACCTGTTGGAAACATTTCCAGAAAGACAAGAAACTGATGGGGATGGTCTTTAAAGACGGGAGTCAACTGGCAGGGATTATTCCCTTGATGACTTATCATGAAACCATAAAATTCTATCCGTTGCGGAAAATTTCTTTGGTGGGTCAGGGGCATTCCGATCGCGCCGATCTGATTGTCGGAAAGGACAAAGGGAAAGTCGTCGATGCCTTAGTGGAATTTTTTGCTGAAGATTTTCGTAACTGGGATGTGATTCATCTGGAGCAGATACCTGAAAAATCGGATTCCATCGGGATGTTGCGGCATTGTGCACGAAAAAGGGGGTTATTGTTTGAATGCTGGGAACAATCCGTTTGTCCTTATATTGTGCTCAACCAAGAGCTGGGCCGGATGATGGAAAAACGGGACGGATCTTTTAGAAAAGAAATCCGGAAATCGGCCCGAAGACTCCAGGATATGGGGAAGATCACCTTTTCCCGTTCGATCACCCATGAGAATATAGAGAAGTTGATAGAAACGGCTGCTTTGGTGGATGAAAAAAGTCATAAGGTTCTGGAAGGTAAAACTCTTTTTACCAACCCGATAACCCGGGAATTCCTCAAAGATGCGGCCAGGGCCTTATCCCATAGGAAATGGCTCGATTTCGCCACCCTGGAATTAAATGAAGTCCCGATAGCCTACGAATATCATTTTCGCTATAAGGAAAAAAACTTTGCCTATACCGGTTCCTATGATCAGACTTATGCTTCCTTTGCCCCGGGTACGGGTATCATGTATCGGCTTATCCAGGATTCCATCGATCTCGGGTTAAAAGAATACGACCTTCTCCAGGGGGGGCATGAATATAAATGGCGATGGACCAATCTGGGCCGAAAACACTATCAAATTATGATTATCAACAACACCCATTATGCCAAAATTTTTCATTTTTTGAAATTCAGATCCCGCAAAGAATGGCGGGAGAAGACTCAAATTGAAGAGTTACCATTGCCTGACGAGCGGCAGTAATAAGGCCATTGGCCCAGAGGGTTGTTCTGATTTCCCCTCTCAGGAAATCAGAACAAATATTAAATTCAACTCAGCGATCTCTGTGCGCTCAAGCGACCAAAGGGAGCGGGCGAGAGAAAGATTATCAAAGCGATTTATTTTTTAAGGTTAGGTATTGACTTTGACTTCAATTACTCCGAACTCAGAACTCCACACTCCGAACTCTTCTACCGGAACTCCGCAATCCGCAATCCGCAATCCGCAATCGCTGTTATCGGGTCGCCGGGTCCTTTTTATTGTTGAAAATCTCCCGGTCCCTTTCGATACGCGTCCCTGGGTGGAAGCCCAGGCCCTTAAAGAAGAAGGCATGGAAGTGGCCATTATCTGCCCGCGGGGGAAGGGTTATGAAGCCCCTTACGAATTTCTAAAGGGGATTCACATTTATCGTCACCCCTTTCCCATCGAAGCCGGGAGGGCTGTGGAATACCTATTGGAATATGGGCTGTCCCTTTTTTGGGAATTCTTTTACAGCCTGAAGATATTTCGCAAGATGCGATTCGAGGTCATTCATGTGGCCAACCCCCCGGATCTCCTTTGTTTGATCGGTTTAGCTTATAAATGGCTCGGGGTTCGGTTTGTTTATGATCAGCACGATATCTGCCCGGAGGTTATGGAGGCCAAATTCGGCAAAAAAGGGATTCTGTATAAGGCCCTGGTCTTCTGGGAACGAGTCAGTTATTGGGCCGCTGATCTGGTTATTGCTACCAATGAGTCCTATCGTGATCTGGCCATCGAGCGAGGCCAAGTGGACCCTCGGAAGGTTTCTGTGGTCCGAACCGGGCCGGATTTGTCCCGGATCCCTTCGGAGGTTAAAAGAGACGATTCCCTTAAAAAGGGGAAACGCTTTATGGTCGGGTATGTCGGCGTCATTGAAAAACAGGAAGGCTTGGATTATCTGGTTCAGGTGGTCAAAGAGATTGTTCAGGGTTTTCGACGGCAGGATATCCTGTTTATGATCGTCGGAGGAGGGACCCAGGTGCCCTTTATACAAGAATTGGTTAAAAAAGAAGGACTGGAGGATTTCTTCCATTTTACCGGCAGGGTTTCCGATGAAATCCTTTTTAACTGTTTGGGGAATTGTGATGTCTGTGTCAATCCCGATTTGTTTAACGAGGCCTCCAATAGGTCGACCATGCGAAAGATCATGGAATATATGGCCCTGGGAAAAGCGATTGTTCAAACCGAGGTGATCGAAGGCCGGTATACCGCCCAAGAGGCCTCCTTATATGCCCGACCGGATGACCAAAAAGATTTTGCTGAAAAGATCTTGTACCTGTTGGATCATCCTGAAGAAGCCAAGCGGCGGGGATTGATAGGAAAGAAAAGGATACATGAATCTCTGCATTGGGGAGTCCAGAAACAAAATTTGATAACAGCTTATGAAAACTTATTTAACAACTTGATGGTATAGGAATTTCCTTTTTTGGACGCAGATCGATGCAGATTGCCAAGATTTTTAATATAAAGAATAGTTATCTGCGGATATCGGCGAAAATTGGCGTCCTAATTTAATACTTGATGCTGGATACTTGATAAACCCTTTATCTCGAACGCATACGAAGCTTAAGCATCTATAAACCAATGAGCCCCTGGATCTTCAACCGACTCCGCTTAATGCCTTTTCCGGAAATAGGGCTTCGGCTTTACCGGAAAATTCGGGTCAAGATCTGGGAGATCCTTCTGCCTTTGACCGGAAGAAAATTTATTCTTGCATCAAGAGACCGTTCTAAACCCCGAAGAGATTTGCTGGGAGAATTGCCTGATCTTTTCCCCATACGTCTGGATCCGGAATTTCGTGCCCGGTATGAAAGGTATTTCTCTCTGGATCAGGTAATAAAAGGGGGGGAAACCCTGGTTAAGGGGAAAATCCCGGTTTTTAATGGGATCTATGATGTCGGTGAAGGTGTTCCGGATTGGCACCGGGATCCCCAAAACCCTGATCCCTGGCCCAAAATTTTTTTTGGCTACCTGAATCATAACGATCTTCGCTACGGCCGGCTGCTCAATGTTTGGGAAGTAAACCGCCAATTCTACTTCTATGATTTGGGAAAGGCTTATTATTTAACCCACGACAAACGGTTTGCGCAAATCCTCCTGACCCATCTGGAATCCTGGATTGATCAAAACCCCATCGGGATCGGGATAAACTGGTTCAGCCCCATGGAAAACGGGCTCCGAATGATCAGTTGGCTTTGGGGATTATTTTTTATTTCGGATCAGGAAAGATCAACCGATGACCTGTCCTCTTTATTGCCCCAGGAATTGCGGCAGAAGATCTTGACTTCAATTTATTGGCAAACCTACTTCATAGAAAAAAATCTATCTAAATATTCTTCTGCCAATAATCATCGGATCGGAGAGGCCCTGGGTCTTTTCTGGGTAGGATCGCTGCTCCCGGGCCTCCGGCGTTCGAAAAGATGGCGGGAGAAGGGCTGGAAGATCCTTTGCCAGGAAATTGAAATTCAAGTTTTTCCGGATGGGGTCCCTCGGGAACAGAGTACACGCTACCTCTTTTATATTTTTGATCTTTATACGCTGGCCCTTCTCTTGGCCCGAAAGGAAAATTTGCCTATTCCCCGGGTGCTGTGGGATCGTTTGGAAAAGATCTGTGAATATATTATGGCCCAGATGGACGAAGGGGGACACCTTCCTGATCTGGGAGATTCTTCGGATGGAATGGCTTGTAAACTCCATACGGGCCTGTTAGACCCCTATCGCTCTTTGCTCACCACCGGGGCGACCTGGTTTAAGCGGGGGGATTTTAAACTCCGGGGGGGGAGGCTGGACGAACGGAATTTCTGGTTATGTAAAAAAGAAGACCTTGAAGGATATGAAGAAGTAAAGGAAGATCTTACCGAACAGGGTTCTCGAGTTTTTCCCGATGGAGGACAGGTTGTTTTAAGAAAAGGAAGAGGGTCCGATGAGGCCGTGCTGTCTCTGGATGCCGGACCTTTTGGATTTCTTTCTATCGCTGCCCATGCGCATGCCGATGCCCTTTCCTTTACCTTGAGTCTGGGGGGAAGACAGGTACTGATTGATCCCGGTACCTACCTTTATCATGATGGGGGGGCTTGGCGTAATTATTTCAGAGGAACCCGGGCCCATAATACCATTGAAATCGACGGGCTCGATCAAGGACAGTCCGGCGGTCCTTTCATGTGGCTGACCAAACCGGATACGGGGATCAAAGAGATTTCAATCGAGCCGGACAGGGCTTCTATACGGGCTTTTCACCAGGGATATGAGCGGTTGCCCTTTCCGGTTCATCATGAACGGTCCATACTTTGGGATCATCACCGCCAATCCTGGACCGTCCTGGACCGGCTGGAGACCCAGGGGCCACACACACTCCGGCAAATGTTCCATTTTCATCCACAGTGCCGGGTCCGGCTTCTTCACTCCCATCTTTTTGAGATATCCATCGATGAACCGATTCTTTTTTTGGAACTGGATAATTGCCTTCAAGTTTCTTTGCACTGCGGTCAGGAGGACCCTATCTGGGGTTGGTGTTCCTTTTCTTTCGGAGAAAAGGTCCCCGCTTCAACCTTGGTGGGAGAAATGGCCACTCAAAAGATGAAAATACTTCAAACCGTATTGAGAAGACCATGAGTTGTGACGGACTTATAAAAAGCCCATCAATTTTAACGAGATTGTGAGTTATAATCGAATCGACTCGCAACAAGCCGAAAGTCATCCGTTTAACCTCGGGGACTTTTACAAGGTTGTCTGTTGAAAGAGCCGTCAAGGTTTAGATCCACAAGGTCTAAGACCTGAAGCCCTATTGGGATTTTGGGAAAGGATTGTTTCATGAACCAAATAAAAGAAAAGAAACTCTGGTCCGACCAATGGTCCTTATCGGTTGTTATCTTCCTTTACCTCCTTTTCCATCTCCCCTTCCTGGGCATCGGATTCGGTGAACCCGATGCCTGGAGAAACGGGTTGAATGCCCTGAAGATCGGTGAAGGGCTGGGTTACTCACCCAATAGGATTCCGGGGTTTCCGGTGGTCGAATTGGCTTTTGGGTTTCTGGCCATGGTTGTTTCTCCGGAAAGGCTTTGGGTCTATACTAATTTAGTAACTCTGGTGATAGCCTTGTGGGGGATGACCACTTTTTTTAAGATCGCTCGATTCCACAATATCTCTCAACCTATCGTCCCGGTATTGCTCCTCTATTTTATCCCGGTTATCTTTATCAATGCCGCTTCCTCAATGGATAATTTGTGGGCCATGACCTTCGTCCTGATGGCTTATTGGTTTATCCTCCAAGTGAAACCCAATCGGGCCGTTCTTTTTTTTATCTTGGCCATAGGGAGCCGGCTTACTTCGGCCATTTTTCTCTTCTCTTTTCTGATCTGCCTGGTATGGAATCCACAAGTATTTCCGAAAAAGGAAGCAATGCGTACCACTGTTTTATTGATTGTATCCATCATTGCGATGGCTGCGATCTATCTATTTTTGAATCTGGAATTTCTGGGTTTATTAAAAGAAAATGTCGTTATCCCCCGTGATTATTTTAGAAGCGGTTACTATTTTCTGCAGCAGATCTTCGGTTTACCGGGGACCCTGTTTTTACTGGGAATGATCATTTGGAGACGGAAACAAATTCCCTCTTGGAATTGGGAATTATCATTTTTGGCTTTAACGGCAGGCATATTTACCCTTCTTTTTCTTTACCGACCGGAAAAACCGGCCTATCTCATTCCGGTTTTACCCTTCTTTGTTCTTTTTGTCTCACGATGGTTGAAAGGCAATATCAGTTATATATTGACAGGGTTGATTATCCTCAATAATATCATTTCATTTGTGGTCGTTCAGCCAACCCCGCGAGGATTGACTTTGAACTGGATGAGTAAAGGCATCACCTGGGAGAGTATCCGGCGATCAGAGCAGTATGTAAAAGACGCGGATTTTTTGATTCGCTTTCCTTATCCACCGGAGACCGAAGTGGAAACAGGCTGGCGTCATCCGGCTATTTTGTATCTCCTGAAACTCCCGGCCTATCAGGAGCGAAAAAAGGAATTAGATAAAAATGGGATTGTCTTTCCGGAAAACCTGGGAAAAGAAGATAAAAGGCACACCTATTGGGTCTTTGGGTCTATGCCTTATAATAAGGAAAGACAATTTTTGTCTACCAGAGGATACCAAATCATCTATCCGCCTTCCACTCGGGTAGGGTCTGAAAAAGGTCGGGTTAGATAAAATGGATTGAGTGGAAGGCAAAAGAAGGGAATTTATTAATATGGATTATAAGGATCAAGTGGTGGTGGTTACCGGGGCCGGTGGATTCATCGGGAGTCATTTGACCGAGGCCCTTCTTGAATCCGGGGCCAGGGTCAATGCCTTGGTCCGTTACAGTTCACATAATTATTGGGGGTTTTTGGAACCCTATCGGAATGATCTCCATCCGCGGTTAACGGTTATGGCCGGAGATATCCGGGATCCTTCCTTTGTTGAAAAGATGATATCCGGGGCCGATTATGTTTTTAATCTGGCCGCCTTGATTGCCATACCCTATTCGTACCAGGCCCCCATGTCCTACGTGGAGACCAATATCCAGGGTTGTCTGAACGTTTTAGAGGCCTGCCGTCGCCATCCGGTGCGGCGTCTGATCCAGACCTCGACCAGTGAGGTCTATGGAACGGCCCGCTATACTCCTATTGACGAAGAGCACCCTTTACAGGCGCAATCCCCCTATTCGGCGACCAAAATCGCCGCGGATAAACTGGCCGAAAGTTATTATCGTTCTTTCGATCTTCCGGTAACCATCCTCCGGCCTTTTAATACTTTTGGGCCCCGCCAATCCATTCGGGCGGTCATTCCAACTATCCTTACCCAGGCCCTGGCCGGGACCTCGATCCGTCTGGGGAGTCTGTTGCCGATTCGAGATTTGACCTACGTGAGCGATACGGTTCGGGCCTTTATGGCCTCGGCCCTAAGTCAAGAGACCTTAGGCAAGACGGTTAACTGCGGGTCGGGGCGGGGAGTGACCATCGGGGAATTGGTCCAGATCGTCGGGGAATTGCTTAACCTTTCTTTGGAGGTTCAGCAGGAGGAGGAGCGGCTGCGCCCCGAACGAAGTGAGGTATTCACCCTGATTTGCAACAACACCCTGGCTAAAGAGGTCATGGCCTGGCAGCCGGAGGTCGGGTTGGAACAGGGATTATCCCGGACTATCGACTGGTTCAAAGAGCATTTCAAAGGGGAGTCGGTCGGGACCTATGTGGTCTGATTAATTCTAAAAGGAGACTCTAATCATGGAAGCGTTGATACTGGCCGGAGGGTTGGGAACCCGTCTCAGCCCTTATACGGCCATCTTACCTAAACCATTGATGCCGGTGGGGCAAATGCCGATTCTCGAGTTGATCATCCGTCAGTTACAGTATTACGGTATCGACCATGTTACCCTGGCCGTCAGCTATCTGGGAACCCTGCTTCAGGCCTATTTTGGCGACGGCAGCCGGCTGGGGGTGAAGATCGACTACCAGTGGGAAGATCACCCCCTGGGGACAGCCGGGGCCATCTCCCTTTTTAACCCGGAGGAAGATGATTTTCTGGTCATGAATGGTGATATTCTGACCACCCTTAATTACCAAGCCCTTTTTTCAGCTCATAAAAGCCAAAAGCCCCTGGCGACCATCGCTTCTTTTGAGAAACAAGTCAAGATCGATCTGGGTGTTTTGGAAATCGACGAACAGGGCACCCTGCTGGATTATGTGGAAAAACCCATTAAGACCTACATGGTCAGCATGGGAATCAATGTCTTCAATAAAAAGGTATTGGAATATCTGAAGGCCGAAGACCATATTGACATCCCGGAATTGATGCTGCTCCTGAAAGACAAGGGGGAGAGGATTTATTGTTACAGTGAGCCCTGTGAATGGTACGACATCGGGCGGGTCGAAGATTTCGCCATGGCCCAGCAATTGGTCCAGGAGCGGTTAGATCAATTTCTCCCCGGAGGATTCAAGTGACAACCGCATCCATCCTGATTACCGGAATCAATGGATTCACCGGACGCCATTTGTTGGCGGCCCTGGAGGAAAAAGGTCTGACCTCCATCGTCGGAGTGGGTCAATCCCTGTTCGGGCCTGGTCCAAGATACCTGCCGGTGGATCTCAGAGATACACCGAAGGTGGAAGAACTCCTCCAGGTGGTCCAACCCGACTATATTTATCATCTGGTCGGTCAAATCCGGGGGGAAAATACCCCGGATCTGGTTCGGGTTAATGTGGTTACCACGGTGAATATACTGGAAGGGGTGTCTCGAATTTGTCCCTGGAGTAAGGTTTTGATCATCGGTTCGGCCGCAGAGTACGGTCCCCATCCTGAAATGGACCTGCTTCGGGAAGATACCCCTTGTCTTCCGGCCGGAAGTTATGGCTTATCCAAAAAACTTCAGACCGATATCGCCCTGCATTTTTATCGGGTGCGGGGCGTTCGGGTGATTATCGCTCGCCCCTTTAATCTCCTGGGGCCGCGGCTGCCTTCCGGCCTGGTGGCCCGGGACCTGACCAAACGCATCAAAGATCTATCAGCCGAGGAAAAGACCTTGCCGGTTTTGGGAATCCGTTCAGTCAGGGATTTTCTGGATGTCCGTGATGCCGTTTCTGCCTATATTAAATTGATGGAGATGGGGGAGATTGGCAGGATCTACAATATCTGTTCCGGGATAGGACGGCCTATCAAGGAACTGGCCGATCAGCTTCTCGTCCTGGCCGGATTGGACGGGAAAGTTCATGTGATCAATGAAGGAAGGACTTCAGGAGATCATTATGTGGGCGATCCGGACTTAATTTTTAAGACCGGGTGGCGGCCCGGATATACCTTTGCCGAAAGCCTTGAGGCTGTATATAGCTCGGAGCCGTCTCGTTAAGGATTTAAAAATACACCGATGAAATCTCCGGAAACCTTCTTTAAAAGAAAGTTCTTTCTTTATCCGGCATTTCTATTCCTTTTTGTCTTGTTGGACTTCTTGGCCTATTACAATGTCCTTCAGACTTTCTTTTTAGCCGATGATTTCGAACTGATCAAAGGGGTGAGAGATGGGGGACCATTTTCCACCTGGAGGGCCGGGGCGGTCCAAGGTTTCTTTCGACCTTTGGTCACCTTAAGCATTTTTATGGATTATCGGCTCTGGGGCCTTAATCCGACGGGATATCATACGACCAATCTTATTTTCCATGCCCTCAATTCTCTGCTGGTTTTTTTTATAAGTCTTTCACTGCTATCCCGAATTAATTTTCCCCCGATCAATCGATGGTCTTTGGCTCTGCTCTCTGGAATCATATTCTTGTGGTTGCCCTGCCACACCGAGTCTGTTACATGGATTTCTGGGAGGACCGATCTAATAGCTACGCTTTTTTGTCTTTCCTCTTTTTGGGTCTATCTGTTTTTCAAAAAGAAGGGAAAGGGATCCCTCCTATCCCTTTCGATGCTTTTTTTCTTTTTAGCTTTGCTATCCAAGGAATCGGTCATCACCTTCCCCCTGCTCATCCTTTGCTTTGAGGGCTATGAATGGTATTCCTTAAGGGTGTTTAAAGGACGATTGTTCAGAAGTCTTTGGGTATTCGTCTTTTTTCTCTTGGTCTTTATTCTTTATATGGCCGTAAAATATTGGGCCTCAGGGACAACAACTCTTGGTTACGGCAACTGGGCCCATTTCAATATTAATCCTATCAAGGTGCTCAAGGATTATCTTATTTTTCTGACCAGGCCCTTTATCCCTCCCATCCCCGTTGATTTTCAGACTTTTATTTATCTTAAATCCCTGGTCACCTTTAAGGCCCCGATGCTGATTGGGATGGTCATGGGAATCTTTTCGTTAGTACTTTTGATGCTTCTTATCCCCAGGTTTTCCCAAAGATTAAGGCGAATTCGATCCCATCGAGAAATGTTCGGACTGATCCTATTTTTATTTTTTGCCTCGGTTATTCTCTTTATCCCGGCCCTTAGCGTGGGTCTTTCTATTAGAGATACCGCTAATGAACGTTTAATTTACTTCCCTTCGGCCTATTATTCCATTCTCTTAACCATGGTTCTATTACAGTTGGTCAGCAAGAGATTCTATCGGGTATGGATGTTTTTAGGATTGTTTCTATTTTTCATCTTCTCCTTACAGCGGTTCAATGGTAATTGGAGGGTGGCCGCGGAAATATCCCGAAATTCGGTGCAAGATCTGCTAAAGTATGAGGGGGAGAGGGGAAAAGTTTACTTGATTTGCGTTCCCGGCGAGATGAAAGGGGCAGTTATTCATTCTAACATTCAGGATGCGGTTGATCTTTTCGGCACCTTTAAACCGCCTAAACTCATCATGATCTCTTGGTTGTATATGTGCCGACCCGAAGACGGAATCAATGTAACCAAGGAATTGAATAGCTATAATATAAATACAACAAATTCCAAAGGATATTTTTTTTCTTTTGTCTACCCATTAAACCAGGGTCCTGTGACGGACCGTTTTTTTGATTTGGTCCCTCGTCAACCCGATAGCTATAATTTGCGTCTGAAAGAAGTCCGGGACGGAGATCGTTTGATGTCTTTATCCCAAGGCAGGTTGATCTGTCTGGAAAGATTTAAAAGCCCAGGTCGAACAGGCTATGAATGACTTCAATCGCCGTCCAGATTGGAACCTACTTAAAACACTTCAATCTTTTTATTGACAGGGTTTCCGGGGTCATCTAATAATATTTTTAATGAGTCCCTGCCGGTAGAATTAGGTCCTTTGATAATCAATTAGGCAAGGAGATATGGTTGTGAGGAAATTAACGAAGAAAAGTATTCGGGTCATTTTGCTGCTTTCCATTTTTATTTTTATCGGGTACCGTAATTCCTATTCTTATATCGATCTGGGAAGCGGCAGCTATTTTTTCCAGATCTTGATAGCAACTCTATTTGGTGTTCTTTTTACTGTTAAGACCTATTGGAAAAAAATAAAAATTTTCTTAACCAATCTTTTCTCGAAAGAAAAAAATAAATAAAGAGTATGAAGGCATTCATTCAAACAATTCCGAGTTCCTTTCGAGATCCAAGCGGATTTGTTTTCAACCAAAATGGATCGATCTATCGCCAGATAAATCGATCCTATGGGGAAGATTATGACCATTTGATGCACTCCGGTCTTTACGATAATTTGGTCAACAGCGGGTTATTGGTCTCCCATCAGGAAATGGTTCCTTCCTTACTTGGAAGAGAAATAGCATATAAGATTTTAAAGCCGGAGTTTATACCCTTTATATCTTATCCCTATGAATGGTGCTTCAGTCAATTAAAGGATGCCGCCTTAACGACCCTCAAAATTCAGAAAATCGCCTTTAACTTTAAAATGACTTTAAAGGATGCCAACGCTTTTAATATCCAATTCAAAGAAGGAAAACCGATTTTTATTGATACCTTGTCCTTTGAAAGGTTTCGCGAAGGGGAGCCTTGGATTGCCTATAGACAGTTCTGCCAACAGTTCATCGCCCCTTTGGCTTTGATGGCCTATAAAGATATTCGATTCAATCAATGGCTCAAAATTGATTTAGATGGTATCCCTATAGAATTGGCCAGTATTTTTCTTCCTTGGAAGACTATCTTTAAGTTTTCTTTGTTCACGCATATTCATATGCATGCCAAGGGCCGCAAATATCTTTCTCCAAGACCTATGGTAAACAAGGCTAAACGGGTGAGCCGTCAAGGCTTTCTGGGGATTCTCGATAGTTTGGAGTCAACCGTAAAAAAATTGAGATGGAATCCATCTGGAACCGAATGGGTGGATTACTATGACAGGACCAATTACACCGACGCGGGTTTTCAACATAAGCAGGAACTGGTTGGTCAATTTCTGGATATAATCAGACCCGATAGGGTCTGGGACCTGGGGGCGAATACTGGCCTTTTCAGCCGTCTTTCGGCCCGGAAGGGAGCCTTTACTGTTTCATTCGATATGGATCCCGCCGCGGTAGAAAAAAATTATTTGAAATGCCGTGAAGATCAGGAATCCACTATCTTGCCGCTCATCCTTGATTTGACTAATCCTAGTCCTGGTATTGGTTGGGAAAACCAGGAAAGGATGTCCTTATTGGAACGGGGTCCGGCAGATACGGTCATCGCTCTATCATTAATCCATCATTTGGCTATTTCCAATAATATACCCCTGGCTAAGGTCGCCGGGTTCTTTTCTGAAATCTGTAGGGGGTTAATTGTCGAGTTCATTCCCAAGGAGGACTCTTATGCTCAACGGCTCCTTTCCAGCCGAAAGGATATCTTCCCTGACTATAATCAAGCTTCTTTTGAAGGTGAGTTCGGGAAGTATTTTGAGATTAAGGCCTCAGTAAAAATTCGAGATTCTGAAAGGACTCTCTATTTAATGGCGAATAAAGAAGGTTTAAACTGATGGTGAAACGGACCATCATCATTCATCCCATCCTTTTTGCCGTCTATCCCATCCTCTTCCTCTATTCCAACAACATGAACTCTATTTCAATGAAAGATTTCTTTCTGCCTCTCTTGTTCATACTTCTTTCTGCCTCTGTTCTTTGGTATCTCTTGGCCCGGGTGTTTAAGAATACGCAAAAAGGGGGGCTGATCGTCTCCCTATCCTTATTCTTTTTCTTTTCTTTTGGATATTTCTTTAAGATAGTGGTCCCCCAGTTATATCAACTCGCTGGATCATTCATAGGTCCCAGAACATTATTTTCCCTCATCTGGGGAATACTTTTTATTATAGGGATCTGTTCCATAATGAAAGCCGATAAAAGCCCTCCGAACCTAACAACTTTTCTGAATCTCTTCTCGGCCTTTCTTGTCCTTTTCGTTTTATTGACTATCGGCCTTCGACAGAGCAAGAAAGGGTTTGTCTTTTCTGATATCCAAGCCGGGAAAGAGATTTCGACCCATAATATGAATTCGAAAGAACGGGAAAACCTTCCCAATATTTATTATATTATCCTCGATGGGTATGCCAGATCGGATGTATTAAAAGAGGTCTTTCAATTTGATAACAGGAGTTTTCTGGATTATTTAAATCAAAAAGGTTTTTTTGTGGCTTATGAAAGTAGTTCAAACTATGGTCAGACTCTCCTGTCTCTGGCCTCATCTCTGAATATGAAATATCTAAACCAACAGGATTTCTTCCATGGCCAAACCGACGACCATTATCCTTTAATTAGAATGATACAAAACAATCAGGTTGTTTCGTTTCTAAAGCGATTCGGATATAAATCGATTGGCCTCTTTCCCAACCAAAACGACCTGGAACTCCTCACTTTTGATATTACCCTAAAGAATCGATTCGGTTTCAGTGAATTTCAAAATGCCCTTTTGGAAGTAACTCCGGTTTATTTAATTTTGAATAAGTACATCAAGGCTCTTAATCCCTTTCAAAATCATCGAAAGAGAATCCTTTCCATGTTCGATCAGTTAGGGGTAATTAGCAGAAAGATTAAAACGCCGATCTTTATCTATGCCCATATCTTGATCCCTCATCCTCCCTTTGTGTTCGGTCCCAACGGGGAAGAAGTGATCAATAACCGAGGCTTTTCACAATGCATGTGGGATGGCAGCGCATTTTATGAAGCCGGAGGGACACAGGAGGAATATTTAAAGGGTTATAAGAATCAAGCCGTATTTGCGACGAAAAAGATTCGGGAAACCGTGGATCAAATACTAAAGCAGGCCCATCGTCCAACGGTTATTATTCTTCAGGGGGATCATGGTTCAGGCTCTCGGTTGGATTGGAAAAACTTGGGGAAAACCGATATTAAAGAGAGATTTTCTATTTTAAATGCCTATTATTTTCCTAATCAGGCTGTTCATCAGTATTTATATGACTCAATCAGTCCGGTGAACTCCTTCAGAGTCCTTTTTAATTTATATTTTAAAACTCACCTTGAACTTTTGCCTGATCAAAGTTTTTCATCTTGGGGGGGGCATTATAAATTCATACCTGTCAGGCATATTGATTAATCTCAGTCGGGTTAAGACCAGTGGTGGGATTGGACAAGGAAGACAACCAAGAAAGAAATAAAAGAAACACCCTTCCGTTATTTGCCAAATGTCAGGACATAGGTTACCCTGGGATTGGAAATGCGATATAATGGCCCAAACCAATCCAAGCCAGGAGGAGATCCGATGGATGAGGAAACTTTGAGAAAGATGGCTATAGCACAATACCTTCAAGGGAAAGAACCTATTTCCATTTACCGAGAATTTGGAAAAACCCCAAAATGGTTTTTTAAATGGCTCAAAAGATATCGTCTGGAGACGACCATTGGTATCGAGATCTTTCTAAGGCCCCTCTTTCTCATACCAAACAAACTGCCCCAGATGCCAGTCAATTGATCATCTCTATACGAAACGACCTGGAGGATTCTTATGGCCAAAGCGGCGTTACTGCTTTTCGTTGGGAAAGCAAGAAACTCGGCATTGCGCTCCCTCGGATAGTACGATCAATCGAATTTTAAAACGCGAAGACTTGGTTAAAAAAAACTCCTTATCGCCCGAAAGGAATCGAGTATCCCTACTTCCTGACCGGTGATATCACGGCTATCGAAGGACAGTTGGCTTGTTTTGGGGGCAACGATATTTTTTTTTGGATTTATTGTTGCTGTCGGTGGCGATTGGATGCCGGGTTGGCGCTTTGTCGTGCCAGTAATTCCTCTGGTTTGTGTGCTTACGGTTTTTTCTGGCAGCGTTTGGTTTCTCATTCGAGATTACAGTGCGAAACGCGGAGTGGATTAGCCATATTCATAAGTACTGCGCGCCTGCTGTATGCGATCTCTTTTTTACACCCGAATATGATGCCTCGATTCAATTTGTGTAAGTATCAGATAGAAGGATTTTCGGAAATCGGAAAATGGTTTAATCGGACATTGCCGCCCGCTACCTGCATTACCACTTTCGCTAATGGGGCATTGTCGTATTATAGCAAGTGTCCGACGATTGACATACTTCGGCTGACGGATGAGCATATTGCACGGAGGGGGAAGAGGATCAAGAATGGCGTCCCTGGACATTTATTATATGATTACTGCTATTTGGCGCTTAGAAAGCCTTCGATTGTCATTTTTTCGGAAGGACAGGGTTTTGGGGCGGATCCTTCGTTTAATGTATTTCGACCGGAATTTTCGGATTCTTATGATCCTGTCAGTTTCAAGTTTTGGGCTGGTAAAAATCCCCTCGGACAATATGTAAATTTTTTGGTGTTATGTTCTGAAAAAGATAAAATCGTTCGACGATTGGAATCAATGACCGGCGTGGAGCAGGTCAAGCGATGAGTTTTCAGTATACATCAACAGAGGCTTGATATGGCCCCACAAAGAAAAACAGAAATCCTGGTCCCTTTACTCCGTCAATATTTAGGAACTACTTTCCGTCGTATCCTGGCTGTGGGCTGTGGTACGGGTCTGGAAGCGGTTCGGCTTTCTGAGGCATTTAAGACAGAGGTTATTGGAATCGATACAAACCCCTCCTCCTTTGACCCTCAGGCCATTTCCCGGGTAGAACTTCGGCAAGGAGATGCAACCAGGCTTGATTTTCCAGATCGATATTTTGACCTGGTCTACTGTTTCCATACTTTGGAACATATCCCCGAGTATGCCAGGGCCTTGTCGGAAATGGCCCGGGTCCTCACAGATGGCGGGGGCGGTTTTATCGGGACTCCCAACCGTTCACGTTGGATCGGTTATATAGGAAGTGAAACGGCTTCCTGGCAGGATAAAATTATCTGGAATCTGGAAGACTGGCATTATCGGCTGCGGGGAAGATTCAGAAACGAATATGGTGCCCATGCCGGTTTTAACTCTTCAGAAGTACGGATGGAACTGGAAAAGGTATTTCCTGAGACAGAGGAAATCACCAAGGCCTATTATCTGGCCCAGTACCCTAAAGGGGCCGGCCTGATTAAAGCTCTGGACAGCTTGGGAGTGGGAAAACTGCTTTTTCCGGCAATCTATTTTATAGGTAAAAAATGAGGTCGAACTCGGCATTTTTGTTGCGTTTTGTCCACTTATGACCTATGTTATTTCTGGTCTGTCTGATTTCCTTGAAATGCCCGGTAGGGGATAAATACCCTGAAATGGATCTTTTAATATCGATAACCCTTTGAGATATTATATTTTTCACTCGAATCCCGGAATCCGTTAACCATCGAATCCTGAGCCTCATCTCCAACTTTCCTGGAGATGAATCAAGTAATTTTCAGAGAAAGGAAAATACCTGTGGGAAGCCGATGGAGATGGACGGTAATGGCTTTGGTTATAGTTGTCGTTTTTCTCTTTTTGGAGACTTACACTTCGTCCGATTTCGGCAATCTGATCTATAACGGCAATTTTGAGGCTCCTGTTTTGCAGAACCCACCTCCCGGCTGGGCCATGTGGGGGGCAGCCCGCTATCAAGATCCGGCCAATTTCAACTTAGACCGAACCAATCCCTATGCCGGAAAGGGCTGCCTGCGCATTTATCACCCGGCCGAAAGCACCGCCTATATCGTTACCGCCCCGGACCATGCCCTGGAGCCCAAAAAAGGAAAGTGCTACACCGTTACTTTTTTTGCCCGAGCCGACAAGCCTGGTCCCTCCTTGTTTGGTTTTTACGCTTATGAAAACCTTAAGACCTTTGTGGATGCACCCTCCCCTGGTTTTTTCCCGATAGAAGTTCAAGGTCAATGGAGACAATATCGCTTTGAAATCAAAGAGGGGTTGGATTTTTTTGCCGACCGCTGTCCCTTTATCCTCCTGGCCTTTAAGGCCACAACCGATTCTCGTGAAGAAAAAACTCTTTGGGTCGATGAAGTTACCGTTACGGCAACCAACTATTCTCAGGGAATGCGCCTGATCGACGAGAGGACCCTGCCCCATGAACCGCTGCAGCATCGTTTGCAGCCGGGCAGCTCCTTGTCCATCACCCTGGACGTACATAAGCGCTTAAGGCCGGTTAATTCTATGATCAGCGGAATCTCCTTTCACCGTGTGGCCGGCCATACCGGCCATCCTTTCAATGCCCAGGGTGACTATACCCTTCCGCCTTCCATAGAGCAGGCCATCAAATCCCTTCATTTACCCATGACGCGTCTATATGGTTTGGGGGATGAGCCCTTCCGTCTGGAAGAGGCGATTGATAAGACCGCTGAACTTTGTCGACGGGTTGGAATCCCTCAAGGGCAAACGGTGCTTGAGTTTGAACCTCAGGATGCCCGATATAAACTGGCCCCGGAAGTCTGGGGTAAAGGGGTTCGCCATTCGGTCCAAAAGAAATATGGCTTTCGTTATTGGGAGATCGCCAACGAACCGGAAAATGCCGCTCTCAAGCCCGGTCGAAAAGTGGCCTATCCTTCTCCAGACGACTTTGTGGACCATTTTAAAAAGGTCAGTCAGGCCATCCGGCAGGTGCAGCCTAATGCTCAAATCGGGCTCCCCATCTCCGAGACCCCCTTATGGGGAACCTATCTCCTGAGTAAGGCTGCCGGATATTATGATTTTGTGACCGGTCATTATTATGCCGTCTCCCAGGCCCACCGCCGAAAGTTTGAAGCCGTTGCCTTAACTGAAAACTTCAAAATTCTGGATAAAATAATTCGTATCAATGAATTGATCAAGTCCTATAATCCGGGGAAAGAGGTCTACCAATTGGATACCGAATGGGGGATGCACAGTGGGGGACCGAACAATGAAGCGGCCGACTTTGTAGCCCGAAACGCCAACATCTTCGGGCTTCTTCATCGGGCCGTGCGCTTGATCTATTATGCCCGGGAGGGGATCCTCCGAGGTGCCGGCTCCTGGAATTTATTGTCCAATCTGGATGCCCCCGGGTTTGCCGTCCTCTCTTATCAAACCCCGGGGGAAAAGACTCTTTTGTATTGGCTTTATTATTATTTTAATCGTCATTTGGGAGATTGGGTTCTCGATATGAAGGGGACAGCTCCATACTATATTCCGGTTTCAGGAGAGGACCCGCTGACCAAATCAGGTGAATTTCCAGGCCCTTTAACTCCGGTCCTAACCACCATGAGTAAAGACGGAAAGACCCTTTTTTTTGTTATCGCCAATGGATCATGGCATAAGGAGGTCCCTTGCCTGGTGAATATTTTAAATCATCATTCCAGCCAGGCAGAGGCTGTTTTGCTTACCCATCATGATTCTAACGGAAGCCCCTTTTTGGATAGAAAGGAAGATGCTGTTTCCCGATTGCCGGTTTCGATCCAGAAACAGGAACTGCGATGCAATATTCCGCCTCATTCGGTGGTTTTTATAACCGTGCGGGGGAAATAAGTCTTTCTCCTTTTTGCCCTGCACATAGGGAAGCAATACAAGAGAAGAATTAACATGGGTCGTTCAAAAGCCATCTTGGTCATCTTGATGATCTGTCTGGTCTGCCGGTTGATTTTCTTCCTGGCTGTTAAACCCTGGGATCAACAGGTTAGAGACAGGATCATTCTTAAAGCGGATGCCTTGGAATACCACCAATTGGCCATCACCATGGCCCAAGACCATCAGTTTGCCTATAAAAAGGATGGACCTACAGATACCTTCAGAACCCCTCTATATCCTTTGTTCGTCAGTCTGATTTATTTTGCCCAGGGGCAGCCCAGACCCTGGACGGTTCTCATAATCCAAATCCTGATCGATACAGCCTCCTGTCTCCTGCTCTTTTTCTTACTCGCTAAATTTCTAACAAAACGGATAGCCTCTTATGCCTCTCTTTTTTATGCCGTAGATCCATTTTTTATTTTGTACTCGATCACCCTCCTAAGTGATATCCTTTTTGTTTTTCTATGCATCCTGGGGGCCATCTTTTTCAGCGTGCCTTTAGCCAGAGAATTCAAGGAAAGGAGCAGTGTCTGGATCGCCCTGTGCGCCCTGACCTTCGGCCTGGCCACCCTGGTCAGACCGGTCGCCCAATTTATCCCTTTTATCATCTGTTTCTTTCTCCTTTATTTTTTGAGGAAAGATATGAAGAAAGGGTTAGGATTGATAATGTTATTTTTTCTTTTTTTTCTTTTAACCCTTTCCCCTTGGATGATAAGAAATCTGGTCCGTTTCGGTACACCTTCTTTGTCAACGGTAGGGAGCTATGATCTGGTTATCCTATATGTTCAACCCATGGAGATCGAGCGAAGGGGGCAACCCTTTGGGGATGTTCGAAAGGCCCTCCTCAAGGAGGCGGACCAGCTTATGATCCGAGATGGCAAAGATCCACAGAGGATGAATGAATTCCAGAAAGATCCATACTGGAGAAGACTGGCCTTCCACTATGTCGCCCAATATCCTTTCTCTTTTTTAAAGCATTTTTTATTCGGTATTTTGCATACCATGGGAAATCTGGCCACCGGTCCTTATGCCGAGTTGCTCCAGCTATCAAATAAAACGAGTAATTTTCAAATCAAAGGTCATTCCACTATAAGCGGGTTAATCAAAGGTTGGTTCAATCAGAAATCCAGAGGAGAAATAGGAATCGGACTGACCATCGCTTTGTATTCAACGGGAAGTTATTTTTTGTGGGCTTTAGGCTTGATTGTTTTTTGGAAAACTTGGCGTCATCAGCCATTTTTATGGTTCAGTCTTTTGATGACATTCTATTTTATTTTCATTGCCGGTTCAGCGGGATTGGCCAGGTATAAACTTCCTGCCGTTCCCTTTTATCTGGCTTTTGTCGGGTTGGGCCTCCATCACATCTTGTACAGGAATAAAAGGGAATAGGGACATGAAATGGTTTAAAGAGACCCCGTTTTCATTATGGGCCATTATATTGGGATATGGCATGCTTCATATTCCTTTTTTGTTCTCAGGATTTGGAGAACCGGATGGTTGGAGAAATGGATTGGCTGCCCTGGGCTGGGCGAAAGGATTGGATTATATACCGTCCAGATTTCCGGGTTTCCCGGTGGTCGAATTGGCTTACGGTGTGGCGGCCAAGATTTTTTCGTGGGAGTCGCTTTGGATTTATACCAATTTAGTGACTTTAATAATAACGATGACCGGGATTTATTTTTTCTTTGAGATAGTTCGGTTTCACAAGATAGCCCAACCCTTACTTCCTGTTTTACTTCTCTTTTTTATGCCGGTCGTCTTTATTAACGCCTCCTCATCTATGGATTACCTCTGGACGGTAACCTTTATCTTGATTTCCTACTGGGCCTTATTACAAAAGAAAGCGATGATGGGAGGTTTGTTTCTCGGATTGGCCGTAGGAGCCCGGTTGACCACAGGCATTTTTTTGCCCGCATTTTTAATATTTCTGGTTTGGAATCCGGTAATTTTTCCCCGTAATACCGCTATTCGGGCGACATGGCTGTTTGTATGCGCGACCCTGATTGTTTCCTTGGTCGCCTATTCCCCCTTGTTTTGGCGATATCATTTAACTTTTTTGGAAACCCTGTATCCTCCTCGTGATTTTATTCGGAGCAGCTATTATATCATGCAATGGATTTTCGGATTGCCAGGGTGGCTCTTTTTTCTATTCTGGGCGGTAAAAAAAAGGAAAGGGTTTAGCCAATGGAATTGGGAATATTATTTATGGGGATCCATCTCAGCCTCCTATCTCGTCTTGTTTCTTATTAAACCGGAAAAAGTGGAATATTTGATTCCTATGTTCCCTTTTGGGGTTCTCTGGATTGCCCGTTGGTTTAAGGGAAAAGCCTTGACGATATTGATCTGCCTGGTTTTGGGGAATAATATCGTCTCATTCCTGATGGTCCAACCGCACCCCAAGGGATTGAAAATGGAATGGGTCACCAAAGGAACTGCTTTTCAGAAGGTGGCCTCCTATCATAATTATATAGGGGATAATCGTTTCCTTATTCAATATCCTTATCAGCCCGATTCAATCGTGGTGGTCGGATGGTATGAACCCGGTGTTGAATATCTCTTAGAGCTCCCGGCCAACCAGACCAGGAAAAATGAATTGTTCAAAAACAGTATCAATTTTTCTCACGGTTCCGGAAGTGCCCGGAGGAATAAAACCTATTTGGCGGAGGGGCCGAGTCGGGAAAAAGCTGGAGATCCTTCTCTTGGACCTATCGAGGTTATCCACCTCCCGTCAATGCTAAAATAAAGGAAGGAAGGCCTATGGTACTTGATAAAAAAGTAGTCGTAGTTATGCCGGCGTATAATGCCGCCCAGACCTTGGAAAAAACTTATAAGGAAATGCCCCATGAATTTGTGGATGTCGTCATTCTGGTCGATGATTACAGTCACGATCAGACGGCTGAATTGGCCCGCTCCTTGGGGATCAAAGTTTTTCTCCATGAGAGTAATTATGGGTATGGAAGAAACCAAAAAACTTGCTATGCCGAGGCGTTGAAAGTGGATGCCAATATCATTGTTATGCTCCACCCGGACTATCAGTATACACCCAGGTTGGTGCTACCTATGGCCGCTATGATTGCCGGAGGGGAATATGATGTGGTTTTAGCCTCCCGGATCATTGGTGGGGGCGCCTTAAGAGGAGGAATGCCCTATTATAAATATATTTTTAATCGCTTTCTTACTGCCTTCCAAAACCTATTGATGGGTTCAAAACTCTCTGAATTTCATACCGGCTATCGGGCTTTTTCACGGAAGGTTTTGGAAACACTTCCTCTATTGGAAAATTCAGACGATTTTGTCTTTGATAACCAGATGTTGGCCCAGGCCTTTTATTTTGGATTTAAAATAGGGGAAATCTCTTGTCCGACCAAGTATTTTCCTGAGGCCTCATCGATTAATTTTTGGCGAAGTTCTCGATATGGGATCGGAGTAATCCTAACCAGCCTTGCCTTTAGACTAGAAAAACTTAAAATGATCCACTCTTCGCTGTTTAGCTCCAAAGGACAACGCTTGGGAGAGGGTTATTATAAAAAATACTAAAAACAATCCCGATTCCATTTTGTCTTTGATAGAGTTTCTTTTATCCTTTATTCTTTCTTAAGAAAAACGAAGAGGTTAGGTTATACCCCTTCTCGGTCGAAATAAGCTAACACGAAGTCAAGAGGGGGTACTTGAGGTGCCCTTCAACAGAAGCGAACCTGAAGAAAATCAATAGGAATAACATGCCGATAGGATCTGATGTTAAATTGGGCAAAGGGGTTCGTTTTCATCACCCCGAACTGATCAATCTCTATGGGTGCAGTATCGGAGATGAGACCAAGATCGGCGCCTTTGTTGAGATTCAAAAAAATGCCCAAGTAGGGGCCCGTTGCAAGATTTCCTCTCATAGTTTTATCTGTGAAGGGGTAACTATTGAGGATGAGGTTATGATTGGTCATGGTGTGATGTTTATTAACGACCGCTACCCTCGGTCTGCTGCTGATGGTCAGTTGCAAACAGAGGCTGACTGGAAAGTGATTCCAACCCTGGTTAAGAAAGGCTCCTCCATTGGCAGTGGGGCGGTGATTATGTGCGGGGTAACCATCGGAGAGAGAGCCTTGGTAGGTGCCGGGGCTGTGGTTACCAAAGACGTCCCGGCCTTTGCCATAGTGACGGGAGTCCCCGCAAACGTTGTGGGTGATATTCGAGAAAAGAGAGAAAGACTGTGATCGGGATAGGGGTGATTGGTTATGGCTATTGGGGTCCTAATCTGGTCCGCAACTTTATAGAGACGCCAGGGTGCCGGGTGGTAACGGTGAGTGATTTACGCCCTGAACGGTTAGCCTTAGTACAACAACGCTATCCAGGGATAAGGATAACTGCTGATTTTCATGATTTGATTTCCGACCCTGTGATCGATGCCATAGCTATCGCCACCCCTGTTCATACCCATTTTGACTTAGCTCTTGATGCCCTACGGTCGGGTAAGCATGTGTTGGTAGAGAAGCCCTTGGCCGATACCGCTGACCATTGTCTTCAGCTTATTGAAGAAGCGGCCGGGCGAAATAGGGTATTGATGGTGGACCACACCTTTGTTTATACCGGGGCCGTGCGAAAAATTCGAGAATTGGTTGAGGCCGATAGTCTGGGTGACCTTTACTACTATGATTCGGTGAGAATAAATCTGGGATTATTTCACAATGACGTCAATGTGATCTGGGATTTGGCTGTGCATGATCTTTCCATTATGGATTTTGTCTTGTCGTCACGACCAATTGCTGTATCCGCAACGGGTATCCGCCACATTCAGGAACAACCTGAAAATATTGCCTATCTTACTTTATTTTTTGATAACTTTTTGATCGCCCATTTACATGTTAATTGGCTTGCTCCTGTTAAAATACGTCGGACGTTACTTGGGGGAAGCCAAAGGATGGTCGTCTACGATGACTTAGAATTTAGTGAAAAGGTTAAGGTCTATGATAAGGGAGTCACGGTTAATAGCACCGTCGATAGCCTTTACCAGGTGTTGGTTGGTTATCGTACCGGAGATATGTGGGCGCCCCAATTATCTACGACCGAAGCTTTGTTACTGGAAGCTCAACACTTTATATCCTGCATTGAGAAAAGCGAGTCCCCGGTTACGGACGGACAAGCCGGTTTGCGGGTGGTGCGTATCATCGAAGCAGCTACCCAGTCCATGGCTCAGCGTGGGCGGCCTATAGATTTGAGCAAGGATTAACTTTGATCCCATTTGTCGATTTGAAAGCCCAGTGTTTAAGCCTTAAGGAAGAGATTGACGCTGCCGTGGCTATGGTTTTCAAGAGTTGCCAGTTTATCTTGGGAGATGAAGTGGCGGCCTTTGAAAAGGAATTCGCCGCTTATGCAGAGCACGATTCGTAATCGCTGTAAATTCAGAGGGATATGTGAGCTCCGGAATTGAATATCAATGAAGCTTTAGGGAATAAAAATGTCGGATAATACTCATCTGAGGCCTCACCTCACAAACCCAAAGCTCTTTTTAATTGTATTAATCTTATTGGCATGGTCTTTCCGACTCATCCTTGTCTTCCATGGAGGTCAATTGTATTGGCCGGATGAGATGCGATACTTTCGAACATGGAAATTACTTTACTATATTTCCAATGGAAATATAGGGGAGGCAGTGGACGCTCTTATCCCCGATTCCCATGGGAATGGAGGATTTATCTTCCTATCCACCGTTCCTGCTTTTTTTCAATATGGAATAATTATTTTAAAAAATCTCCCTCTTACTTTAGCTTCGGTTGGGGATACGGGTTGGGTGCCTGCCCTGTTTCTGTCGACTGCCTCCGTAACCAGTATCGGATTAATCTATGCTGTTTCTCGAAAGAAAGGTGCCAGTGAAATAGAGGGTCTGCTGGCAGCATTCTTGATGACCATCTCGGTGAGTATGTTGTATTATTCTCGTCATCTGTTTTCTTATGACCTTGCCATGGCTTTAGGCCTACTGACTTTGTTGCTAGGATTGAATCAGCACTGGAATATTCGACAATCAGTCCTGTGCGGCCTTTTGGCCTTTTCAACTTTTTGGGTTTATAATGGATATTGGTCATTTGCCTTGACCTCTCTGATCTTTCACACATTATCAGGTAAGCCACCGAAACGGGACATGATCAAACGAGGGGTAATCAGCGGATTTGGATTCATCTTACCCATAGCCCTGCTAACCCTTTGGACTTTTTACCGAGGCACAACCCCGTTTATCACTAAATTGGTCAGGAGTAGCCAAGTCATAACACAAGGTGATTTTTCTGAAGGTTGGTCTTTACCCTGGGTCTATCTTTGGCAGGCTGAACACGGTCTGCTATTTCTCTGGGGAATAGGCATCGGAATAGTCCTTTGGCTGTCTTTCAGGGACCGGTCCCCGGCCCGCGAACAGGGTTTGGTCTGGGTAGGAGCCTTAACCGGAATTTATTTGTTACTTATCTTTTATTCTTCTGTTCTCGAAAAAATGGTCGTCTTTGGGCGGTTAGCCCGACAAATGGTGCCTTTTTTATGCCTGTCAACTTCTTGCGGACTTACCTATTTTGTGGAAAGATATTGGTCTAAAGGGAAAAGTTGGATGCTAATCATTTTTATCCTTATTTTGATACAGACGATGTTCAACTTTTCAGGGCCTATATATCAACGATTTCCGACCGAGGTTAAAGATCAAATAATGGCCAATTACGGAAAGACGTCTCATGATTTATCCATAGTGGGACCTATGATAGAAGGTAAGATCGATAGAGGGAAATCTGCACGATATGTTTTGTTGAATGCCCAGCACCTCTACCCGATCCTGGATTCCAAGATCCCACCGGCGGGTAAAGTTTTATTGAGTTTTACCCACCCCCTGCAGTATCTTCCTTATCAATATGAAGGGCATATCCCCAAAGAACGTTCAATTCTCAGATCCACAGATATTTCAATGCGTCTGATAGATACGGAAACCCCACAATAAAAAAAGGAATAAAATAAGAAATCCATAATGAAAATCATCCCTTTTGTAGACCTTAACTCGCAATACAGAAACATCAAAGATGAAATTGACCAGGCCATATCCAAGGTGTTGGAAAGCAGTCAATTTATTTTAGGCGATGAAGTCGCTGCTTTTGAAAGGGAATTCGCCCGGTATTGCCAATGCCGTTATGCCGTTGGCGTTAATTCCGGAACCAGTGCCCTTCATTTAGCTATGTTGGCGGCAGGTATCGGTCCGGGGGATGAAGTGATTACGGTCCCTTTTACCTTTGTGGCTACCGTTGCGGCTATTGGCTATACGGGAGCCAGGCCGGTTCTTGTGGATATTGACCCTGTGTCCTTCACTATAAATGTGTCGCAGATAGAAAAAGTCATCACTCCCCGGACCAAGGCCTTATTGCCCGTACATTTATACGGCCAGCCTTCAGATATGGATCCGATCCTGGAAATCGCCCATCGGTACGGCCTGGTAGTCATTGAGGATGCCGCCCAAGCCCATGGGGCTGAATATAAAGGCAAAAGGGTGGGGGGTATTGGAAACCTGGGGTGTTTTAGCTTTTATCCCGGAAAGAATCTCGGGGCTTTCGGTGAAGCCGGTATGGTAACGACCGATGATCCAGATTATGCCCGGACCATCAGAATGCTACGGGATTGGGGGAGTGATCGGAAATATTACCATACCTTGAAAGGCTTTAATTATCGTATGGAAGGATTCCAGGGGGCGATCCTGCGAGTTAAGCTGAGGCACTTGGAGGCTTGGACCGATGCCCGCCGGACCCATGCCGCTCGATACAAGGATCTGTTGACCCGTAGCCCCATAGAGACTCCCCAAGAGATGCCTTATGCCCGTCATGTTTATCATGTCTATGCCATTCGTGCTCAACAAAGAGATATCCTGCATCAAAGATTTTCCGCTCAGGGCATTCAAACTGGTATACATTATCCGATCCCGGTTCATTTACAAAAGGCCTTTGAGGATTTGAATTACAAATTAGGAGCCTTCCCTGAAGCTGAGCGAGCAGCCAAGGAGGTTCTTTCTTTACCCATGTTTGCGGAACTTACTGAAGGACAACAGCAATTAGTCGCCCATCTCTTTTTTCAAAAGGAAGGGAGATAATATCGAATGGATGAAGAGGATTTTTTTACCACAAGGACGATCAAGGCAGTTCACGGATATAAAGAACATAAACCGGATCCTGAATTTGAAATAGGCCTTTCCAATTATCTTCGTGTGAAATATGATCTGGAAGGGCTATTAGGGTTATATGGCCGTTTTATTGAAGGGTTGGATGATTTTTCTGCTATGATGCGCCGAATTTTTTGGCGCTCCATTGCTCGCTTATTGGGACAGGGGGTTTCTATTGGTAGTGGTGTAGGATTCAAACATCTTGAAACCTTTGAAATCGGAGATGGCGTATTCATTGGTGATCACTCGTACCTTCAAGGGCGATTTGATGGGCAATGTGTCATAGGGAATTTTGTATGGATAGGTCCTCATAGTTATTTGGATGCCCGTCATTTAATTATGGAGGATTATGTTGGATGGGGACCAGGAGCCAAGGTGCTCGGATCAACCCATAAAGGAATTCCAATCAACCTTCCAATAATTCAGACGGATTTAGAAATTAAACCTGTAAAGATCGAGGCTTGGGCTGATATTGGAATGAATGCTATTATTTTACCTGGTGTGACCGTAGGCAAAGGAAGTATTGTCGGAGCTGGAGCCGTCGTTACTATGGACATCCCTCCGTTTTCGGTTGCTGGAGGGGTCCCGGCTCGCTTTCTATCATGGCGGGAGGGATATGATCCCGATGAAAAGTGACTAAAGGACTGTTTAAAAGGAAAACAAAGTGTCTGATATTCTTATAACTGGAGGGGCCGGGTTCATAGGTTCCGAGTTAGTACTCCAAATAGCGGCTCAAAATTTAAAGGTTGTGGTTGTTGATAACTTGGTTAACGGCCGACGAGAAAATTTGGAAGAAATGGTGGGTGATCAAGTGCAATTGGTTCTTGCCGACATTCGGGACAGTGAACGTATGTCGAGCCTGATGCAGGGTATAGATACAATATTTCATTTGGCTTGTTTGGGGGTTAGGCATTCCATCCACTCACCGGAGGAAAATAATGAGGTCAACGCAACAGGTACCCTGAAGCTATTATTAGCCGCAAGGGCTGCCAATGTAAAACGTTTTGTCTATGTTTCCAGTTCGGAAGTATATGGAACAGCTCAATGGGTCCCTATGACTGAAGAGCATCCGACCATGCCGTTGACCGTTTACGGGTCCTCTAAGTTGGCGGGTGAGTGTTATGCAAGAGCCTTTTATCGTACCTATGGCTTTCCAACGGTCATTATCCGCCCTTTTAATACCTATGGCCCCCGATGTCACCATGAGGGAGATAGTGGTGAAGTTATTCCCAAGTTTTTGCTGAGGTGTCTGTCCGATCGCCCCATGGTGATCTTTGGGGAAGGCACCCAGACCCGGGACTTTACCTATGTGGCTGATACAGCCGAAGGAATCTGGAAGGCTGGTATGTCGGACATTGCTGTAGGACAAACCATCAATTTGGGGAGCGGCCAGGAGATCGCCATCAATGACTTGGCTGTGAAGATTGCCGCCATCTCAGGAAAACCGGAAGCCAAAGTCATTCACGATCTCCCCCGTCCCGGCGACGTATTACGATTGTTTGCCGATACGACCCAGGCTAAGGCTTTGATTGGCTTTGAACCCAGGGTGAGTTTAACCGACGGACTATCCAAGTTAAAGGATTGGTACCGGTCTCTGGGAATCCCGCCGGAAGAACTCCTCGAACAAGAGAAGGCACGAAACTGGGAAATGACCCAGGAGAAGATCGATGTCGAATGAAAAAAGTTTTATCCCGGTAGCCAGACCTTGGATGGATGAGCGGGAGGTCCAGGCTACTCGTCGGCCCATTTTATCCGGGTGGGTCACTCAGGGGCCGGAAGTGGAGGCCTTTGAGCAGGAGTTCGCGGAATATGTAGGTGCCCAAAAAGCCTGTGCCGTCTCCAATTGTACCACCGCTTTGCATTTGGCTCTCCTGGCTATGGGGGTCCGACAAGGAGACGAGGTCATTACCGTCAGCCATTCCTTTATTGCTACAGCCAACAGTATCAGGTACTGCGGCGCCAGACCGGTATTTGTTGATATACAACCTGAGACTTTTAATATAGACCCGACGCGGTTAGAAGAGGTAATTACAAGACGGACGAAGGCCATCCTGTGTGTGCACCAAATGGGTATGCCCTGTGATCTCAGCGAGATTCTCGATATTGCTCGACGCAATTCTCTTTTGGTTATTGAAGATGCCGCCTGTGCAATTGGGAGTGAGATTCTTTGGAACGAAAAATGGGAAAAGATCGGTAAGCCTCATGGAGATATGGCTTGTTTTTCTTTCCATCCTCGCAAAATAATTACGACAGGGGATGGGGGGATGATAACTACTTCCAATGTAGAATGGGATAAGAAAGTGCGTCTTTTACGGCATCAGGGGATGAGCGTTTCTGATACGGCACGACATGGTGCTAAAGAGATTATTTTTGAGTGTTACCCGGTGAAAGGGTACAACTATCGCATGACTGATATTCAAGCCGCCATTGGGCGTGAACAACTTAAAAGACTTCCGGAAATATTGGAACGTCGACGGTATTTGGCCTCTGACTATAGAAAGTTATTGGCCGATTTGCCTTGGGTTGGTTTGCCGAAAGAACCTTCCTGGGCAAAAAGCAATTGGCAGAGTTTCTGTATTCGCCTTCCAGATAACTGCGACCAGCGAGAAACCATGCAATCCTTATTGAAGGCCGGGATTGCCACCCGACGGGGTATTATGTGCGCTCATCGGGAGAAAGCTTATGACCGGAAAGACTGGTCCTGCGGCCCCTCCTCGGAGAAATGTGATTGCCGGCCCAAGACCTGTCTCCGTCTTAAACAAAGTGAACAAGCGCAAGACCGAACCATTATTTTACCTCTTTACCATCAAATGACTGATGATGAACAGGAAAAGGTCGTGAAAACTCTTAAAATGGCCTGCAGGGTTTAAGAAAAAACACTCTTCGTCGTTGTATGATTCGTCGTTTGGCGAAACCGATTTTCAGACTTCAAGGTGCCTCCGGGGACATGAGGGTGCAAGAGAAAAATAAAGATCGGAGTTCGAAGAAAACCATTTTTATATTTCCTGAAAACCGTTTTAGGGGCATAAGGGGTAATTATGAAAAAAATTTTTCTTTCTCTGGTAACTCCGGCGTTTAACGAAGCAGAGAATTTGCCAGTTTTATATGATCGGTTATCCAACATCCTCGAAGCTTTAAGCTTGGAATGGGAATGGCTAATAATTGATGATCATTCAGCAGATGATACCTTTGGGGTGATAACCGATTTGGCTAAACAGGATACACGGGTTCACGGAATTCGCTTGTCCAGAAATTTCGGTTCTCATAAGGCGATAACCTGCGGACTCCAACGGGCCAAAGGGACTGGTGTGATTATTATGGCGGCCGATTTACAAGACCCTCCTGAAACTCTGCCGGCCCTCTTGGAAAAGTGGCGGAATGGTGCCCAAGTTGTTTGGGCCGTTCGATACTCGCGTGAAGGGGAAAAAAGTTCTAAAGTCGGTTTTTCTCGTCTATATTATTTCTTGATGCGGCGGATTATAGGGATAAAAGATATTCCGGCTACCGGAGCCGATTTTTTTCTGGTCGATCGTGTTGTCATCAATGCCTTCCTGGAATTCAGCGAGCGAAACGTTAGTATCATGGGCCTGATAACTTGGATGGGTTTTCGGCAGGATTACATTTATTACGACAAACAAGCACGAAAATTCGGTCGTTCCGGATGGGATCTCCGGAAGAAATTAAAATTGGTTGTGGATTCAATAACCTCGTTCACGTATTTACCCGTCCGTCTCATGTCATACCTCGGCTTTTTCGTTGCTTTAATGGGACTGATTTATGCCGCAGTGGTCATCATTAATGCTTTGAGAGGAAACCCGGTACAGGGCTGGTCTTCTCTCATGTTGGTCGTATTGGTAATCGGCGGTTTTCAAATGATTATGATGGGAATCTTAGGGGAATACCTCTGGCGGTCTTTGGATGAATCCAGGAGACGCCCCCCCTACCTGGTTGAGGCTGTTACAGATTTTCGAGCCAATTCCAGTGATACCGAGAATAAAACCGATCAAGAAATCGGATACAGTTGAGAACGTCTTCAATTCTGAACCCTGAGAAAACAGTCAGAGGGAAGATTTTTTTTGAGGTGATTCCATGGCAACTGAAATACCCAAAGAGGCCCGTATTTATGTGGCCGGTCATGGCGGGCTGGTGGGTTCGGCCATCCTCCGCCGATTAAGACAGGAAGGCTTTTCCAATATTTTGACCGCCACCAGGGAACAATTGGACCTGCGGGATCAGGCGGCGGTCAATTACTGGTTCCGGGCCAACCGGCCGGAATTTGTTTTTCTGGTGGCCGGAACGGTCGGGGGGATCCTGGCCAATGCCACCCGGCCGGCGGAATTCATCTATGACAACATGATGATCCATGCTACCGTAGTCCATGCGGCCTATATTTTTAAGGTCAACAAACTCCTTTACCTGGGCAGCTCCTGTATCTACCCCCGGGAATGCCCTCAGCCCATTAAAGAGGAATATCTTCTGACCGACGTGCTTGAACCGACCAATGAAGCCTATGCCATTGCCAAGATCGCCGGGATCAAACTCTGTCAGGCTTACCACCGCCAGTACGGCTGCAATTTTATTTCCGGTATGCCGACCAATCTATATGGCCCTTATGACAACTTCGATTTGCAGAGCTCCCATGTGCTCCCGGCCCTGATTCGGAAATTTCATCTGGCCAAATTAGCCGCTCAAGGGAAATGGGAAGAAATTGAAGCCGATGAAAAGATATTCGGCCCCCTGCCGGAAGACCTGCGCCTTTCCCTGGGACTTTCCAACCGGATCCGTCCAACGGCCGGCGGCACACCGCAATCGGTGATTATCTGGGGATCCGGGGCCCCCAGACGGGAGTTCCTTTATGTGGATGACCTGGCCGATGCCTGCCTTTTTATTATGCGCCACTATGAGCCTTATCTCGAACCTGGGCCTATAGTCCAAAGGAATGTAATCGACCATCTCAACATCGGAACCGGCGTGGACCAGACCATTCGGGAACTGGCCGAAGCGGTGCAAAAGATCGTCTATCCGGAGGCCAACCTGATCTTTGATCACACCAAACCGGATGGGACCCCCCAGAAGCTATTGGATATCTGCAAGTTGAAAGATCTGCATTGGCGTCCCAGGATCGGTTTGGCAGAAGGGATTGCCCAAACCTATGACTGGTATGTCAAAGAAACCGAAAGATTAAGAGGGCAGGGGGGATAAGTTCTAACCGAAACTATTTGAAATTTCGTATCAGTTTAGCTTTTGGAAAACGGCGATAACCCCTCTGTCATTCCGGTGAAAACCGGAATCCAGGTGTTATGTTGAGACGAAAAGAACCTGGATTCCGGTTTTCACCGGAATGACGTTTGAGAAAGTCAGGATTTTCATGTAAAAGTTTCAAATTTTTCAAAAGGCTAAATTGTTACGAAATTTCTCTGTTTTTCGTTTTAAGGAGTAACCAGCATCCTGGAACCAGTAACCAGTAACGAGTAACCAGTAACCAGTAACCCGTAACCCGCATCAAATATCCGTTCTCATTTTCTGGAGAACAATAACCAGGATCACCAATCCCAGACCGATGGCATCATAAAGCCACGAAGAATAAACCAGCATCAAGCCGCCGGCGGCCAGGAAAATACGTTCCATCCCATTGGCCCTTTTTAAAAACCAGGCATCGACGCCACCGGCCAGGGCGGCAATGCCGATCATGGAAGTGAAGGAGGTCCAGAGGATCTTGGGCCAGGGGCCGGACAAAAGCAGGCCGACCCCATCGGGATGCAAGGTGAACATGAATGGGACGATGAAGGCCGGCAGGGTGTATTTCCAGGCCATCATGGTGGTTTTAAAAGGGTTCCCACCGGTCAGGGCCGCCGCCGCAAAGGGGGAGAGGGCCGTGGGCGGAGAGACTTCGGATAAAACGGCATAGTAGAAAATAAACATGTGGGCCGCATAATCCGGGACCTTGAGCATGATCAGGGCCGGGGCGGCAATAACCGCGCCGATGATATAAGAGGCTGTTACCGGAACTGCCAAACCGATAACCCACATCAATATCCCCGTAAATACACAGGTCAGGAATAAATTGCCTCCGGCGTAGCTGATGACGATAGAACTGAATTTCAGCCCCAACCCGGTCAGGGTCACCACCCCGACAATGATGCCGGCGCTGGCGCAGGTGGCAGCCACCCCTAATACGCCGATAGAGCCGGATCGGAGGGCGGCAATCAATTTTTTTGGTTTTAAGGCCGTTTCGGACCTGAAAAAGCTCACCCCAAAGGCGATCAGGGTGGCATAAAAAACCCCCATAATGGGCGTAAAACCCACGACCATCAGGACCACGATGGCGATCAAAGAGGTAAAATGAAACCAATAGCGCCAGGTTAATTGTTTTAAGCTATAGGTCTCATCGATGGAGACCCGTTGGGCGCCGAATTTTTTGGCGTCAAACTCGACCATCAAAAAGATGGATAAGTAATAGAGGAGAGTAGGCATTACCGCCATACGCAAGACATCGAGGTAGGAGATTTTTAATATCTCGGCAATCAGAAAGGCGGCCGCTCCCAGGACCGGTGGGGAAATGATGGCCCCTATCCCCCCGGCCGAGAGCAATCCACCGGCCGACTCCTTATCATAACCGGCCTTGGCCAGCATAGGATAGGCCACAGATCCCAGGGTGACGGTCGTAGCCACCCCGCTGCCCGAAGGCCCGCCTAAAAGAAAGGAGGCCAAAGTCACGGTCCGGCCGGCCCCGGTAGGTTTCCGGCCCATAGCGGCAAAGGAAAAATCGATAAAGAATTTTCCGGCCCCGGATTGTTCCAGAAAGGCCCCGTAAATGGTAAAAAGGATAATAAAGGTGGCGGAGACATCGATCGGGACGCCAAAAATTCCTTCCAGGGTCATATACATATGGCCGACGATCCGTTCGATATCGTATCCCCGATGGGTCCAGGGAGAGGGCAATTGAGGGCCCATATAGGCATAGATCAAAAAAAGAATACTGATAAAGGGCATGATCCAGCCGGTGGCCCGTCGGACGACCTCCAGGACCAGCAAGATAAAAATGATCCCAAATGCCTTATCCCAGAAAGTGGGTGTCACCGCCCGGTAGATGAATTCTTCAAAGTCAACTAACATATAGACGATGGTCGATACCCCTAACAAGGCCAGGCCGATGTCATACCAGGCGATGCGATGTTTTAGCCTTTTTAAGGGGGGAAAGACCAGAAAGCTTAAAAAGAAGACAAAAGCCACATGTACCCCCCGAAGGATCTGGGTGGTCACCGTCCCCACCGCGGCATAGAGGTGATATAAGGACATGACTACGGCCATAATGGTGATAAAGGTTTCGAAAGGTCCCGAAAGCCTTCGGGTGACCCCTTCTTCTTCTTCAATATATTTTTCTGCTTCCTTTATCCGCTCTGCATTGATCAAAGGTTCCTGAGATTCCCGGTCCCCTCTTGGTTCTGAATCCATAGATTATCCTTTTACCCCTGATCCTTCCTTAGGGAAGTTTGTGGGTTCGTATTTCAATCAATGTGCCTTCCGGCATTAAGGCGGACAGGGATATTTTCTCTGTTCCCCATTCTATCCGGACTTCCCCCAATGGCGTAATCAGCATCGGGATCTTGCCGATTTTTCTGGAGAGCCTGACCCAGTCAGAGGTAGATTCTTCAAGGCCATAATATTCCAGGACCGCCGGGCTGCCGGTTTTTATCCTGTCCAGCCAGATTGAACCTTCTGAATCGATTAAAAAGGCTTCCCAAACCCAGGTGTCGTAAATCGAATTACGATGAATCAGGAAGAACTGATCCCCCGGGTAAATCGGTCTTTCCCAATAAATCCGGTCGGCATCCCTTAATACCACCTGAAGAAAGGTAACTGAATAAGCTGGTAAAGGCAACAGGATCCACAACAGGATCAGTAGAATGGCCGGTATGCGTTTCTTCCTTTTTCGATCCCTGGGGGGCATCAGATTCTTAAATTGCCATTCTGAGAATTTATCTCTACCTTTTCGAAAACGCGAGATCATCCGCATCTGGCCGGACGATGCTGGATACTGGATACTGGATAAAAGCAAAAGCCAATATTGATGCGTTCGTAAAAAGCTTTTGGACGCCACCTCGGTGGCGCTGTCTCATAAAATAACTTACCAATAAAAAGGCTAAGTTATTTGGAAGTCCAAAAGCGCCGATTTACGTCATTCCTGTGAAAACGGGTCCCGCCCTTGGCGGGATTAATTAGTTACATATAGCCTGGATTCCCGCCTTCGCGGGAATGACGAGTTTTTACGGGACCATCAATACTTACTTGATTAAATCCAGTATCCAGTATCCAGCATCATTTCAAAAAATTGAGACCGCCCCATATTCTTGGAGGATCGGGCTTAAGACCCAATTTCAAATAGTTCCGGTTAGATTTTAGCCCCTTTTTCCTTATAATACTTGACCGCTCCCGGATGGTAAGGAATAGGGGTGCCATGCACCGCCCCTTCCAGGGTCAGGTGGTTGGCCTCTTTATGAACAGCCACCAGTTCCGGTTTATGGGCAAATAAGGTTTTTAAGATATTATAAGCCAGGGCGGCATCCAGTTTTTCATGGCAGATCAAGATATTGGCGACGGCGGCCACATGGGTGTCCGAAGCAATTCCAGGGTAGGTGTTTTTGGGGATGTTTCCTTTGAAATAGACCGGTCCGTATTTGGCCACCATTTTGGCTACACCATCCTCGTGGCCGATCAGTTTAATTTTGATCCCCGGCGTAGCGGCGATATCCAGGATGGAAGCGGTCGGCAGCCCTCCGTCCCAGAAATAGGCATCGATCTTATTATCTTTCAAGGCCCCGGCCGATTCGCTGGCCCCCAGCCGATCCCGGGTAATATCCTTGTCGGGATTAATACCATAAGCCTCCAAAACCCGTAAGGCCTTAACTTCCGTCCCTGATCCCGGGGCACCGGTCGATATTTTTTTCCCTTTCAGATCGGAGACTTTATTGATGCCTTTTCCATCCAAGGCCACGACATGCATAAAGTTGGAATAAAGTACGGCCAGATTGCGGATGGGGAGTTTATCCTTGAATTTCCCGGTCCCCATATAGGCATCATAAGCCACATCGCCCATGACAAAACCCAGATCGGCCTTTTGGGCGGCCACCAATTTGCAGTTGTCCACCGAGGCGGCGGTGACTTCGGCCGTTACCTCCACCCCAGGCAAATGTTTGGTCAGGACTGCGGCCATCCCTCCTCCATAGGGGTAATAGACCCCGCCGGTCCCGCCGGTAACGACGGACAGCCGGACTTTGGTTTGGGCCGAAACCTGGTTCGGAAAATAGAGCAGACTGCCTAATCCAACAACCCCGGAAATCTTTAAAAAATTCCTGCGATTCAAAGAATGCATTTCCCTCTCCATAGTAGCCTCCTAAAATAGTTTTGCGTTGATCGGGATTATTCCCTGATTAATGTACTTTTTTGTCATATTTATCCCAGAAGGGATCACGCAAACCCTTTTTGTAGAGTTTTCCTGATCCGGTCTGGGGTAAATGATCGAGAAAGGTTATCGACTTCGGGGCCTTATAATGGGCCAGGTTTGTTTTACAAAACCGGATGATCTCTTCCTCTGAGGCTTGTTGTCCTTCTTTCAATACCACGGCGGCGTGCACGGCTTCTCCCCATTTTTCATCCGGGACACCGAAGACAGCGGCCTCAAGGGTCTTGGGAAACTGGTATAAGATATTTTCCACTTCAGTGGAATAGACATTTTCTCCTCCGGTCAAGATCATATCCTTTTTCCGGTCGACGATATTCACATACCCCTCTCCATCGATGACCGCCAGGTCCCCGGTATGAAGCCAGCCTTTGTGGATGGCCTTTTCGGTTTCTTCCTGCAGTTTCCAATAACCCTTGGTGATCGTGTCCCCCCTGACAATAATTTCACCCACCTCCTGATTGTCCGGCCGAACCTCTTCCCCGTTCTCCCGGACTATCTTCAAGGAAACTCCGATAAAGGCCCGTCCGGTTTTGGCTTTGTAGACGAATTGTTCTTCAGGGGACAATTGTTTCAGATGTCCCTTCAATAGGGAAAGGGTCAGATAGGGGCTGGTTTCCGTCATGCCGTAAGTCTGAATGTAATCACAGCCGAACCCCCGCATAATTTTCCGAACCACTTCCGGGGCGATTGGTGCCCCGCCGCTTAACAACACCCGAAGGTCCGGGAAGATATAGCCCGAAAAATCCGGATGATGGATCAGCAGGTTCAACATGGTGGGGATCATGTTGGAAATCGTCACCTTTTCCCGGACCATGGACTCCAGAACCGCTTTGGGTTCAAATTCCCTGACCAGGATATGGGTGCCGCCCACCCAGGTAATGGCCCAGGTGGCCCAGGCATCGGCCAGGTGAAAGAGCGGGGCCACATGGATCCAGACGTCGGAATCGGTCAACTGCAGTTCGGCAATAGTCCCCAGGGCATGGAGATAGCCATTTTTGTGGCTCAGCATGACCCCCTTGGGTCTCCCGGTCGTTCCGCTGGTGTAATAAATCTGGGCCGTAGCCTCATCACCGGGTCCCCAATCCTGGAGCGGGTCTGAAGAGGATGCCCTTAACGCCTCTTCGTAATCTAACCCTCGAGACCGGGTCTGGTCATTTGGATCCACCCAGAGGGTGGTTTTAAGCGAAGGGGTTAAAGACCCAAGACCTTCAATCTTAGGGAAAAAATCAGAATGGGCGATTAATAATCGGGATTCTGAATCCTTGAGAATAAATTCGATTTCCCTGGTTGATAAACGATAGTTGAGAGGGACCAGTATGGCTCCGATCAGGGCGGTGGCAAAATAGGCCTCCAGAAAAACATGACAGTTGTAGTGCAGGATGGCCACCGTACGGCCTGGTCCCAATCCTTGGGCTTTCAGAAAATCGGCCAGCCGACAGATCCGTTCAAAAAACTGTTCATAGGTCAAGATTGCCTGATGGCAGCGAATGGCCTTTTTTTGAGGATAGGCCCGGGCCGCTTTTAATAAAAGTTCGGCTAAGTGAATGGAAACCCCTCCTTTCTCAATTCCGCTTACCGTGCTTTCAAAGCTTTAATAGAGAGTCGGAAAAAATTCAACCAAAAATTTTGTTTTTCACATAAACTTTTTAGATAGAGGGGCCGGTTTAATCCCTGATTTTTTTAATTCCTTGTATAGGATCCTGGCCACCTTCCAGGCCCCGGGCGTATCGCCGTGAATGCAGAGGGTGTCCGCTTTCAAGGGAATTTCCTTTCCTTCCAGACTGGTCATAGTCCCGGAGGAAATGAGCTTAACGATCCTTTCCTTGACCCGGTCGGCGTCATGGATCACCGCCCCGGCCATGGTCCTGGGTGCCAGCCGGCCGTCTTTTAAATAGGCCCGGTCCGGAAATACCTCCTGGGCTACCTTTAGCCCGGAGGCGGCCGCTAATTGGGCACCCTTCGACCCGGCTAAGAGCACCAGAATTATTTCCGGATCAAATGCCTTAACGGCTTCGATTACTTCTTGTGCCGTTTTTTCATCCCGGGCGGCTAAATTATATAAGGCCCCGTGGGGTTTCACATGCTGGAGGGAAAGCCCGCAGGCCTTGGCCAGGGCTTTCAAGGCCCCTATCTGATAAAGGAGATAATTTTTTATTTCTCCGGGAAAGGTCTGCAGGTTTCGTCTGCCGAATCCCAATAAATCCGGGTATCCGGGATGGGCTCCCACGGCCACACCGTGCTTTTTGGCCATTTCCAAGGTTTGGGCCATGACCATGGGGTCTCCGGCGTGATAGCCGCAGGAGATGTTGGCCGATGTAATATAGGGGATAATCTTTTCGTCTTCGCCGATTTTATAAGAACCGAAACTTTCCCCCATATCGCAGTTGATATCGATCTGCATATATTTCTACCTTTCCCTCACGGACTCGAGTCTGACCTTTTCCCGGATCCCTTTAATCACGTTACGGCCAGGGTTTCATTCTTGATATCGGTGATGAACATGTGTCCTGGCGCATGGGTGATACAAATCTCCGACTTGGCCGATAAGGCCGCCAGGGCGGAAGTGACCCCGCAGGCCCAGAAGACCGGCATCTCCCCTTTTTGGATGGTCACCGGGTCCCCGAAATCCGGTTTTCCAAGATCTTTTATCCCCAACTTTTTTTTATTCCCTATATGAACAGGCGCACCGTGCACCAAGGCGTAACGGGCGGTGATCTGTACGGCCCTTGGGACCAACTTATCCGGGATGGGCCTCATGGAGACCACCAAGGGAGCGGAAAAAGGCCCGGCCGGATCGCATTTCCGGTTGGTTATATACATGGAGACATTTTTGTTTTCGTCGATGTTTCGGATGGGAATGCCTGCCCCAATCAGGGCCTCTTCAAAAGAAAAGCTACAACCCATTAAGAAGGAAACCAGGCCGGCATTAAAAAAAGAAGAAATTTCCCGGACCTCCTCTTTCAGCTTCCCCCTTTCCCAAACCCGGTACAAGGGAAGATCGGTTCGTATGTCCGCCCCCGGAGCGGTCCTTCGGGGTTCAATCTGACCCGGTTCGATGACCTCCAGGACAGGACAGGGCTTGGGGTTTCTTTGGCAGAAAAGGAGGAAGTCAAAGGCATAATTCCGGTCCAGGATGACCAAATTGGCCTGGGCATAGCCCGGAGCCAAACCGCTGGTAGGTTTGGCCCAAAGACCCTTCCGGATTTTTGATCTGATCTGCCATGGGAAATCGATTTTTTTCATGACCACTCCTTACTTTTCAAGCCATAGAACAATCTGCTTTTCTTTTTTGACGTAAATCTCCTGGGCTTCCTCTATTCCGATGGCCTTAAATCGAACCCGATCACCAGGGAAGACTTGGGCGATGAGGGGCAGATCGATGGTGGCCACGGTGGCGATCTTGACATACCCCCCGATGGTCTGGCGGTCGGCCATGAGGATGATCGGCTGTCCGCTTCCGGGAACCTGGATGGAACCGAAGGCCGTGGCGTCGGAGATGATATCAGGACCCTTTTTGTGCTTTATGAGGGGGCCTGCCAAAAGACAGCCCATCCGGTCGCTCCGTTGGGTGACGCTATAATCAGCCATTAAGAAGGTGGACAGCCCTTCTTCGGTAATCGCGTCGTCCTGAGGGCCCAGGACCACCCGCAGGATGGGTTCACGACTATAGTTGGGAATAAATTCCGCCGGCAAGGATGAGAAAATTCCCGGACGGATCGGTCGGCCTGATTCCAGAACATCTCCTTTGCGTAAAGCCCGTCCTGCCAATCCTCCGAACCCGCCGCGCAGATAAGTGGACCGGCTCCCCATGACCAAAGGAACCTCAAACCCTCCGGCCACGGCCAGGTACCAACGGGCGCCTTTTCGCCCAAAGACCAAAGAAAGGACATCCCCCTTGGCCGCCTGATGAGCGGTCCAGGTAGGTATGATTTTGTTGTCTATGCGGGCCTCCTGCTCGGCACCGGTTACGGCAAACCAGGTGTCCCTTAAAAACACGGCGGTGAATCCGCCCAGGGTGATCTCCAAAGAGGCGTCCTTTCCCGAATTGCCGGCCAAAAGGTTGCCGAGACGATAGGCGGCCTGATCCATGGCCCCGGATACGGGCACGCCCCGGTCCTGGAAACCATAACGGCCCTGATCCTGGACCGTAGTCAGCGGTCCGGGACGTATGATCCTAAGGGTGTTCAAATTCTTCTTCACTTATGGGGTTAAATTTCACCCGGTCCCCGGGCTTCAGATAAAAGACCTCTTCCCGGGCCAGGTCAAAAAGCTTGATCGGGGTCCGTCCAATCAACTGCCAGCCCCCGGGACTGTCGATGGGATAGATCCCGGCCTGTTGGTCGGCAATACCAACCGTGCCGGCCGGGACTAATTCCCTGGGAACTTTTTTCCGCGGCGCAAACAACCGGGGGTCCAATCCCCCCAGGTAAGGAAAGCCCGGGGTAAACCCGATCATGTAAACCTGATAAACGGCCTTTGAATGGATTTCAATAATCTCCTCTTCGGTTAAATGAAGGAAATCAGCCACCTCCTTAAGGTCCGGCCCGTAGGCTTTCCCGTAACAAACCGGGATCTCGATCAGTCGGCCCAGGGTTTCGGCATCGCCCCCCGATAATTCGCCAAAGGAGAAGACGATTTTTTGAAGGTCTCTAAAAGATAACACGGTTGGATCGTATTGGACCAGGAGGGAGCGATAGGTGGGGATTAAATCGATGAGTCCTAATGGCGGCTCAGCCTTCAGCTTATTAAATAAAGCATGGACCTTATGGTTTATCAACGGATCGATGACGGATCCGAATTCGACGGCTACGGCCGAATCGCCGCAGGGAAGGATTTTGGGATGATCCATGAGAAAAGCCTTTTAATTTAGAGGCCCAGAAAGGCCTTTTGGACGGCATCGCTTTTCAGAAGTTCTTCTCCCGTGCCTTCCAGGATCGTTCGACCCGTTTGCAGGATATAGCCGCGATCACAAATTTCCAGGGCCTCGCGCACATTTTGTTCCACCAGTAGGATGGTCATGCCCTGACTTTTTAGTTGATCGATGACCCGAAAGACTTCATCCACCAGGATGGGGGCCAAGCCCAGGGAGGGTTCATCCAGGAGCAATAGCTTGGGATCGGACATGAGACCCCGGCCGATGGCCAACATCTGTTGTTCCCCCCCGGAAAGGGTGGCCGCGGCCTGAAGGCGTCTCTCCTCCAAACGGGGGAAAAGGGTATAGACCCGACTTAAGAGCTCCTCGATGCGAACCTTGTCCTTGAGGACATAGGCCCCCAGAAAAAGATTTTCCTCCACCGAAAGGGGCCGAAATAATTTTCGATCCTCCGGGATGCAGACAATGCCTTTGCGTACGATTTCAGCGGTATTTAAACCTATCAGGCCGATCCCGTTAAACGTTATCTGACCTTGGGTCGGACGCAGAACCCCCATGACGGTTTTGAAAAGGGTGGTCTTCCCGGCCCCGTTCCCGCCGACCACAGAGACCAACTCCCCCTGATCCACGCGGAGGGAGATGTCCTGGATGACCGGGAGACCGGTGTAACGGACTTCGATGCGCTTTATGTCCAACATGCCCAAGTTATGCCTTGTCCTTTTCCTGCCGATGTTTTAAAAAACTCTCTCCCAGATAGGCCCTGATCACTTCCTCATCCTGGATCACCTTCCGGGGTTCGCCTTCGGCGATCTTTTTACCGCTTTCCAAGACCACCACCTTTTTGCTTAAGCGCATCACCAGTTCCATGACATGCTCGGTCAAAAGGAGGGTGATCTTCATTTCCTGATTAATTCGTAAAAGAAGGGTGATCAGCTCCTCGATCTCCGAAGGGTTCAGACCGGCGGCCACCTCATCCAAAAGGATCATTTTCGGCGCTGTGGCCAAGGCCGTGGCCAGGGTGACCCTTTTTTGGGCCGCCACCGGGATCTCGGTCATTCGGTTTTTCTCCTGGGCCCCCAGCCCCATAAAGTCCATCACTTCCCGGGACCGCTCCTGGGCCTTTTTTCTGGAAGAGGTCTTTAAAAAGGCCCCGATCATGATATTTTCCAGGACATTGAGGTCACCGGAAGCGGCATAGACCTGAAAGGTCCGGGCCAAACCCATTCGGGAGATCTCGAAATCTTTCAGGAGGGTGATGTCCTGGCCGTGGAAAAAAATCTGTCCGGAGGTTACGGGGTAATACCCGGCGATACAGTTAAAAAGGGTGGTCTTCCCGGCCCCGTTGGGGCCGATGAGTCCCACGATTTCCCCTTCTTCCACATTGAAGGAGATTTGGTGGTTGGCCACCAATCCCCCAAAATATTTGGAAACGCCCTGGATTTTGAGGAGGCTCATGGGTTTTTTCTCCTCTTAAGCCGGACCTTTTCCACGATCCCCCAGATTCCCCGGGGCTCAAAGGCGGCCACGGCCATGATGATGGCGCTGTAAATGATCAGGTCTATCCCGACCAGGCCGGCCGAGGCCCCCAACCATTCTTTGAGATAGCTCTTCAAAGGGATGAGGATGGCCGCACCGATGATCGGGCCCCAGAGGGAACCGGCCCCGCCCAGCATGGCCATCAAGGCGATCAAAACCGAGATGTCCAAACTCATGGTATCTTCCGGTTCGATGTTTTTGATGTAACAGGCGTGAAAAGAGCCGACCGCGCTGACAAAGGCCGTGGCCACGGCATAGGTCTTGATCTTGGCCCAGTGGACGTCGATGCCCAAGGAGCGGGCCACTTCTTCATTGTCCTTGATGGAGCGGAGCTGGAATCCCAGCCTGGACTTGCGAAACCAGTTCATATAAAAAAGGCCGATAAAAAAGAACCCCAGGATCAGGTAATAGTAATAGACGTCCTCCTTGAAGATAAGACGGAAAAAATCGGGTGGCGCATATTTGATGGGCGATATTTCCAGGCCCCGGGCGGCCCCGACAAAATTCCAGACCTCAAAAATATCCTTGAGCACCAGGGAAGTGGCGATGGTGGCGATGGCAAAATAATGCCCCTTAAGACGGAACAGCGGGTAGCCGAGGATAAAGGACCAGCCCACGGCCAGGGCCATACCCAGCGGCATGGAAAACCAAAAAGGGATATCCCAGCGGATTAAAAGCACGGCCGTGGTATAGGCCCCGATGCCCACATACTGGGCCTTGCCCAGATCGACCTGACCCCCATAGCCGCCGATGGTGTTCCAGCCCATGCCGTAGACACTGAACATCAAAAACTGGATCAGGGTGGCCAGGGCAAAATTGGAGTGGGAAAACAGAGGGAAGCTGATCAGGAAAAGGCCTACCAGCGCGGCTATGGTCCGATCAAATCGGGTGAAATCCGAAAAATCCAGGGCGTTTTTTATTGCTTCCATCCGAACAGACCTCGGGGCCGCAAGACCATGATTAGGAAGTAGACCAAATAAACCAGGGTATATTTAAAAGAGGTCATGGGGACCTGCTCCATCCACTTAACATGAAACGTATAGGTAAAAAAATCCCAGATCCCCGGGAATTCGGTAATGATGCCCACCACCAGACCGGCCAAAAAGGCCCCGGGAACGCTCCCGAAGCCCCCTAAGGCCACGATGGTAAAGGCGATCATGGTAAATAGAAGGCCCGCAAAGGGATTGACCGACCAGAAGTTGACCAGTAAGGCCCCGGCAATGGTGGCCGTGGCTCCGCCCAAACCCCAGGCCAGGGCATTCATCCTTTCGGTCCGGATGCCCATATAGCGGGCCCCTTCGGCGTTCAAGGCCGTGGCTGTCAGTGCCCGGCCTATTTTGGAGCGGTTCATGAGCAGCCAGATGGCTAAAAAAGCGGCTACGGATAAAAAAGCCGCGGCCAACTTGGTGGCCGGAAGGACCACGCCCATGCCGATTTCAAAACTCTTGCCCACCAGGATCCCTTTATTGACGGCCCGGTCTTCGGAGCCCATGAGCAGCAAGGCCAGGTTTCTCAAAAAAAGCATGAGCCCGAAGGTGCCCAGGAGTTGGGCCACCATGGGCCCCCGCAACAGATATTTGGCCAGGCCGTAATAACAGAGGAGCCCTAAAAGAAAGCCGAACAAAGCGGCGGCCGGGATGCTGAATAAAGGGTCCAGACCCGTGACCTGGGCAATCAAAAGACCGGCATACATGCCAATCATCAGGTATTCGCCGTGGGCGAAATTGACCATATCCATCACCCCGAAGATGATGGTCAGTCCCAAGGCCACGATGGCCAATACCATCCCCAATAACAGACCGGATACCATGGCGCTCAGTAAGATTTCCATTAACCGTGTTCTCTTAAGAAAAGGCCCAAGGCGCAGGGTTCAAGGTTCAAGGAAAAACCAAGGGCCGGGGCGGGTTTAAAACCCACCCCTACAAAGGTTGAAGATTATTCATAGGTTTTCGCCGAACGCCGAACTCTAAACTCCGAACTTTATATCGTGTTAAAAACCCTTAAAAGGAAAAATCAGGTTCGCGCTGGCCACGTCAAAAGGATAGGCGATTTCCAGGGTGATATTTCCATCCTTGTCTTTCTGATACTGGCCGATCATACCGGACCCCAAGGCATTCTGACCCAGGTCGGGCCCGCTGGTATTGAATTTGATCCCGGCCCAGGGGACAATGAGTTGATTGCCGGGGATATGGATCGTGTTGGCCGCCTTCTGAATATCGGCCGGTTTGGTCGATCCGGCCTTTTCCAAGACCTCCACCCAGGTCTGAACACCGGTAAAGGCCCTGGCCGA
>CAZVHO010000009.1:0-76852 GCA_964627515.1 uncultured Thermodesulfobacteriota bacterium | reverse complement strand
CCTCATTGGCCATGATCGGGGCCCGTACGATCCAGGTCTTGGGGAAGACCTTGTTTCGTTCCCAGATGTCGGGAACATGTCGATTGGTGTCGCAGACGGTCGAAACCATCACGGCGTCTATGTAATCAAAGACCTTGTCGTGAATCTGACCGGTCAGGTTCTTGCTCATGCCGCAGAGATAAGGCAGGAGTCCGGACTTGGCCTCATATTGGGAGTTTTGGTCCTCCACTAATTGAACCGGAACTATTCCGGCGGCATGGACCAGTTCCTTGGGAACCGAGCCATAGAAGCAACCGATGATCTTCCTTCCGTCTTTTTTGATCTCCCTGGCGATTTGGTGTCTTTTTTCAAATTTCTCTTTGAATGTTTCGATCATATTATTTCCTTCCCCTGCCGGCCCAAAGCCGCTGCCTGATTGGTTCAAGGTTCAAGGTGCAGGGTATAAGGTTTAAGGATAGGTTACAAGTCGTCCTAAATCTATTTTTGAATTAACCCCCTATGCATCAGGGGGCTCCATAAGGATGGAGACGGGTTTTTCCTAACCTTGAACCCTGAACCCTGTACCTTGTACCGTATTTTCTTGTTAAGCTTTCCCGCCCCTTTTTTCCCTTCCCTCGAGGATTTCAATGAATCCATCGATCCTGGTCCTGGCGTCGTCCCAGCTAAAGCCCTCAGGGTCGGCTTGATCGCCCTCAAAAATTAATATAGGAATATCATATTTCTCCCGGACCAGGTCGACCAGTTCTCCCTGTCCGATGGACATGGGGCGGCAGCTCCTGTTGGAAAACATGACCAAGCCATCCACGCCATAATCCTGGATGGCCTGATCATAATAACGGAATCGATCCTCGATGCTGCGATTGCTCATGACGTTGGTGTACTTCTCGGCCAGGGTATGGAAAGGGCGCGAAAGATCGAGCCGGCCGGTCTTGGTTTTATTGCCCCAGCTCAGGTTGGTATAGGGCTCCCAGACAAAATTCGCCCCTTTGTCCTCAAAATAATTGATGACCTGGAGGTGGTGCCAGATCGGGATGCCGTTCCAGATAAGACGGTATTTCTCACCCTCTTTGCAGGGACTCTTCCCTTGCTCGATATCGTTCCGGTACTTCTCATAGAGGGCTTCATAGAAATCGGCGGCATCCTTTTCGCCCAGGGCGGTGACTAAGGGAATGATCTGGCCGGCCAGGCTGCGGAAGCTGATAGGGGATGGTTTGTTGCGCCTCAGCCCCATGATTTTTTTCCAGTAGTGGCCGGCCAGGTCCGAATAGCGGACCGCATCCTCCAACCGCTTTTGGTCAAAACGGCAGGGACTGTTGGCCTCCACGAACTTGACCATCTCATGGATCTGGTTTTCATAGTAGTCGATGTAGGTCGGATCATCGGGGTTGTCCGTGGCCGGCATATCCATGAAAAAGGTGGGTTTTTTGAAGTGATCTTCCAGGTAGGCCCACCAGGTTACGTGAAGACAGCAGACGCTGACATCGGTAATAAAAAGGTCGGGGTCCGGGACAGGGCCGAAGGCGCACTGATTGGTCCAGGCGATCCCCAGACCGCATCGGGTGTAGGAACAGACCGTGTTGGTGTAGCCCCGATCCCTGGCCTCATCGAAGAATGGCCCGGCCTTCCCTGTGCCGGCCGAGATGGCGGCCAGACTCTCCGGGAATATGGGGTAAACATCCATGGCGTACATCACCTCGTTGGGAACTCCGGCGCTGGCCACACAGATCGGCTTCCCCTCCTCCTTGGCGGCGATCATCCGCCGGTATGAGGCGCCGGCAGTCAGCTTCCGCTGTATTTCTTTTAGATCTGTTTTGGCTTTTTCCGTTTCGGCCATTGGTGATCCTCCTTTTCTATTAAACCCTCAGGCCTGCTCAGGCAAGCACCAAGAAGTTTGAAACATAATTTTCACCGAACGTTGAACAGTCAAGTTTGATGGCTTCGTAAAAAGTCTGGGAGACCCCGATTTCGTCATTCCCGTGAAAACGGGAATCCAGTGTTTATAATTGGTTACGCCTGGCCTGGATTCCCGCCTGCGCGGGAATGACGGGTTTTTACATAGTCATCAAGATTGATAAATTCGTAAAAAGTGGAAAAATTCTTGCAGGACTATTTATAAGATCCAGTATCCCGCATCATTAAAAGATTTCCTTTTCAACGGCGAGAAGGCAGAGTCATGGTGGCGCGGCCGACAATCAACCGCTCGCCGGCTTTATTTTCACTCCAGATCTCGCAGTCGATGATCCCTTCCCCCTCGATGGTCCGCCTGGCTTTGATTTCCCCTTTGATAATATAGGGTTCATCGGAAAAGGCCCTTCCCCGATTGCTCCAGGAGATCTTCCGGAGTCTTCCTTCCGGTGCCCCCCAATCGGTCAGATATTGGCCCAAAAAGGCACCCTGAAGGGGCCCGTGGACCAGCACACTCGGGTGCCCCTCGCTTTTGGCGTAATCCTGATCGTAATGGATGCGGTGGACGTTCCAACTGATGGCGCTATACATAAACAGTTGGACCCGTGTCGGGACCCTGACAACCTCCGGCATCGCCTCTCCGACCTGCACTTCTTCGAAATATCGCTGTCGATGATCCATCTTGCCTTCCTTACCAGGAAATTCCGGTCAACCGTTCCAGGGCAACCAGTTGGCCGTCCTGGTTCGAATACCGGCTTTCGTAGACCGTGAATACCAGGGGACCGGAACGGCCTTCCTTTTCGTAGATTTCGGCGATCTTGCTGACCCTGGTGATCCGGTCTCCGATCCGGATGGGTTGAAAAAATTCGACCTCATTTCCGCCGGCCATGTTACGGATTGCCCTGAGGGGTGGCATCAGACTGGTTTGGGGAAGGCCGTCTCTGCTCAGTTGGTCCAGGGGATATTCGGGCATGGTCGGGATGTCAAAAAACATGGGAGGCGCTATGGTCCGGCCAAAACTGGTTTGCCGGGCGTATTCCTCGTCCAGGTAAAGGGGGTTCAAATCCCCTACGGCATAACAAAACCTTCGAATGTCTTTGGCGGTCACTTCTTGCGTCACCGGCTCGGTTTCCTTTCCGATGAGGGCCAGGGCTTCGTCGGTGATCAGGGAGGATTTAGTCATGATAGTCTCCGAAAAAAAAAACATTTTGACAGAGAGAATATAAAACAAGACCAAAAAGAGGTCAAGGACTAAAATTACTTGCCCTCCTTCCTTTGTAAAAATATCAATCCCCCTTTTTCAACGTCTTGCCCATCCCCCAGGCCGGGCCGATGTCCGGTCCAATAGTGGCGTACATTTTTTGGGTCTGAATAAGCAACAGGGGATTGATTTTCCTCAGGTCTGGAAGCCCGTCGGTCAGGTAGCGCTCCTCGCTGTAAACGGAAACGATTTCACCGATAAAAATTTCTTCCATCGGAAGGTCCACGGTTTGTACCAACCGGCATTCCACGTTACAAGCGCACTCTTTGATCATCGGTGCGGTTTTGAGCTTCCCATAGAAGGTTTCGAAGACCTCCGACTTGTCAAAGCGATGCCCCGAAACCAACCCGCAGTAATCCGTCCGTTCCGCGATTTCCACCGAAGGTATGTTTACGCTGAAGGTTTCATTTTCCTTAACACCCGAATTGGTGTAATGGGCCTTATTCATAGCCACCAGAACGTAGGGTGGCTTGGGATTGGCCATTGTAAACCAGGCCACAACTAAGTAATTCGGCTTGCCTGATACATTCGCTCCCACGAGCGAGCAGGGCATGGGGTAATAAACCCTTTCCGGCGCAATTTCAATCTTTTCCATCTCATTTCTCCTTTTACTGATTTAAAAAGGTTGTATTAGTTTAGCTTTTTGAAAAACTGTTTTCACCGCAGAGACGCAGAGAGCGCAAAGAAAATATTTTTATGGTTTGCCGGAAAAATCTCTCTGCGTCCTTTGCGGCTTTGCGGTGAAAAAAGCCCTCTTTTCAAACATCTAAAGTGTTACAAAAGGTTAATCAAAGCCTGATTTGAAATCATAAGGGCTTGCTTTTGATTGGAAAGACTATAAGATAGGGGGGAAACAGGGTCAAGGGGAAAATAGAGCTTGCCCCCCCTCCACCCCATTCCCGACTGAAAAAGCCTGAGTAGCCATTTTATTTTTATCAGTAATAACGAGCATGAACGAACATAATGACACCCTGGCCGCCTTCCATCCCTTAATCCGGAAATGGTTCAGGGAAAGGTTGGGGGCTCCAACCCCTATACAATCTCTGGCCTGGCCGGAAATCGCCCAGGGAAGGCATGTGCTGGTGACGGCACCCACGGGAAGCGGCAAGACCCTTACGGCCTTCCTCTGGGCTGTCCATCAATTAGTCAGTGGCGCCTGGGGCCTGGGCCGGACCCGGGTCCTCTATGTCTCGCCCTTAAAGGCCCTCAATAACGATATAAGGCGCAACCTGGCCGGCCCCCTGAAAGAGATCGGATCTTATTTTTTGCGGGCCGGTCAGGAATTTCCCTCCCTCGGCGTACTGACCCGCAGCGGCGACACCCCGGCCGAAGAACGGCGGCAGATGCTGCGGCGGCCCCCGGAAATCCTCATCACCACGCCGGAGAGCCTGAACATCCTCTTGAGCTCCCGAAACGGCCGGGCCATGCTTATGGGCCTGACAACGGTCATACTCGACGAGATACATGCCGTAGTCGGCACCAAGCGGGGGACCCATCTCATTACGGCTGTCGAGCGCCTGGTCCGCCTTACCGGGGAATTCCAGCGCATCGCTTTGTCGGCTACGGTGAAGCCCCTTTCAGTCGTAGCCGATTTTGTCGGCGGATTCCGGCTGCAGGGCGATGGGGCTACCGGGCACTATGAAAAACGAAAAGTCGCCATTATAAAATCGAAAGATAAAAAGCGCACTCTGATCGAGGTCCGCTTTCCGCCGGAGGCCAGAGAACACCTGGTGGATGGCTCCTGGTGGCCGGTCCTGGTGGAATCTTTCAGAGGGGTTATCCGGGCCCATGGAGCCACACTTCTTTTTGCCAACAGCCGTCGGACAGCCGAAAAGGTTACCCGGCTGATCAACGAAGACCAGGCGGAAGACCTGGCCTATGCCCATCACGGCTCCCTGGCCCGGGAAATCCGCCTGGCCGTAGAGCAGAGGTTAAAAAATGGCGAATTGAAGGCCATCGTCGCCACCAGTTCACTGGAACTCGGGATCGATATAGGCGATCTCGATCAGGTCATCCTCATTCAGACGCCGCCTTCCATGGCCTCGGCAATTCAGAGGATCGGCCGTTCCGGCCACAGCGTTTCCGGTATGAGCCGCGGCCTTCTCTTTCCCACCCACGGCCATGATTTTTTGAACGCCGCCGTTATTGCCAAATGCGTCATGGATCAGGACATCGAATCGGCCCGCCCCGTCGAAGGGCCGCTGGATGTCCTGGCCCAGGTGATCCTTTCTATGACCGGCCTTGAAAAATGGGATCGGGATGACCTCTTCGCCTTTATCAAAACCAGCTACCCCTATCGTCATCTTTCCCGCCGGCAATTCGATCTGGTCCTGGAAATGTTGGCCGGGAGATACGCCGATACCAGGATTCGGGAACTCAAGGCCCGGGTGTCCCTGGATAAGATCGACAATACCGTCCATGGCCGGGAGGGGGTCCTGCGAATGATTTATCTGGCTGGCGGGACCATCCCGGACCGGGGCTATTATGATCTGCGGATCGAAGATTCCAAGGCCAAGATCGGTGAATTGGACGAAGAATTTGTCTGGGAACGGAGCATCGGCGACACCTTCACCCTGGGCGCCCAGGTTTGGAGGGTCCGGAAGATTACCCACAACGCCGTTGAAGTGAACCCGGCCGAGGCCAAACCGGGCATCATCCCCTTCTGGAAGGCCGAAGAACTGGCTCGGGATTTCCTGTTTTCGGAAAAGATTCTGCTCTTTCTGGAAAAGTTCCAGGCCCGGCCGGGCGATTTCCCCTTGAAGAATGACCTGGTCCGGAACTATTTTATGGATGAAGCGGCGGCCGACGAGCTGATCGGTTTTTTGAAAAGACAGCAGGAATCGACCGGAGCCGACCTTCCCCACCGGCACCATCTGCTGATCGAACATTTCGATGACCCTCTGAACACCGCCGACAACAAGCAGGTCATCCTCCATACCCTCTGGGGCGGAAAAATCAACCGGCCTTTCAGCTTGGCCCTCCAGGCGGCCTGGGAGGAGAAATACCATTATCACCTGGAAGTCATCCAGAATAACGATTGTATCCTGTTGATGCTGCCCCATGGGTTTTCCGCCGCTGATGTCCTGGCCCTGATCACGCCGGAAAACCTGGAAAGGATGCTCCGGCAGACCCTGGAAAAGAGCGCCTTCTTCGGGGCAAAGTTCCGGGAGAATGCCGGAAGGGCCATGCTCCTGCCCCGTTCCGATTTTAAAAAACGTCTGCCCCTCTGGCTTAACCGGCTCAGGTCGAAGAAACTTATGGATGCCGTCATGGCCTATCCGGATTTCCCCATTCTTCTGGAAACCTGGCGGACCTGTCTTCAGGACGAATTCGACCTGAACCATTTAAAGCAACTTCTTGAGGAAATCCGGAGCGGCGAGATAAGAATCAGCGAGACCACCACCCGGGCGGCGTCTCCCTTTGCCGAGGGCTTGATCTGGAAACAGACCAATACCTATATGTATGAAGACGATTCCCCCCGATCGGGAAAGGCTTCCCTTCTAAGCCAGGAGCTTTTGAAGGAGGTGCTTTTTTCCCACCGGCTCCGACCGCGTATCCCCAAAGACCTCATCGCAGCACTTCAGGAAAAGCTTCATCGCACTGCCCCGGGTTATGCTCCCGGATCAGTGGATGATCTCCTGGACTGGGTCAAAGAAAGGCTCCTTATACCGGCCCCGGAGTGGCAGGCGCTTATGGGAGCCATTGATCGTGATCAGAAGGTTTCGAAGGAAGAATGGGTTACACTGATCAGACACAAGATCGTCTCCATCCGGTTGCCCGGGGCCTCCATAGATTTGGTCTGTGCTGTGGAAAATCTGGGCCGGATCGGCAGGGCCTTTAATGTCAGGCAGGAAGAGATCAAGGCCAGGGATGCTTTCTCCCAGGAACCCTTAAGCGGACAAGCCCGGCGCCTGGTGGATCAGGTTTTTGAGAAATCCTTTTTTGAAAAAAAGGAACAGGAAGAAGGCCTTTTAACGGATATCCTTTTGCAGTGGCTTTCATTCTATGGGCCGGTTCCCGGAACCTTACTAAAAGACATCCTGGGCCTTAGGAATGCCCTTCTGGATGAAATGCTGACCGGCCTGGCCGAAGCGCAGGATGTGGTGCTCGATTGGCTGACGGAAAATGCCGTGGAGATGGAGGTCTGTGACCGGGAAAACCTGGAGACCCTGCTCAGGATGATCAGGCGTTCCAGACAGCCCTCCTTCAAGGCCCTTGGCCTCGATCAACTCCCCTTGTTCCTGGCCGCCTATCAAGGTTTGACCAAACAGGGTGAATCGGCCGGTGACCTGCAGAACGTCCTGGAGCAACTTTTCGGATTCCCGGCCGGCGTCGAGGCATGGGAGAAGCATATCCTACCGGCCCGGTTGTCACCCTACTATAACGCCTGGATGGACAGCCTCATCCAATCGAGCGATCTCCTCTGGTTCGGTTGCGGCAAAAGAAAAATCGGTTTTGCTTTCTTAGATGACCTTGAGTTTTTTATTGAAAGAAACGGGGACAGGGGAGGGAAGACATCGGAAGAAGGCTCTTTGACAGAAGAGTTAGCCGCTCTGCTGCCCAGGAAATTCGGCCGCTACAATTTTACGGATATCCTGCAATTTTCAAAAATGGACAGCCCAACCGTCACTAAAAAACTCTGGAACCTGGCCTGGAAAGGCCTGATCAGCAATGACGCCTTCGCCACCCTGCGCAAAGGTCTATTGACGAACTTTGCCCCTTTCAGTTTGCCGAAGGAGGGAGGCCGGCCTTCCCGATCGGCCTACAACCGCTGGGTCTCGACCCGGCCCCTTTCTGGGAACTGGTATGCCATTGACCCGGAAAGGATTGAAAAAGATCCCCTCGACGAGGCCGAACTGGTTAAAGACCGGGTCCGCCAGCTCTTCAGGCGTTACGGACTCCTCTTCCGGGAATTGTTGGCCGGGGAGCTGCCCCTGCTCCAGTGGCCTAAGATATTTAAGGCCCTGAGGATCATGGAGCTTTCCGGCGAGATCCTGTCGGGACATTTTTTTGAGGGGATTCCAGGGGTCCAATTCATCTCCCATGAGGCCTTCCGATTCTTGAATGAGCCCCTGCCCGATGAATCGATTTATTGGTTAAATGCCACGGATCCGGCCTCTCTATGCGGAATTAAACTGGACGCTCTCCGGGGCCTCCTGCCCAGCCGCCTTTCCACGACCCATCTGGTTTATCACGGCCAAGGGCTGGTGGTCATTTCCCGGCGTAACGGCCGGGCATTGGAGTTTTTAGTGCCTCCGGACGCCCCGCACCTCCATAAATACCTGGCCTTTTTCAAGTCCCTGCTGACCAGGGATTTCGATCCTGAAAAAATTATCCTGGTGGAAACCATCAACAAAAAACCGGCCCTTCAAAGCGAATACGCCGATCCCTTGGTAGAATTCGGATTTAGCCGGTATTATAAGGGATTGGAGTTGGTTAAGAGGTATTAAGCGGCGGAAGTTGCCAATGGGCGATAAGGGTGGTTAAGGGGTCTTTAGTATATCATGGGTCCCGACTCTGCGTAGCAAATAGACCTCTCCAAAGATCTGAAATGTGAATCGATAACTTTTTGTAATTCTTCCTTCCCAAATAAGAGGATGACCTTTTACCTTTTTGATTCGAAGGGAGGGGTGACGAGGATTTTCAAGAAGATTTTTAAGTTGCTTTTCGGCTTGAATTTTTACTACCTCTGGTAGCAATTGATAATCTTTGTCAAAGGGACCAGTGGTTTGAACTTTCATCTTTGTTTTTTGAGATGGCGAATAAGGTCATCACTATTTTCAAATGGTCCTGACAAATTTCCTTTGGCTATGGCCTCGTCGGCTTCTGACTCTTTTGACTGCCATTCTTTAGTCCAAAACCAGGCCTGATCCCTCGAAATTATTTTTTGGGGCACCAGGAGTAACCCCTCATCCGAAATTTCAACCTCTAAAAAATCCCCAACCTCCAACTCCAGCTTTTTAAAGGCTTCCTGGGGGATGGTTATTTGGCGTTTTTGACTGATTTTAGCAAGTTGCATAAATTCTCCTTTGCTTCCTCATTATAAAGAATTTTAGCAAAGTCGGTTGGGTAATTCAATATTAAAAAGAGATTGTCAGGTAGCCCCTCTAATAAAGGTCACGGATTTGGGTTTATCGGGTGAAATGCAAAGCGCTCCGGCAATGGCGGTGCAGGTTGCCGTCCGCATTTCAGATTCCAGTAGGCCCATCGGCATGAGCGTTCATCGAAGACTCCGGGTGGGGCCTTCTCCAAGACCTCACAGAATTCATCTTCTCGGGCAAAGTCCTTAAGAACTTTCAAGTCTTCAATCGTGCCATAGGTCATGACGTGAGCTAAAAAATGTACGGGCTCATTCAGCGCCTCCTCCGGTTTTTTAAACCAGACCACGCGGCGGGCCACATTCAGTAATTCCTGTGTAACGGGAAAAGGCTTTATAGGCTGGTTTCCTCATCCCTCGGGAGAAAAGGCCTGAGCACCAAGGCCGTTCCGCCATAAAGAGTAAAATGCTCCGGGGTCGCATCAAGCTCCGGCCATAATTGGAGTTGCGGCCACGGTAGAATGGTCAAAATGGGTTTAAAGATCATCAAATAAGTCCTTCTTGTTCAGAAATCTACAACGGGAATTCTGTTGTTATTCAATCCTTATCTTGCCGGCACCTTTTTCCTCCCTTAATGCGCCGGGGTCATCGAGAATCCTTCCGACCAGATTGACCTCGCTGGCCGGGACAGGATCGGGACCGGTGCTCATGGGGGTGGGGCCGAAAAAAAGGGCCAGGGCCTGGCCCGGCGGCCAATAGCCGATATCGCCCACTTTCACTTTCGTAGTCGCCGAGCCGTCCAGGGGCATGGTGACCGGAATCTGGAAGTAGAATTCATCGCCCCATTCATTCGGCCTGGTTTCGATGGGAAGGCTGGAATAAATCGCCTGGGCGCAAGGGGAATCGAAAAGCTCGCCCTTCAACGTGGTCTGTCCGATGGTAATTTTGATCGGTTTCGGCATAAGTCACCTGAGGTCGAAAATAAAGTTGCAAGTTGCAAGATGCAAGATGCAAGTTTTAAGTTTAGAAAATACAAATTCCTTTCCCTGTTCCGTGGTGTTGGCAATAATCCCCAACCGCCGACTCCCGACCCCTGGCTCTCGAACCTTGTACCGTGAACCTTAAACCTTGCCCCCTTTTTTTACCAGGCCACGTTGACCCGATCCAAGAGTACCGCCGGAAAGGTGCCCCCATATGTGGGATGGGCTGTGTCCTCCAGGGCAACCCCTTCTTTCAGGGTCTCATAGATGTTACCGGCGGCCATGGCATCCTTGACCCGGCCGATAATCTCGCCTTTTTCCACATAGATGGCCGGCGCCAGGCCGATAGAAAAATCGCCGTTTAAGATATTACCGCTGTGGGCCCCCAGGACCCCGGCTACCAGAACACCCCGGTCTATGGACTTAATCAGGTCCCGGAAGGGTTTTTCTCCGGGTTTCAGATAAAGATATTCCATAGCCGGTCTGGGTTTTAAGGCAATGGCATCACCGCCCCAGATGGCACTTTTATAGCCGTGGCCAGTGGGCGAGCTTTTCATTTTCCCGGCATAAAAAAGGTCATAATAAACATTTTTCAATACCCCCTGTTCAATGATGGGGAACAGGCGGCAAGGGGTCCCTTCGTCGTCAACGGCCCGGGCCTGGGGCCTTTGGTCATTCAAAGGATCATCATAAAGGCTGATCCCGGGATCAAACAGGGAATGGCCCATTTTGGCCAGAAGGGGGGAGGTTTTTTCGTAGATGTTTTTCCCATTGGCCGCGGCCTGGATCCGCCAGATCAGGGCATAGAGGGTTTCCGGGAAAAAAAGGACCTTCATTTTACCGGATTGGGGCCGGACTTCCTTTAAGGAAAGGTTGAAAAGCGTCTTTATAAGATCCAGTTTTTTTTCGGGAAAGATCCTGAATCCTTTTTCAATGATATGCCGGTCGAGACCGGCCTGAGAACCGGGAAACAGCAGGGAGGCATTCATAAAATAGGAGCTGCTTATCAGGGATTGATCCAGACCACGGGTATTCTGCAAACGGATTTGTTGCCAATCCCGCTGGATGGAGACATTCACCTGTCCCTGGACCTTTGTGCCCAAATAGGCGCAAATCCGGCTTCCTTCTTCCACCAGAGCGGAATTCGTTATTTCCTGAAGATGGGGATCATCCGTTTGCAAAGAAGGCAAGGGCGCATCGGAGGGAAAATCAAAGGGGGCTTCCACCTTTCCCTGGAGAGAATTCAGGGCCTGATTTAAAAGGTCATCCGGGTTTAACAGGTTCTTGGTATAGGCAAAACCCAGGCAACCCTCTTTGATGATCCGCAAGGCCAAGCCGGACTGCATCTTGGATTCGATCTCTTTGAGCTGGCCGTTTTCAAATTGGATCTGATCGCTTTGTTGTTCCAGAAAATAGACCTCGGCCTGATCGGCCGCTTGGGCGGCTTTTTCCAATATCTGTTCCATCAGCGTCCCCCCACGACGACATCCCGAACCAGGCAATGGGGACCGCCGTGGCAGGATCGGATATTGGTCTGCCCTTTCCCGCAGCCCCCGAGCTGGCTTAATTCCAGGTCATTACCGATCCCTTCAATGTTTTTCAGGGTATGGTAAAGATTGCCCGATATATTGATGTCCCGGATCATTCCCTTCCGTTTGCCTTTGTTAACCGCATAGCCGTATTCGGCCCCGAACGTGAAGTTTTCCCCGCTGGTCTGTCCGCCCAGGGCATTGACCAGATAGAGCCCGTCATCCAAACGGCCAAGCAGTTCATCGAACGTTGCGGTCCCCGGTTTGATAAAAATGGTTCCCATGCGGATGATCGGGGCATAGCGGTAATCTTCGGCTACGGAGTGGCCGGTCAAAGGCTCTCCGAAACGGGCGGCGGTGCGGCGGGAATGGAGCCGGCCGGTGAGCACTCCCTTGGTGATCAGAGAGACAGGCCGGCAGGCTACGCCTTCGTCGTCGTATTTGTAAAAACCCAACTGGCGGGGAAGGGTGGGGTCATCGGTTATCGACAAGTCTGGATGGCCGATCTGGTTGCCAAGCTGCAGCTTCTCCAGCATGGAAGGGGAATCTTCGATCAGGTCGGCCTCGGAATAATGACCGAAGGCTTCATGGGTGAAGACCCCGGCCAGATCGGGATTGAGGATGACCGGATAGGTCCCGCCGGCCACAGGTTCGGCCTTCAGCAGGTCCAGGGCAATGGCGGTTTTTTCCTCAAACAGGGCCTCCTGGTTTCGGAGCCGGGCAAAGCCGGAGCTGCCGCCCATACCGATCCGAACCGTCTGGGTCAGGGTGCCTTCCTGGCTGGTGATGGTGCCGCCCAATCGGGTGGTCACCAGGTCTTCCCGGATCCGGCTGCCCTCGGTGCTGACAAAATATTTCTCCCGTGCCAACTCTAAATACTGGATCTGGGTGGTGACGATCTTTTCCTTTTTCAGCGGCAGTTGATTATACCCCCGGGTGATGGCCAGTTTTTCCTCCATGTCAACGGCCCGGGGATCTTCATCGAGTTGCGGAAAAAAATGATCCTGGATTATTTCGGTCCGGCCCAGACGAACCGGTTCGCCGATGTTTCGGCCTATGAGCAGGGCATTTTCTTCGGCCTTGCGGCCGGCCTTTTCGCCGTCTTTTTCCTGGGTGAAGACCACGGTGGAGAACCCCCCTTCTTTCAGGACCCGCAGCACGTAGCCGTCGGTGGTGGTGGAACTGATCTGGGTAAGATCCCGGCCGCTGAAAACGATTTGTACTTCTTTTTTGACCTCGTAACGCAGATCGGCGTAATCGGCCCGGACTTTGGATAATAGGGATGTAAGGGTTGTAAAATCCATGGTGATCCTTTTTCGGTTTTGGCGGCACGAGGGCCGTAAAGAAAATTGTTATAATACTATCAAATATCCCCTGATCAATCAAGCCTTCTTCAATAGTTATATGAAAGTGAAGGGGGGCAAGTTCGGGGAAGAAATTGCAATAAAATCCCGATTATGATATAAACCTCCATGCTCGTCTATAGCGGGCACCTCGAACCATGAAAATGTCGAATATCGAATGTCGAATATCGAATATCGAAGTAAGGTTGGTTTTAAACCCGTAACTCGTAACCCGAAACCCGCAACGTTATTTTCGTATTAATCTTATGCATTTTAAAGTCCCTGTATTCGAAAAATGGAAGCCCGGCGTTCCTAAAAACGCTCTGTTGCTTATGGCGGGAATCCTGTGGATCGGAATAGGCCTTTTGATGAATGGTTTGTCTTTTTCATGGCTGGGGGGCGAAAAGCCGGATCAAGTCCTGCTGATGCTGGCTATCGGATTTGTATTGGCCCTGATCATCCATCATTTCGGATTTCTACGGATCGTCGATAGAAATCTAGGGCGAATCCTGCCCATGGAAGGAAAAAGGTGTCTTTTTTCTTTTATGCCCTGGAAGAGTTATATCCTAATCGGGATAATGATACTGGTGGGATTTTCCTTGCGTCAGACCTCAATTCCCAAAAAATATTTATCGGTTCTCTATACCGGAATTGGAACTGCGCTGATTCTATCCAGTGTGCGTTACTTGCGATACCTGGTGACCGGCATCACGCAGAAAACAAAAAGGGATTTTCGTACTAAACCCTCATAAGCCATTTGGTCACCACGAAGCATGAAAAAGCGTATCAGTTTAGCCTTTTGAAAAAACGTCGATTTCCTTTCCGTCATTCCCGTGAACCCCGGATCGAGTCCGGGGCAGGCACGGGAATCCAGGTTCTTTTCGGCTCAGCATGACACCTGGATTCCCGTTTTCACGGGAATGACGGGGCAAGAAGGTCCGTAACCCGCAACTCTATATCGATTTGATCAGCGCCGCCATCTCCTCGAAATTTAAAGAGTCTTTGGAAACAAAGCGGTTGGCCCCGCTTTGAAAAGCGGCATCCCGATACTCCTGGTTGTCGTAACTGGTGAGAACGACGATCATCATTTCAGGATGCTCGGCCTTGATCTTTTTGGTCAGGGAAAGGCCGCTCTCCCCGGGCAGCCGGATATCCATGAACACTAATTGGGGATGAAAGGCCTCCACCTTTTCCAGACACTCCTTGCCTTCGACCGCCTCCTGGATGTCAAGAGCAGGGCTGACTATTTGAAGGTTGTCCCTGAAGGCCTGCCGGAATCGGGCATTGTCTTCGACAATCAATACCCTTATTTTTGGATTCTCTGCTGAATTTGAAAGGGCCATGTCCTGTTTCACCCCTGTTTAGTTACGAAAATAACGTTCGTCGTTCAGCGTTCGGCGTTCGGCGAAACCTATTTTCATGGTTCGTAGTGCCTAAACGGGCATGAAGGCTCAATATGAAAAAACCGTTCGGAGTTCAATGTTCTGAGTTCGGAGGAACTCCCTTCCTTGTTCCGTGATGATTGGACGGATACAATTTAATTCTATCGAGGTTCAGGCAAAAGTCAAGATTAAATAAAATTGACAACCTGTTAAAAAGTCCCCAATGCCGTCACCCCCGGCGAATCCCGGATTAGGTCCGGGGCAGGCGTCGGGGTCCAGACACTGTCCCGGTGGAAACCGGGAACCAGACCTTTGAACCTGGATTCCGGCTTTCGCCGGAATGACGTTTCGCGGGGTTCGGCGATTTTTTACGAATTGATCAGGATTGATGAACTTGGAAAAATTAAGGAAATGCCCATTTTTTCATTCAGACTCCCTCCCACCTCAAAGGCCAGGAGGCCCGAATGACCGTCTCTTCTCCTGGTCTGGAATCGATGGTAAAAACCCCGCCCGAAAGCTCGGTCCGTTCCCTCATGGTCGACAGGCCGAATCCTCTGACGACTTTGCTCATCTCAAATCCCCGGCCGTTGTCTTGAATAATCAATTGTATTCTGTCCCCCTCATTTTGTAGAGAGAGACAGACCCGGTTTGCCTGACTGTGCTTGGTGATATTATTCAAAGCTTCCTGGGAAATGCGAAAGACCGGGGTTTTCAGAGAATCGGGCAGATCCCCTTCCGATAGGCCGAATTGGCAATCGACCGTGATATGGCCATAGGTTTTTTGATATTCCCGGCAGAACCAATTCATGGCGGCGATAAGGCCCAAATCATCCAGGATGGCGGGGCGTAAATCGGACATGATCCTTCGGGTTTCCACGATGGTCTGTTGAACCGTGGCGACCAGACCTTGCAAGGATTCGGTTTTGGCCAGGCCCTGCTCCATCTCGGCCTTTGTCTTTTCAAGGTTATGTTTGATAGCCGCCAGGGAAGCGGCAATACCGTCGTGAAGCTCTCCGGCCACCCTTCTTCTTTCCGTCTCCTGGGCCGTCAGGCACTGGGAAGCGAAGAAGCGCACCTTTTTTTCCGATTCACGGAGTGTCTCTTCCAGTCGCCGGCGCTGGAGAATCTCTTTCTGCAATTTATAGACGGCGTTTGATAATTCCGCTGTTCGCTTCTGAACCCGCTCCTCCAGCTCGGAGCTGATTTTTTCGGCCTTTTGCCTGGCCTCGACGGCGTCTTCCATGAGATTGAGAGCCGCCAGCCGGGAAGCCTTCAAGGCTTCTTCTGCCTGCTTACGCTCCGTGACGTCGATGAAGACCACGCCGAAAGATCCTTTCTCGGTCTGAAAGGTGCTGACCTCATAATGCCGTCCCAGTTCCTGGCTCCATTGGTCGAAGTGGACGGGTTGACCGGTCAGGGCCACCGACCCGAATCGCTCCACCCAGAGGCCCTCCGCTTGGGGCAAGACCTCATAAAGTGTTCGCCCTTCGATATCTGCGGCCTTGAGCCCGGTCAATCGTTCGAAGGCCGGGTTTACCTGAAGAAACCGATAGTCGCAGGGCCGGCCCGTCTCATCACAGATGATTTCATGGAGGGCGAAGCCTTCGCTCATGGTCTCGAAAAGGGTCCGGTAGCGCTTTTCGCTCTCAGCCAGAGCAAGCTGGGCCCGGCGCTTTTCGGTGACGTCATGGAAGACAAGGACCACGCCGGACACGTTGTTGTCAGCATCCAGAATCGGCGCGGCACTGTCCTCGATGGGGAGCACTTGTCCCTCCCGGTTGATAAGGGCCGTATGGTTGGCCAGGGTAACAACCAACCCTTGCCGAAGCACTTGCTTGGTGATGTTTTCTGCCGGCTGGTTGGTCTTTTCATTAATAATCCGGAAGACGGTCTCAATCGGCTGTCCCAAGGCTTCCTCCGGCGGCCACCCGGTTAATGCCTGGGCAACGGGGTTGAGGAAGGTGATCCGGCCGAAGGCGTCCGTTGTCATCACGGCGTCGCCGATGCTCGTCAGGGTGACCCGGAGCCATTCGCGCTGCCGGCGTAACTCCGCCTCGGCCTGTTTGCGCTCGGCCATCTCCCTCTCTAAGTCCGATTTGGAGGCGGTTATGGCCTTCAAGTCCGTGGTCATGCGGTTGAAGGCTCGGGATAACCCGCCGATTTCATCATTTTTCTTTTCTTCGAAAATAAAATCAAGGTTCCCGGAGCCGATAGCCGCCGCACCGGCCCCGAGCTTCGCTATCGATTTCAGGATACGCTGATAAGTGAGCAAATAGCCGGTCAATAAAAACAACCCAAACAAACTCACCATGATATAAATTAGCAGGGTTCTGATTTCGGTGAGATGGTCCTTCTTTTGACGGAACAGGTGTGACAGACGGGTAGCATCCGATACCAGTCCTTGGCATTGGACCGCCATTCGGCTCCAGGAAACCTGAAAAAGGGTCTGGGTGAGAGCGGCGCCCGGATTCCGGGGGAAGCTTACCGAAGCAGAGGCCACGCTGTCGAAAACCTCCTTCAACCGCCTTTGATTGGTCCGTATATTGGCAATGAGCGCCTGTTGCTCGGGTCGGTCCGCACGCAAACCGGACACCTGTTCGGAAAAGGAGGCAAACCCGGACTGCCATCGCTTCAGTTGTTGGTCTTCGCGATAAATCAGATAATCATTAGACAAGTAGCTTAACTCGTTTGCTCCCCGGGCGATATTATCGGCTATGTTTCCCTGTCGGCCGGCTTTTTCCGTCTCGATATTTGTTTTAATCGCCGACGCCGCCATGATGGTCAGGATAAAACCGAAAAGGAGCATGGTTATCATGAATTGCGTTTTAAGTTTCATAACCCTTTTCCGTTAAAATATCAGGTTCACCGCTTCAGGCTTTACTGCTTTCAGTCCGAAGGCCACCACCATGGCCATCGCAAACATAGCGATACTCAGCCTGGATGTCGGCAGACGTCGAGGCCCGCCCAGTTCCCCGATGGGTTTGAGGCGCTGATGATCCGCAGACCCTGCAAAAATATTCATGATAAACTCTCCCCTTTTTCTTCTTCTAATTCGAGCGGATAACACGGGGGACGTCCGGCCCGGGCGCAGAGCTCGTTTACCTGTTTTTTCAACTCGATCATGCGCAGCTCGCGGTCCACGGCAGCCCTGTTGAAGCGCGACAGTTCTTCATTTATACCCTTTAGCTCCTCCATCTGCCGCTGGATCTCCGACTCGGCCTTTTTGCGCTCGGTGATATCTTGGGCGGCCCCGACCACCTTGATCGTTCCTGGGTGGAGGGGATCGGCCACCGGATTGATCGAGTCCCGGACCCAGCAGGTCTCGCCGCTTTTGGTGACAATCCGATATTCGCTGACATGAGGTCGCAATGCCTGAATAAAATGGAAACGCTCTTCAGCGACGGCTTTATCCTCGGGGTGCAGGATCTCGGCTAAATCCGCATCAATACTATAGCCTGTTATCGTAGTAAATCCGGATGTAACCCAACCCCAAAGGACCTCTCCGTTCGGCTCCACCCTGAAGGCGTAGACCCAGTCGGAGATGGCCTCCGTAACCATTCGAAAGGGTTCTTCCTGTCCTTCAAAAACCGGCCGGATCGGCCGGCGGTCCGGGATCTCTTGATCCGCTTCATTCAACGGCCATGAGGCCCGAATGGTCGTTCCGATTCCTTCTCCGGAGCGGATATCAAAGGTCCCGCCCGAATGCTCGATCCTTTCTTTCATGCCGATAAGTCCGAAACCCGTCCATGATCTCGCCCGGAAAAGGATTTGTTCCAGATCGAATCCCTTCCCATTATCAGTGACAACGAATTCAATTCCTGGACCGACTTTTTTCAAAGAGAGCAGCACACGGCCGGCACCGCTGTGCTGTGCGGCATTCTTCAAGGCTTCCTGTAACACCCGGTAGATCACAATCTTAAGACGCTCGGGCACATCCTCTTCCGTAACATCCAATTGTTTTTCAATGGTCATACCGGCATGGCTGGTCCCAAACTCCCGTCCGTACCAGTTGATCGTAGCCAGAAGACCGATGTCGCCCATAACCGGAGGCCAGAGGTCACCCTGCATGGTGCGGACTCTTTCAATGGCCTCTCTGATATTGGAGACAATTCTCTTTCCGGTCTGTCGGGCGATCATCGGATCATCGGCTGTCTTGGGGGACAGCAACTGATCGACATCGATCTTGATGGTATTCAGGATCTGCCAGGTGTTGTCATGAAGGTCTTCGGCGATCTCTCTTCTTTCCTTTTCCTGGGCCACCAGAATCTGGGAAGAGAGATAACGCAGCTCTTCCTCCGATTCCCGCAAGGCTTCCTCTGTTCGTTCCCGCTGTTCGATCTCGGCCGACAACTCCTCGGTGCGCTCCGCAACCTTGATCTCCAGATCGGCATGGGACTTTTTCAGGGACTCTTCGGCCAGAGTCCTTCGGATGCCGATTCCCAGAGCCGTGGAGGCCTTTTCCAAAATTTTTACACTGTCCAAGGGAAGGATGTTTTCTTTATGGTCGGCCAGGTGGATCAGGCCCATGATGTGTGTCCCAAGCCGTATGGGGATCAGAGCCACTGATTCGTAGCCCGTTTGGTTGCAGACATTCCTGGTTGGTCCTTTATCTTCTTCGGAGACCGTGGCCAGGAAGCGGGTGGTCCCATTAATGTAGAAGGAGCCGCCCTCGGTATAGAAGGACTGCCTCGGGTCGCAGGTCCCTTTGACGACGTTGATGCACATGCAGCGGTCCGTTTTCAGAGAGAGAGGGCTTTCGGTTTCATAGAACTTTTGGCTGAATCCCAGATAAGCCATATAAGGGATGTTGCCATTTTCGTCCCGTAAGCGGATCCCGACGGCCTCGCAGCCGGTAAATTTTTTTATTTCCCTGACAAAATCCTGGAGCAAAGGGTTTAAGTCGATATGCCGGTTGGCTATCTCCAGAAATTTCCGTGAGGCCCGAAGTTCGGTCTCCATCTTTTCGCGCTCGGCCATCTCCTGCTCCAGGTCCGCTTTGGAAGCCGTTACTTCTTTTAAATTGGCGGCCATCCGGTTGAAGGCCCTGGCCAGTTCGCCGGTCTCGTCCTTCTCCATTTCCTCGATGACAAAATCCAGGTTACCGGCGCCGATGACTTCGGACCCCTGACGGAGTTTATTTAGGGATGAGATGATGCTCCGCCCTGTCCGGACCAGGACAATGGTAAGAGAAAAGGTGGTCAGGACCAGACCCAGGAAGATGAAGGCCAGCGTCCTGTTTTGGGTCTTCTTTATGTCTTCATCCACCAGGCCTTTCAGGAGCGAGGCCGCGGAATCCGCCTTATGAGACCTTATCAGGAGTTGTCCTATCAACCGTTCCTCTGTTTCATTGGATATTTTATCTTTCCCTGCCGGACCGGAGAGATCCGTATTGGGAGTTAGCCTGAGGAAGGTGTCTTTTATGGATTGACCATTAAGACGAATCTCGTCCAGAAGCTGCTTCTTGCCAGGATTCCTGAAGCGTGCCCCGGCAATGAGCCCCGTCATTTTCTCGTACTCTGCCAGGAACTGCTGTTTCGGCCGTTCCCCCCGATAAGTAACATAAGAAAAGACCAGGTGGTTGAGTTCGGTAAGGCTGTTCCTGATCAACCGCACTTTATCGCCATTTTCCTGGGCGGTTTCCAAGGTGAGGTAGGTGAAGATCAACGCCCCCCCGACTACAAGGGCCACCAGCACGGGCACAAGTATCGCGATTATTAATTTAGTGCTGATTCTCATAGGCTATTCCTGTTTTCCGGCTATGCTGATTGCAGTGACAATGTCAACGCCTCCGCGTTCAGCATTGACATTAAGGCTGTCCATCCGGAGTCGAAATATTTTGCCTTCACCTTGAGACCTTTTTCTTTGAAATTGGACAGGGCATGCGTTTTCAAAGATGTTTCCCAAGGATTTTGGTATTTTACCGGTTGGGAAGTTTCCTGTAAAGGAAATTATAGGCGCTTGAATTGACTTCTTGTTCTTAATAGGGCATTATGATCATCATTGCCAAAATGACATTAATATGAAAATAGGGTTCAAGGATTCCAGGATTCGAGGGTTCAGCCGCTCGACTTCGTCGAGCTATAGAAAAGGTTCCCCTCCGGGGAACCGAAGGTTTTAAATTTCAAGCCTTTCACTTGAATCCTTGAATCCTTGGCCCCTAGACCCCTTGAATCCTTTTTCATGATTCGTGGTGCCCCATCCCCACCCCTGACGTCCCCCCCGAGGAGGAGGGGGAGGGAGGGGGGCATGGGCTCTTAGAAAGAAAAATAGGTCGATGGAAGCTTTAATCGGGGAGACCTTTTGGCCGGGCATCGAAGGCAGGAAAACATTGAGAGATAAAAACAATTATTGGGTTGAGGTCAAAGAACATAATGGAGGCTCCGACCTTTCTTTTGTTTATGAGAGGTACGAGACCATAATCCCTTCGTCCCGCTTTGATCATCAGGAAAGAATAAAAATAGCCTGCGAGGCCTGTAAACAATACGGAAAGAATTTTTCTTGTCCCCCTTACAGCCCAACCTTCCAGGAGTATCTGGGATCATCAAAGACAGCTATGGTCATTGCCATCAGAATCCCTCAAGCCTTTTTTAAACCGGTTTCATCGGAAGAACGGTACAGGGCCTGTTTCAGACAGGCCCGGGGATTACTGATCAAAGAATTGCTGGTCTATAGAAAAAAAGGCTATCTGGTGGCCGGTTCCGGGGCCTGTCTGGCCTGTGGCGTTTGTGCGGTCGAAGAGAGTTTGGAACAATGCAAGAATCCGGGCGAAATGATATACAGCCTGGAATCCCTGGGCACCAATCTCACCGCCCTGACTAAAACCTGTTTCGATTTTGAGCTGGACTGGAGCAGTGACGAACATGCCGCCGACTTTGTGTGTTCCATCGGGGCTGTTTTTTATAACGAAAATGAAGATTATCCGTAGAGTCTCGGGCCAGCAACCATCTCCTCAAAAAGTTTCTTCATCATATAAAAATTTTCCGTGTGGCCGGTCAGGCGGGCCGTGACTTTTCCCCTGATCGGCCGGTTGAGCAGATAAAAGTCTCCGATAAGATCCAGGATTTTGTGACGGACAAATTCATCGGGGAAGCGGAGTTCGGTATTGACCACCTTTTGGTCATCCACCAGGATGAAATTGTACAGTCTTCCCCCTTCTCCCAATCCCAGGCGCTCGAGCATCTCCATATCTTTGAGAAAACCGAAGGTCCGGGCCGGAGCGATCTCTTTCTTAAAGTCTTCCTCATTTTCCAGGACGAAATCGAAGGTTTGTTGCCCGATGGGAAAAGGGTAATCCAGGAAATAATGAACCGAAAAGACCTCTGCCGGCTCGATGACCAATGATTTGTTGCCATTGGAAATTTCAAATCGCCGGTCAATAATCAGTTCCTCGACCTTTTCTTCCTGTTCCTCCACACCGGCTTCCTCCACCAGATTGCAAAACTTCAGGGCCGAGCCGTCCATAATCGGAATCTCTTCGATCATTTTAACCATCAGATTCGTAATGCGGTAAGCATGAAAGGCGGCCATCAGGTGTTCGATCGTCTTGGCAACCGCCAGGCCCTTTTTTAGCGAAGTGGAGAGATCCGTGGTTTTAACATGGTCGACATGCAAAGGAACGACGTCGTCGGAAGAGACGTTTCCAAAGAGAATACCGCTGTTTTGAGGAAGAGGCTGTAACAGCAGACCCGTTTTCATGCCGGAATGGAGTCCCGTCCCATAAAGGACTACACTCTTTTTAAGTGTGCGCTGTAGAGAATAGGGGGTTTCCTTTTTTTTCGACGTCTTTTGTGCCCGTGAAGGGGATTCCAGTGTAAAGGAGGACGGAGGTTCAGCCAGGTCCCCGGCGCCTTCTCCGAAAGAGGCTATTTTTTCCGGCAGGGAGGGCTCCTCGGCACCGATTCCGATAGCTCCCTGGCTCCCAAGGATCTCTTCATGGTAGGTGATGGCCCGGCGGACCGTCATAAGGAGCACATCAAGGGATAGAGGTTTTTCAATAAAATCAAAGGCGCCTAATTTAACGGCTGTCATGGCCATCGAAATCGTGGCATGGCCGGAGAGCATGATTACCTGGCAATCCGGGGCAATCCCTTTGATCCGTTTCAATACCTCGATACCATCCATGCCCGGCATCCAGATATCGAGGAGCGTCACATAGGGTTCTTCCTGACGGAAGATTTCAAGGGCCTCTTCCCCACTCCTGGCCGTAGTGATGTCAAACCCTTCATCTTCCAGAACACCGGAAATGGATTTAACCACCCGGTCCTCATCATCTACGATAAGGATTTTTTTTTCCATAAAATTCCCTTCCATGAGCTACCGGGCAAAAATGTAAGTCATTTTATCCTGGCTCACCCGCCGATGAATCGATGCAGGCGGGTCATCGGTCATTTTCCCTGGATCATAGCTAACTTTAGCAAAAAAGAAAACAATTTTTAAAAGGTTTGATATTCCTCGTTCTTGTGATTATTTTATTGGGAGTTGGAAAATTTCGGGAATGAATAAAGCCGCTTCAAATTAATAAGGGAGGAACTTTTAATGTCCAAGCACGAAAAACCGGAGAAATTCGAGAAGGGAGAGTTCATGGTATCCAAGGAACCTTATTATCTCCCTCAGGGAAATGAGATAGCCATTTTTGAGGCGGCCCAGGCCAATAAACTGCCGGTTCTGCTCAACGGACCGACGGGAAGCGGAAAGACCAGGCTGGTGGAACACATGGCCTGGCGGCTCAAACTTCCTCTCTATACGGTGGCTTGCCATGATGATCTCAGTGCCAATGACCTGACCGGGCGCTATATTATCAAGGGGGATGAGGTGGAATGGATCGACGGGCCGCTCCTGACGGCTGTACGTGAGGGGGGTATAGCCTATCTGGATGAAGTCGTTGAAGCCCGGAAGGATGTAACCGTTGTGATACATCCCCTGACCGACCATCGCCGGTATCTACCGGTGGAAAAACGGAGCAAAATCTTCCAGGCCCCGGAAGGGTTCATGCTGGTCATGAGCTATAACCCCAACTACCAGAGTATGCTTAAGGAACTCAAGCCCAGCACCAGGCAGCGTTTTGTATCGATCAACCTGGGCTGGCCCATTGAGGAACTGGAAATACGGATCGTCAGCCGTGAGGCCGGGGTGGATGAATCGACAGCCCAAAAGCTGGTCAAGGCAGCCAACCGTATACGGAATCTGGTCCATCAGGGGTTGGAAGAGGGCGTATCCACACGGGAACTGGTCTACGCCGGAACGCTCCTCCGGAACGGTTTGCCGATAAAAGATTCTCTTCAAGCCACCATGATCGAACCCTTGACATACGACCAGGACCTTAAAAAAAGCATCGAAGAGGTGTTGAAGAATTACTTTAGCTTTTAGGTTTATTTAAATTATGTCTCATAACCAATTTAAAAATCACGAAAAAGAAATCATTGTCGATCAAGAAAATGAAGAAAGGCTGATCAATGGATTTGCTGATGCCCTGTTGCCATTGATCGAACGGTTCGGCTACAAAGGGATCGAGCCGGTAGGCCGACTGATGGCCCGGATCAGACAGGAGGACCCCGGGGCGGCCTTGTACCTTCTGGAAATAAGCCCTTCCCTGATAGAACGGCTCCTTCCAAAGGGAGAAGACCTGGTGCTGCAGGTTTACGGACTTGGAAATCAGGTGGTACCTTGCGGTGCTGTTCCGGCCGTCAGATTCCTGCAAATGGCTCCCGAGATCCTTGAAAAAAGCGAATTCCCTACGCTGGCCAAGACCGCTACCCTGGTTTGTGAGGTAGCTGAAACGAGTCTGGTTGCAGCCGGGGCCTTTATTGATGTCCTTCCGGCCCTGATTGACCGGGTAGGCCTGGAAGGCCTGGGGAAAATTGTGGACCTGACTACCCCGATCGCCCGGGAAAGCTTTGAAGCAGCTTCCCGATTCCTCCAGAAAAGCCCGGATCTGATTGATCGCCTGGGGCTGGAGGGTTTGAAGGTCATCGGCGGTTTTTCCGCCCTTTTGGCCCGGGAAAGCTGGTCAGCAGCCGTCCAGTTATTCGACAAGTGCCCCCGGATCATCGATGGGCTTTTGAAAGTCGGTGAACCCTCATTAATATTCAGGGTCTGCCGGCTCGGGGACCGGATTGCCCGGACTAATGCCCGGCTGGCCGTCAGCCTTCTGGAATCGAGTCCGGAAATTATAGCCCAAACCGGCTTCACCGGCCTCGAAAAATTGGAGGAACTGGCCTATCAGATAGGGTTGGAGAACTGGACTACTGCCGTCAGCCTGGTGGACAGCAGTCCTTCCCTTATCGAACGGGTGGGTTTTGAAGGGTTAAAAAGGATCGCCGCCGTGGCCCGGACCATAGCCCGGGAGAATAGCTATGCTGCAGTAAGCCTCCTGGAAAAGAGTCTCGACCTGTTGGATCGCCTTCAAGACTACGGAGACAGCACCCTGGCCCTTCATATCTACGATCTGGCCGCGGAAGGCGCCCGGTCGAGCTGGCGAATGGGAGTCAACCTTCTCGAGAAGAGTCCGGAATGGCTTTCCAGGATCGGGGCCGGGGGGCTGGAAAAACTGTTCGCTTTGATCAACAAAACAGCGAAAGATAACGCCCAAATCGCCACACGTCTCCTGAATTTGAGCCTGATCATTATCGACCCCATAGGATTTAAAGGTCTGGAAGTTCTCTCGGACCTGGCCCTGATCCTATCCCGGACCGACCGGACGGCAGCCTTATCCCTTTTGGAAAAAAGCCCTTTGTTGATTTCCCGGCTGGAGAAGTCCGGAGATCGGACTACGGCCCTGGCTGTTTTTGAACTGGCGGCCGGGATGGCCGGCAGCAGCCCGGCCGTTGCCGGTCTTCTGCTTGAAAAAAGTCCTGAACTTGTGGATAGGGTGGGATTCGAAGGGTTCGGGATGATTGCTGCCCATGTGGAAAATACGGCCAGGGTGGATGAAGAAAAGGCCCTTTCTTTTTTGGCCAATGATTCGCCGGCCCTGACCGATTTTATGGAAAATATCCCTAAAGGGCTGGAGTTGAAGACGGTCAAGACGGTCCTTTCTACCTATCTGCGGGCCTTGCTGGGCAGGCGGGTGGAAATCGCCGAGGCGGAAGCAGCCTACACGGACGGGCTGAAGATCTATCTTCCCGGGCGGGTTAAGGATTTTCAGGATATAAAAGACAACTTCGCCTTTTACAAGGTCGCCGCCACCCATCAGGAAGGCCATCTGGAATACGGGAGTTTTGAATTCGACCTGGAACGGATGAAAGACAGCCTTGAACGGATACAGCATCTCTATGAATATAAAAATATAAATAATGACAGTGACATGGACGGATTTTGTCATCTTTTTCCTGAGCCCGATCTGGCCCGGGATTTATTCAACATCCTGGAAGATTTTCGGATTGACGGCCGGCTGAAGAACGAATATCCCTCCCTGGGAGCGGATATTGCCCGAATCAATCACCACCGGCTTTTAAAACGCCGTTCTTCCCATAAAATGACCAACCCCAAACAGCGGACCGTGGAAATAATCGTCCAATCCTTGATAGGAGGCCGGGCCTTCGAGGATGAGGCCGATCCGGTTTATCCGATCTACCGGGAGGCCCAGGCCAGGGCCAAGTCCCTTTTACAACCTGGTGTCGATGTCCATCAGGCGGCTCGGATAGCCCTTGACCTGTATATCCGGATCGATCAACAATTCAAGGAACCCTACCGTCCGGAAAAGCCTATGGCCAAGCCCCTGGATCAGGATATGGTTTCCAGGAATATCGGAAGCTTCGGCAAGACTTCCCGGCAGATCCAGGAGCGGATCAGCCGACCCCAGTCCTCGGGAACGGACCAGGGCCGGAATCAGCCGGAAGTGGAAAGCGGTTCGGAAGGGGAAACACAGCCCACCCAAAACCGGCCCCAAAAGGAAAATATCCAGCAGAGCCATCGTCCTGCCGGAAAAGATCAAAGGTCCTTTCAAGGCCCGGCCGGTGGCGGAAAAGAGGATTCCAGGGAGGCGAATCCGGAAGTGGAGGAAACGGATGGGGTGGGAGAGGCCATGAAATTCGATTCCAGAGATAAGATAGAACGCCTTCTCCGGGCCCTTTACCGGGAGCGGGGGATAACACCCAGGGAAATCGAGCAGCGGCTCGATACCTTGTATCCAAACGAAATTTATCTTTTTCTACATAATATCGAGGCTTTGCTGGATAAAAAAACAGAACTTCAAATAGAAAGGGGAACCTCGCTTTACTCTGAATGGGGAGAGGATATCAACGACTACCGGGCGAACTGGGCGAGGGTACGGGAGCAGACCCTTCAAGGGAGGACCCTGGAGTTTTACCGGGAAGCCCTGGACAGGTATGCCGGGCTTCTTAAAAAGATCAGGAGGGAATTTCAGGTCTTAAAACCGGAAGGGATCACCAGGCTCAAAAGGCAATACGACGGGGATGATATCGATCTGGATGCCGTTGTGGAATATCGGGTGGACCGGAAAGTGGGACTTTCCCCTGATGAAAAAAACTACAGCCTGACCTTGAAAAAAAAGCGCGACATCGCTGTGGCTTTGCTGATCGATATGAGCCGGAGCACCAAGGGCGCCACTATTGAAAGGGAGAAGGAATCCATCATCATCCTGTCCGAGGCCCTCCACGAAGTGGGCGATGCCTTTGCGGTCTATGGCTTTTCAGGGGACAACAGGGATAATGTGGATTATTATCTGGTTAAAGATTTCGAGGATCTCTATGACGACCGGGCGAAAAAGCGGATCTCGGCCATTACCGATCGCTTTGAAAACAGGGATGGAACGGCCATCAGGCACACCATCACCAAATTGAGGAGGAGGCCGGAAAGAACCAGGATGATTATCCTCCTGAGCGACGGCAAGCCGATGGACAAGGAGTATTCAGGACCTTATGCCATCGAAGATACCCGCATGGCTTTGAAAGAGGCCCAGCGTTACGGGATCAAGACTTTTTGTATCACCGTGGACCGGGCTGCGGCTGAATACCTTCCCAGAATGTACAGCCACAGTAGTTGGACCGTCATCGATGATGTAACCAAACTCCCTGAAAAGATCACCAGGATTTACCGGTCCCTGACGTCTTAAGGCAAGATGCGCACCAGGTTGACAAACTCATTTTTTGTGCGCATAATAAAAAATCATTAATGATGCATTCGTAAAAAGAACAGAAGAGCCCATTTTCGTCATTCCCATGGAAACGGGAATCCAGTCCCGCCAAAGGCGGGATTAATAAGTTATGAGTAGCCTGGATTCCCGCCTGCGCGGGAATGACGAGTTTTTACATAGTCATCATTAATAGCTTAATGGAATAGGAATTTCCATTTTTGTCTCGCGAAGGCGCAAAGGCGCAAGGAGATTCAAGACTATGATAGTGCTTTGTTTTTAATCATTTTTTGCGTCTTCGCGTGAAATGTTTTTAGAGTCCGCCCGAAGGGCGCTAAGTACTTAAAATCACCCAGGAGGTGTTTTATGGCACAGGATTCCAAGGAAAAACGGCGGGGAACAATCGTTGAATTACTCAACAAGGCCCGGGCCATGGAGTTGCAGGCGATTCATCAATACATGAATCAGCACTATAATCTGGACAACCTGGATTTCGGCGATATGGCCGCCAAGGTCAAGCTGATCGCCATCGATGAAATGCGCCATGCCGAGATGTTTGCCGACCGCATTAAAGAGTTGGGTGGAGAGCCGACTTCAGACCTGGCGGGGAAAGTTCAAAAAGGGCAGAAAGTCGAAGTCCTCTTCCCTTTTGATGCCAACCTGGAAGACTATACCATCGATACCTACAACCAGTTCCTGATCCATTGCCGGGAAAAAGGCGACAGTATCAGTATGAAGCTTTTTGAAGCCGTCATCGATGAGGAGCAGGTGCATTTCAATTATTTTGACAATGTCAGCAACCATATCGAGAAACTCGACGGCACCTATCTGGCCCGAATAGCCGGTACGCCTTCAACCACCGGCCTCCAGACCCAGGGTTTCGTCGCCAGGCAGGGTACAACCCCCCCGCAAGGCGGGGCAGGGCTATTGCGTTAAAGAAAGGAAAAACTGAATGGACTTCAAAGAATTATTGGAAAAAAGACGGGCTGTCAGAGACTACCAGGATAAAGAGGTTCCGGTGGATTTGATCAAGGAAATCATCGCCGACAGCATCAAAGCCCCCAACGCCAGCAACCTCCAGCCCTGGAAATTTATCATAATCAACAACCGGCAAATGATGAAAAGGATTTCCGATGCCAGCAAAAAGACGATCATCGCCGGCATTGAAAAAGACCCCGGTTCACCCATGAAGGGTTATCTGGAGATCCTGAAGAATGAAAGCTTCAATGTCTTTTACAATGCTCCTTGTCTGGTAGCCATTGTCGGCCGTCTCAAGGGAGCTACCATCGCCATTGATTGTGCGCTCGCCGCCGCTTACTTTATGCTCTCAGCCGCATCCAGGGGCCTGGGCACCTGCTTCGTCGCCCAGGGGGCGGAAGTCAGGGACCCCGAGCTTTTAATGGAAATCGGTCTGCCTGAGGGCTATCGGATATGGACCCCCATTATCCTGGGCTATCCCAATAATATACCCCCCATGCCGGAGCGAAAAGAACCCGATATCCTGAAAATCATCTTATAACCCAATTTATTTTCATGGCCTTTCTTTCCTTTTAGGCAAAGAAAAATAAAATTGGGCCCCATAGGTCCCATCCTGGAAAATGATAGGATGTCATCGATCAGTCTGGCCATCTTCAGGGCTGAATTCGACGTGTATTTCTTTTTTCAATGACCTGTGATAATTTTACAGAACCCAATCTCCGGGAAAGGAGTTAGTTCGTTGGCTCAGGATGAAAAAACAGACCTTTTTGAGCAAATTGAAAAGACCTATCCGGAAAAGTTCGTCTCCGAAGAAATATTATTCAGCCACATCCATCGGGGGGATCGTATTTTTATAGGCACGGCCTGTAGTGAACCCCAATATCTGGTTCGGGCCTTGATCCAATTTGTCGAATCGAACCCCAAGGCCTTCTTCGACGCGGAAATCCTCCATGTCTGGACGTTGGGAGTCACCCCCTATATGGAAGAAAAGTTTAAAGAAAATTTTCGATACAACTCCTTCTTTGTGGGTAATAATGCCCGGGAGGCGGTGAACCGGGGGCTGGCTGACTATACCCCCATTTTCTTATCCAGGGTACCGGATTTATTTTATCGGGGGTTTGTGCCTATTAATGTAGCCTTGATCCAAACGTCTCCACCGGATATCCATGGCTATATGAGCCTGGGGATCAGCGTGGATATCGTCAAAGCGGCTGTGGAAAATGCCTCCCTGGTCATTACCCAGGTCAACCGTCATATGCCCCGGGCCCACGGGGACGGATTTATTAATATTCAAGATGTTGATTTCATCGTCTGCCGGGATGAACCCCTTTTGGAATACGAAGCCATCGCCCCTGATGATGTGGCCCGCCAGATCGGAAAGTATGTGGCCCGCCTGGTCCAGGACGGTGATACCATTCAGGTCGGATATGGGAGTCTGCCCAATGCGATTTTGAGCCACTTTAATCAAAAGAAACACCTGGGGGTACACACCGAGTTGTTGACCGACGGCCTGGTGGAATTGATTAAGCTGGGGGCCATCGACAACAGCCGCAAGACCCTGAATCGGGGTAAAACCGTGGCCACCTTCTGCATGGGCCATCGGAAGACCTATGAGTTCCTCCAGGATAACCCCAGCATCGAGTTCCGGACCATTGATTATACCAATAACCCCCTGACCATCTCCAGACAAAAAAATATGACCGCCATTAACAGCGCCCTGGAGATAGATCTGACCGGACAGGTGACCGCCGAGTCCCTGGGTAAGACCTTCTACAGCGGGATTGGGGGACAGGCCGATTTCATGCGAGGGGCTGTTTTAGCTCCTGGCGGTAAAAGTATCCTGGCCATCCAATCCACCGCCGAGTGGGGTCAGGTTTCCCGAATCGTTCCCTTCCTTCGGGAGGGCGCCGGCGTTACCCTTATCCGGGGAGACGTCCAATACGTGGTGACAGAATACGGCATCGCCTTTCTTCATGGAAAGAACATACGGGAACGAGCCATGGCCTTGATTTCCATTGCCCATCCTGATTTCCGCCCCTGGCTGATTGAGAAAGCCAAAGAGGCCAATCTCATTTACCGGGACCAGGCCTTTATTCCGGGGAAAAGGGGAGAATATCCTGAATATTTGGAGATCATGCGGACCACGGCAAAAGGTCTGCAACTCATTCTGCGGCCGGTAAAAATTAGCGATGAACCTTTAATAAAGGATTTTTTCTATTCCCTTTCGGACCAATCCCTGAAGCGCAGATTCATGTCCTTCCGCCAGGATATGCCCCACGAAAGGTTGCAGGAATTTGTCATCATCGATTATACGACGGAAATGTTCATTGTGGCTTGCCTCAAAGAAGGGGAAATGGAAAGAATCGTCGGTTTGGGGCAATATTATATCAACGAGAACAACCATACGGCGGAAGTCGCCTTTGTCATCCGTGATGAGCATCAGGGCAAGGGTATTGGCAGGGAACTCCTGGCCTATTTAACCTACTTAGCCAAGCGGGAAGGTCTGTTAGGTTTTACCGCCGAAGTCCTGGTGGAAAATAGAACGATGCTCCATTTATTCGAGACCATGGGTTTTGACATACAAAAACAAAATGAGCAAGGGGTTTATCTACTGAAGCTGACTTTTCGGGGAACCTGATGATCGATCATCTCCCCCCAGGATTTTTAATTCCGGGAGTATTGGTCTGAGGGGAACCCCCCCTAAAGAGTTATTCCGATCAAGGCAATAATCATTCAAAAAAATCCTTGACAATATAGTTTGAATTATTTAAAAATGTCGGCAGTCGACAGTCTACAAAAAGAGACCCGACTGGTTCCACAGATCAGGAAAAAAGAATAGGGAGTTTTTATTTTGGAAACTTATTATACGGATCTGCTCTGCATCGGGGCCGGCCTGGCCGGAGAACGGGTAGCCGTAGAGGCAGCCTTGCATGGATTTAAGAGCCTTTGCCTGAGCATTGTTCCTCCCCGGCAGTCCCATTCTTCAGCCGCCCAGGGCGGTATGCAAGCCGCCCTGGGGAATTGCGCCATGGCCGATGGAGATTGTCCGGATATTCATTTTGTGGATACCGTCAAGGGATCCGACTGGGGCTGTGACCAGGAAGTGGCTCGTCTGTATGCCGAACAGGCCCCCATCGCCGTTCGGGAAATGGCCTTTTGGGGGGTCCCCTGGAACCGGGTCGTCGGCGGGAAGAGTCATTATTACAAAGGGGGAAAGGTATTTGAAAAGATTGAACCGAAAGAAAATGAAGGGCTCATAACGGGCCGGGAGTTCGGCGGCATTTCCAAATGGCGGGGTTGCCATACTTCGGACGGGACCGGTCATACCCTCTTGTATGCCATGGATAATGTCTGCGTTCAGATGGATGTTCCGGTCCATGACCGGGTGGAAGCCATTGCCCTGATCCATAATGGAATAACCTGTATGGGCGTCGTGGCCCGCTGTCTGAAGACCGGCCGGCTTCGGGTCTATCTGGCCAAGGCTACGGTCATTGCCACCGGAGGCTACGGCCGTCTCTACCGGGAGACGACCAATGCGGTTATTAATGAAGGCAATGGGGCCATCATTGCCCTGAATACCGGTGTGGTGCCCCTGGGAAATATGGAGGCCGTTCAATTTCATCCCACCGGTATCGTCCCCCCCAATATTCTGGTGACCGAGGGCTGCCGGGGGGAGGGGGGAACTTTAAAGGATGTCAACGGAGACCGGTTTATGCCTGTATACGAACCGCTAAAACAGGAACTGGCCTCAAGAGATGTGGTCTCCCGCTGGATGACCCATCACATCCGTCAGGGGCTGGGAGTGAAAAGTCCCTACGGCGATCATTTATGGCTGGACATCCGTCACCTGGGCCGGGCTCATATCAACTCCCATCTTAGAGAGGTGGAGGAGATTTGCAAAAAGTTTTTAGGCCTTGATCCGGCTGAAGAGATGATTCCGGTCCGGCCGGCCCAGCATTACAGCATGGGCGGGATACGGGTCAATAAATTCGGAGAGGTTTACGGCCTGAAAGGCCTTTTTGCCGCCGGAGAAGCGGCCTGCTGGGATCTTCACGGATTTAACCGTTTGGCCGGTAATTCCCTGGGTGAAACGATTGTGACCGGAAGGATTGTCGGCAAAAGGGTGGTGGAATTTCTGGAGGGCTATGAGGTCCGGTTCAATACCCAGGTGATCCATGACGCTTATAACAAAGAAGAAGGACATATCAAAACTATTATTCAAAGACAGAACGGCCCGGAAAAGGTTTTTGCCCTGAGGAAAATTCTTCAAGATGAATTGATGGACCGGGTATCTATCTTCCGTAATGGTCCGGACCTTCAGAAGGCCGTGGAAAAATTACAGGAACTTTACGATCGGTCCGACCGGATCGGCCTCCATTCCCAAGACCAGGGGGTGAATCCGGAGCTTACCCTGGCCATACGATTCAAGGGGATGATCCGTCTGGCCCTTTGTGTGGCCTACGGGGCCTTGATGCGTACGGAAAGCCGGGGGTGTCATGCCCGGGAAGATTTTCCGGAGAGAAATGATCGGGACTGGTTGAAAAGGACCCTGGCCTTCTGGAAGGAGGGCGATACCCTTCCCGGGTTGTCCTATGAGCCGAATTCCAGGGTCTGGGAACTTCCTCCCGGCGACCGGGGCTACGGTGCCGCAAAAATCATCTGTTCGGAAGATCCGGTGATCTGCGGCCTTGAACCGGCGGAGCAGACCGCGGAGTTCAATGAATAACAGCTAATAATCGAGGAAATTTTTATGGCCAGAGATTTAACCTTTCATATCTTTCGTTATCATCCGGAAGATCCGCAGTCTTATCCGCATCTGGAGATCTTCCATCTGGAAGAAACGGTCGGCATGACCCTTTTTATCGTGCTTACCCGGATTCGGGAAGAACAGGACCCCACGCTGCAATTTGATTTTTGCTGCCGGGCCGGGATGTGCGGCTCCTGCGCCATTCTCATCAACGGACGGCCGGATCTGGCCTGCCATACCAAGACCATGGACCTGCCGGAGGAAATTACCCTCCTGCCCTTGCCGGTCTTCAATCTGGTGGGGGACCTGTCGGTAGACAAAGGCAGTTGGTTCCGGAAAATGAATGAACGGGTCGAGTCCTGGATCCATAGGGATGGAACATTTGATTCGGCCGCCCTGGAAGAACGCATGGATAACCGGATGGCCGTTGAGATCTATGAGCTGGAAAGATGCATCGAATGCGGCTGCTGTGTGGCCGCTTGCGGGACGGCCAATATGCGGCCTGATTTTTTAGGGGCCGCGGCCTTAAACCGTATCGCCCGCTTTATGGTCGATCCCAGGGACCAGCGAAAAGAACAGGATTATTTTGAGATTGTCGGTACGGATGAGGGGATTTTCGGCTGTATGGGGCTTTTGGGGTGTGAAGATATCTGCCCCAAGAATCTACCCCTCCAGGACCAATTGGGCCTGATGCGCCGGAAGATGGGCTGGAGTGCGATCAAGGGGCTGTTTGCAAGGAAATGAGGAATGATTCCATGAACAGAATTCGAAGAAGTATGCTTTTTGTTCCAGGGGGAAATGAGAAGCTGTTGATTAAAGGGTTGGAGCAGAAGGTCGATGCTCTGATTCTCGATCTGGAAGATTCAGTAGCCCCCGCTAAAAAGCTTGAAGCCCGAAAGGCCGTGACCGAAGCCCTCCAGGCTCACAATTTCGGCGGAAAAGAGAAGGTCGTCCGGGTTAATGCCATTTCTACGGAGTGGGGGCGGTCTGATATAGAAGAGGTCCTACGGGGAAAACCGGATACCCTGCTCCTGCCTAAAGTCGATAAGGCTGAAGATATTCTGGATTATGCCCAAGAGGTGACCGGGGGAGAAAGAAAAGCCGGTCTCCCTGCCGGTTCCGTGGGCCTTGTGGCCCTGATTGAATCGCCGTTGGGGATCATCAACATCGAGGCCATAGCCGGGGCCAGCCCCCGTTTAACCGGTTTTATATTCGGAGCCGCTGATTTCACCCGGGAGACCCATGGAAGAATTACCGCCGATCGCCTGGAACTTTACTATCCTCTGGTCCGCATCCTTTTGGCGGCCCGGGCTTTCGGTTTGGATGCCATCGATTCACCCTATTTTGATTTTAAAGACCCGCTGGGCCTGGAAAAGCACAGCCGACAGGCCAAAGACCTGGGCTACGACGGAAAAGCCCTGATCCATCCCGCTCAAGTGGAAATTATCAATCGCATCTTTACCCCAACCCCGGAAGAAATAGGTTATGCTCAAAGGGTGATCGAGGCCTTCCAGGCGGCCCAGGCCGAAGGAAAAGGGGCTATTCAATTAGACGGCAAACTGATTGAAAATGTCCATGTGGCCATGGCCGAGCGGATTTTGAAGATTGCCGAACAAGCCTAAACAAAATTTTCCTCCTTCGTGGTGCCGGCTTGAGGCCGGCATGACTGCTTAGTTCCTATTTTAGTCACAGACCCAGGCAGACCCCAATAAACTTTCCCCAGTTATAAAAAGCAAACGGTGTAATAACAGGGACATAGGAATGGCGAAAAAGTCCTTGGCACTACTATTGACCATACGGAAACTTCCTGATATTATCTGAAATAACAATTCAATGCCGCATGCTGCCGACGAATAAATAATAGTTGCGAGTATTTTCACCCGTCATTTATCCCGACTACACCTGTCCAATATAACAAATGCCTGCGAGTACAATTGGGGCACAATTATTGGAGCCAATTTGGGAGCATAAATTTTAGGAGTGCGAGATGACTCATGAAAACAACGGGCACTTAGATCTCGAAGGCAGCTTCAGGGAATGCATCATCAATGTCGCGATGGCGGCTTCTCGGTCGTTCTCAGAAGCAGCAAGAAGGACGCTTTGATCCGAAGATATCTTTTTCTGGCCCTCGCAACGGCCTTGCTGGCCCACCTGGGCTATCTGTACTTCAAGGTAGTCAGCGGGGTTGCCGGGGGGAACTGGGAAGCCCCTTCTATCCTTTATGGCCGCCCCACGGAAATCCGTAAGGGGGACCATCTGGGGAACCTGCACTTTGCCGAGCGGCTCAGTAGACTGGCTTACAAGAAAGTTACGGGAAGGCCGCCGACTGCCGGGACGTACTCCGAAGAGCCGGGAAAAATCCGGATTTTTCCCCGTGACGCCGGAACCGGGAAGTCCTCCCGACAGAGCGGTCCGGCGGACATCGGGGTTCGCGACGGCAGGGTGGTGTCCATTACCTCCGCGGCCGGGGGGCAACTCGACTCGGTCCGCCTGGAACCGGAGGAGATCGGCCGGATCATGGGGCCGAAGATGGAATCCCGGCGCCCGGTTGCCCTTTCCGCCATTTCTCCTTTCCTCCAGAAGGCGGTGATCGCCTCTGAAGACGCACGCTTTTACTCCCATATCGGGATCGACGCCATCGCCATCGGCCGGGCCTTGTCGACCAACCTTAAGGAGCATCGGTTCGTTCAGGGCGGCTCCACCCTCACACAACAACTGGCGAAGAACTTCTTCCTTTCCCCGAAGAAGACCCTCTGGCGCAAACTGCGCGAAGCGGAACTGGCCCTTTTTTTTGAGTTGCGCTACTCAAAAAATCAGATCCTTGAAATGTACCTTAACAAAATTTATTTCGGACAAGAGGGCCCACGGGGGATCTACGGCATCGAAGAGGCGGCGGAATTCTATTTCTCGAAGCGGGCCAAGGAACTTTCTCTTGAGGAGTCGGCGCTGCTCGCCGGAATCATCCGATCCCCGAACCGGTACTCTCCCTTTAAGGATCCGGAGAAGGCCAAGGAGCGGCGCAACGCCGTTCTGGCGCGGATGGGCCGGCTTAAAATGATCGGGGAGAATGAGCTCCGCCGGGCGTCCAGCGCGCCGGTGCGGACCCGACCGCGTAGTGCCACCGTCCAACCGGCATCGTACTTCGTGGACTACCTCCAGCGGGTCACCGCGGCGGAATTCGGGGATGAAAAGCTCTACCGCACGGGGTACCGTTACTATACCACCATAGACCCCATCCACCAGGCCGCTGCCCGGGAGGCAGTCATCCAGGGGATTGAGGAGATCGAAAAAAAGGCCCATCCTGCCGGCGAACCGCTGCAGGCCGCGCTGGTCGCCGTGGATCCGGCAACCGGGGCGATGACCGCCATGGTCGGTGGCCGGGGCTACGGGGTAACCCAGTTCAATCGGGCCGCAGACGCCAAACGTCAGCCGGGGAGCGCTTTCAAGCCTTTCGTCCTCCTGACGGCCCTTTCGCTCTCGGCCCAGGGCAAGGCCGATAAGACGCTTTCCACGATTGTGTCAGGCGAGCCGGTGTCCATCCCCACCCCGGAAGGCAGGTGGCGTCCGTCGAATTTCGAGAAAAAAACATACGGCAGGATCACCATTCGGAAGATGATTGAGGAGTCGGTAAACACGGCCACTGTCCGGCTGGCGAATGATGTGGGGCTCAAGGAAGTGCTCAAAACCGCCCGGGCGGCGGGTATCACCAGTCCGCTTTCGCCCATTCCGTCCATAGCCCTGGGAAGCTTCGAAGTCACACCGGTAGAGCTTGCCTATGCCTACACGACGATTGCCTCTGGAGGCATCCGTTTCGACCCCTTTCCTCTTTATTCAGTGACTTCGGCCGATGGCGAGTTACTTGTGGCCGAAGAAGTACACCGGGTCCGGGCCTTCGACCCCCGGGTGGCTTACCTGGCCGGCTATGCGCTGGAGGGGGTGCTGGAGCGCGGCACGGCAAAACCGGCAAAATCACTGGGAATTTACTTTCCGGCATCAGGGAAGACCGGAACGACCGACAATAACCGGGACTCCTGGTTCGTGGGCTACACCCGTGACCTGGTCTGCGCCGTCTGGGTGGGGTACGATTCCGGCGCGGATACGGGGCTGACCGGGGCGCGCGGGGCACTCCGCATCTGGGCGCAGTTCTTGCGGGCTCTCTATCCCCAATCAGGACCCCTTCCACTGACCCGGCCGGAAGGGGTGGAGACGGCCCTGATCGATCCCGAGTCCGGCTATCTGGCCACCACCGCATGCCCCCAAACGCTCCGGGAGGCTTACCTCGCCGGGACGGCGCCGAAGACAGTCTGTCCCCTCCATCCCGCCAATCCCGTCGTGGATACCCTTCGCAAGGGCATGCGCAGCCTCGGGGACTTCTTCCGCAATCTCTTCAAGTAGTCGGGGTGAATGGGAAACCAAGCGGGCTTTTGACCTCTTTCACAATTCGGCTTGGAACGCAATGGGTGAATATATTGTTCTTCCGAAATTTACCGGCTAATTGGTTGAGAAATAATGAAAAATATGGTACTGAAACAGCAACAGCGGATCACATAACATGCGTTGATGTGAATCCGCTGTTGCTGTTTCAGTCAGTGGCGGTGAATGCTTTTCATTATTTTCTGCCGTGAAGGCGCCAATAAACTCAGAAGAACCAAAAAATGCACCTGACTCCGCTTCGCTCCGCAGGTGATCTTTTCGTTATGGACCGTATCGCGTTACTGGCAGAATTATCGTTCAGTAAACTATAATCTGAGAGGTTGGGGAGATAAAGTGGTGACAACCCGAGAACAGATAAACGATCGAATCGAAGCGTATGCAAAGGCTGTAAGAGACCGAAACCCGGAAGCCGTTTCACAATTGTTCGCCGAACGTTTTGATCACATAGTGCATGGCGTAGGAACAGATCCCTCTAATCCTTGGAATACGAAAAGGGAGACCGAGCGGGAAGGAATAAGGAAGATCTATGAGGACTTCTTCTCAAATGTAGCGGACATGGCGGTTGAGTATACGGACAGGATCATCGATACGGAGTCTAACTCAGCCGCAATGGTCGTGAGAGTTAGGATTGACCCTGTTCACATGGAAAATGCCCTTCACATCAGATGGAACGATGACGGGGAAATTATAGTCTTCTACAACTGGTATGGACAATCTCCATTGCTTGCATAGGCCTTCGGCACCCACATTCTTGGTCCAATGGTCAAAGCCGGATCGGAAGCTCAGAAGAATACAAAACTATTAGCTTGATTCCAAGAATATGATATAATTTGAAATATGAAAATCGAATGGGACCCAATAAAGGCAAAAGTAAATCTTAAGAAGCATGGGGTTTCCTTCGAGGAAGCAGCAACAGCCTTGAGTGACCTAATGGCCGTAACCGGGCTCGACCCTGATCATTCAATTTATGAAGAGCGTTATATTACCTTTGGTGTATCTGAAAGAGGTCGTCTTCTGGTGGTATCTCACACTGAAGAAAGCGATAACATCAGAATCATATGCGCTCGCAAAGCGAGCAAAGGAGAACGAGAACTCTATGAAGAAAGATAAAGAACCTGATAAAGACGAATTACGGCCGGAATATAAGCGTTCAGATTTTCCGGGGGGCCTTGTACGGGGTAAATATGCAAAACGTATAAAAGAAGCATCTAATATCATCGTCCTTAAACCGGAGGTCGCCCGGGTATTTCCAAACGAAGAGGCGGTTAACAATGCTCTTCTTTCGCTGATCGAGCTGGCTCGAAAATCAACACGCCCAACAAAACGTCCCACTGGATCACCCGAAAACAGGGCTTCCCGATGAACATTTTGTTATGAGCTGACTATAGGCAAGTAATGACACTCTACGAGATGCTTGGATCAGCAATCTGTTACATAGCTAATAACGGCTTATCATTCGCTTCTTTTCTGGTCTCCGGTATGGCACAGAGGGGAACCCTGAACCAGCCAGCTCGTATGGTCCGACCCCATTTTAGCATTTTAGATTTTACTATTTTACAGGTTTTTCAAGAAAATGAGAAAATCAAAGTCCCTGGATTCCGGCTTAAAGCATACCGGAATGACGGATAAAGAGAGGCATCAATAAAAAATTCGCTGTAGTATTAATTAGGGTGCATTATTAGAAGGTCCCCGTGGTGATGGATCGAAGATTTGAAGATAGACACATAAGTGTCGGTGGAATTCATACCCGTTTCTGGAGCCTGGGAGATCGTGGCTCACCGGTTATTCTTATTCATGGGCTCGGTGCTTCTGCGGAAATTTGGATGCATAACATCGAGGCCCTGGCCAAACAACACAGGGTATATGCCCCTGATCTGCCGGGCTTTGGTCGTTCTGAAAAACCTACGTCTTCTTTTATCCCTTCTGATTATGCTTCATTTATAGATGCTTTCTTGAGAGCCTTGAATATTGCCCGGGTATCCCTCATAGGTCAATCCCTCGGTGGCGGTGTCGCACTCCAATATACCCTTCAATTCTCTGAGAAGGTCGATAAACTGGTACTGGTGGATAGTGCCGGTTTAGGAAAAGAGGTTATATGGACCCTTCGTTTGATGTCCCTTCCATGGATAGGAGAATTGATTTCTCATCCCACTCGTATAGGGGTGGCCCTTTTTTTTAAATTGGCGGTTCACAACTCGAAGCTTATAACCAAGGATTTCATTAATCTCTATTATGAAATCTTCACCCAACCGGGATTTTTTGCCTTTCTTCTGAAAGTTGTCCGAATGCTGGTTGATATCCATGGAGTCAGGGATGAATTCCTGGTTCCCGTCATGAAAAATCTCGACAAGATAATGCAGCCCACCTTAATCATCTGGGGGGAAGATGACCGGGTTTTTCCAGTTCGACAGGCCTATCATGGAAAAGAAAAGATAGTCCATTCCCACCTTCACCTGATGAAGCCATGTGGGCATATCCCGAATTTTGAATGGGCGGACGAGTTTAATAAACTGGTTCTTGATTTTTTGTCCTCGAAATGGAACGGGGAATCCGGATTAATGTCGTGAGCCCCAATCCCGGATGGCTTTCGGGATGACGATTTGCCCCTTGGCGGAAAGCTTTACCATTAGCATAGATTTACCTCTCGATTAAATTTACTTTTTTATTAATCATACCTTCTGTTAAAGTTGGAGTCAAAAAAATACCAATACAAGGAGGGTAACCGTTTATTCCCCATTGGGCCAACGGAACAATAATTCGTCCCGATGCGGGATCATTTGACAATTTAAAAGATCTGACTCTGATTCCTTACTTATGTTGGGTTCCGACCCAAGGCCAACGGTGCTTAAGCGTCGGGGAGATGGGAAACGGCTTTCTTTTCTTCAACAAGCTTTGCGGAAAATAAAACCAGAAAGATCAGCGGTGGGATCAAGCTGATTAAGAAATTACCAACCGCTTGTAATGAAAAACCAAAGGGTAGACCGAAGCAGATATTAATAACCCAGAAACACAGATAATTATAAATGAAAAATTTACAGCCTTTTTGAATCACATTCCCATTGAAAACATTTTTTACGATACTGTAAAAAAAGGGGATTATGGCACCGGATACCGACAGGGGAATAAAGGTGCCGATATAAAACCATTGTTCCGCTTCCGGTGGAAAATTAAATCCCGAAGAAACAAATAGTGTAAGAAATCTGAAGGTTAGAATATTTAAAATCGGGAAAAAAAAGAAACCGACTACAGAAGATAAGACAACTCTTTTTTTAATAAACGGATATTGAATTGGGTTGATGTCTTTCTCTTCGGCGACGACACCTAAAGCCATACCGGTCAACATAAAGTTGATAAAATCCGTCAAGGCAATGGCGTAGTTTTCTATTTTATAGGAAGTGAATAAATCAAAGCGACCAACAAAATCCAAGCCGATTATTCCGATGAGGCCGGCGAAAGCAATGCCGAAATAAACCAGGAGGGCGTAAAATAGGCCTTTTGTGACTCGGCTTTTTCCTGGGATAGCGCTTTTTACGATAAAATAACCGAGGGCGAACAGAAACCCGGCTAAAAAATAGAAAATAGTAACCGCAATGATAAAATCAAAGGAGGGGGGTTTTGCGTGAAAAAGCACCTTCGATTTTAATAGCTGCAATATCATTCCCACAATGGTCAGAAAGAGCCCGATAAAACCACATTTCCAGAAAATAGACCGATTCATTTTCAATGGCATGATAATACCTCACATTCCTGACGATAGCGAACCAAGCCTCTTGGCCCAAGCCTGAATCGCTCCCCAGGTTCGGAAATCCCCTTCCGCGACGTCCTTATCCTTCATCTTTTTTTACTCCTTTCTTCGTTTGGTGGTTAAGGGATAAACCCCGACAGTTAAGTACAGCCTACCCGGGAAATGTAAAGGATGTTTTTTTCACTTGTAAAAAATTGTTAAATGAATGTAAAAGAAGGTAAAAAAGGCAACATGAATTATAAACCCTCGACCTGTCATCGGGATGGATAACCCAAAGGGAAGCTGTTAATTAAAGCAGGCTTATAAAAGTTCCGTCGGATAAACATAAAAAGCAACCGTTACCATGCGGCGAAGGAGCGGAGATGGCCTATCAGCGAGTACAACTCGGGTTTACGAATAACATGGCAGTGGTTACCCTCAACCATCCTGAAGCGCTCAACGCGGTCTCGATTCAGATGCTGCGGGATTTGAAGACAGCCCTGGCGGAGGTTGAGGACCAGGAGAAGGGGGCCCGCTGCCTGATCCTGACCGGGGCCGGAAGGGGTTTCTGCGCCGGTGCACACCTGGCCGACCCCGAAAGGAACCGAAGCGGCGAAGAGCACGAGGCCGGGGCTGTTCTCGATGAGTGGTATCACCCGATTCTGCTTCGCCTCAGGGACCTCAGGATGCCGATTATCACGGCGGTCAACGGCCCCGCAGCGGGAGTAGGGATGAGCCTGGCGATGATGGGGGACATTGTCATCGCAGCCCGGTCGGCATACTTTCTTCAGGCATTTCGGCGGATCGGTCTCATCCCCGACGGTGGTTCGACCTTCCTGCTGCCTCGCAAGGTGGGCTGGTCCAGAGCGATGGAACTCTCGATGCTCGCCGAGCGGTTGCCGGCGGAGAAGGCCCTCGAATGGGGTCTGGTCAACCGGGTCGTCGATGACGGCCAGGCCCTTGTGGCCGCCATGGATCTCGGCAGGGAGCTGGCTGCCGGGCCCACGGTCTCGATGGCCCTGATCCGTAAAGCCTACTGGCAGAGTTTCAGCAATACCTATGAACAGCAGCTCCACCTGGAGGCCGGGCTTCAGACCGAGGCCAGTCGAACCAGGGACTTCACCGAGGGAGTGAACGCCTTCTTAGAGAAGCGGTCCCCCGACTTCAAGGGGAAATGACCTGCTTTTTTGATTGCTTTTTTACCTTTGAGTTCACCCAAGGTAAAAGGGAGGCGCGAAATCCCCAACCCCTCATCGACGGACCTTTTCAAGCCTTGGCGATGGCCGGGCAAGGTTATAAAAAATAGTGAAGGAGGAGACCATCATGTTTAATCACCTTTTTTCTCCTGTTTGGATCGGAAACCTGGAACTGCCGAATCGACTCGTTATGCTCCCTATGACCACAGGATTCTGCGAAGCCGATGAGACTGTGGGAGACCGTTTCATAAACTTTTACGCCGAGCGGGCCCGTGGGGGGGCGGGATTGATCATGATCCCTTTTTCCCCCGTAGCCATCGGGGGGGCGGTGGAACCAGGCCTCTATGACGACCGGTTTGTTTCGGGCATTAAGAGATTAACCACGGCTATAAGTTCCCAGGGGGCCAAATCCGCCTGTCAGTTGATTATTACCTATCTCCTTGTTTTACGAAATCAGCAGCCTGAAATCGTAGGTCCCTCAGCGGTCATGAATCAGATGCTGCGGGTTATTCCCCGGGAACTCACCAAAGAAGAAATCGGTTTTATCGTCGATGAACATGGAAAGGCCGCCCGACGTATTCGTCAAGGGGGGTTTGATGCCATGGAGATTCTCGTCGGTGCAGGCTATCTTCTGAACCGCTTTCTTTCCCCGATCACCAACCATCGGGTGGACGAATACGGCGGGCGTCTGGAAAACCGCCTGCGGATTATACTGGAGATTATCGCCGCCGCTAAAAAGGCGGCCGGGGAAGATTTTCCTATCGGGGTGCGTTTGAATGTGGAAGAGCAGATGCCGGGCGGACACACCGTCGAGGAGTCAAAGGTCGTGGCCCGGACTTTGGAAATGGCCGGGGTAAAGTTTATCAACGCCTATACGGGCTGGCACGAATCCCGCATTCCTACCGTGGCCCCGTCTTTGCCCAAAGGGGCCTTTGCCCACCTGGCTGCCGCCATAAAAACCTCGGTCACTATCCCGGTCATCTCGGCCAACCGGATCAACGATCCCTTCACAGCGGAGAAAATTATCGCTGCCGGCCAGGCCGACCTGGTCGGTATGGGCCGGGCTCTGCTGGCCGATCCCGACCTCCCCGTAAAGTCCAGGGAAGGACGGATCAAGGAGATCACCCCTTGCCTGGCCTGCTCCAACTGCCTCAGCGCCTTGCTGGCCGGCGCCTATAAAAAAGACGGGCAACGCCCCAACGTCGTTTGTTCCGTTAACCCCGGGATTGGAAAAGAAGGAGAAGATCTTCTTCGAAAAACTGAAAGACCCAAAAGGGTTTTTATTGTCGGTGCCGGTCCTGCCGGGTTGGAGGCTGCCTGGGCGGCGGCTGCCAGAGGGCATAAGGTGACCCTTTTTGAGAAAGAGAACCAGCCCGGAGGCTGGCTCAGGATCGCCTGTTTGCCGCCCCATAAGGAAGAACTCCGGACCCTGGCCGACAACCTTGTCGAGCGGGCGGTAAGGGCCGGTGTAGAGATCCGTCTCGACAGCGAAGTTCAACCGGGTTTCCTGAAAGATACAGCCCCGGATGTATTGATTTTGGCTTACGGCGCTGCTCCTTTTATTCCGCCGCTTCCGGGCGTCGACAGCCCTCAAGTCGTTTCCGCCGTAGATGTGCTGAGCGGAAGGAAAGCCGTCAAAGGAGATGTCCTGATTATAGGCGGCGGATTGGTCGGCTGCGAAACCGGGGAATTTCTTTTGGAAAAGGTGCCGGGAGTAACCTCCGTCACCATTCTGGAGATGTTGGACCGTATGGCGGCAAATATTTCTTCCTCTTATCGACCCTTTTTTCTGGCCCGGCTCAAAAAAATGGGCATCAGGATGGAGACCCAAACCCTGGTGGAGAAGATTAATGAAAACGGAGTGCAGGTTATCCGAAAAGGAACGCCGGAATTCATCGCCGGCGATACCATCCTTTTGGCTTTGGGGTTGAAGCCTGATCCTAAAATTATGGAATCCTTCCAGGGATTGGCACCTGAGGTCTATTCAATCGGCGATTGCCTCAGACCCCGCATGATCAAGGAGGCTATCGAAGAAGGATTCGCCGTGGGGATCAAGATCTGATTCTTCCTGCTGATCCTAACACCGAGGTCCCTCTGTGCCAATGTGCCAGAGGCAACGGGGGGGCGGACCCCATGCAGATGAATGGACAAGGGGACTGATAGCAGTCAGGGTGTTCCTGCGACACCCTGACCGATCCCATTCTTATTTCCGGCCGAACCCCATGCGCAGGCCGCCGTCCAGGCGGATGGATTCGCCGTTCAGGTACGGGTTTTGGATGATATGACAGGCCAGGGAAGCAAACTCGGCCGGCTTGCCCAGCCGAGCCGGAAAAGGTATTTGTTGGGCCAGACGTCCTCTTTTTATTTCATCGAGTCTGGCCATCATGGGGGTGTCCATAATCCCTGGTAAAATGGACATGATGCGAATACCATTATTGGCAAATTCCCGGGCCAGGGTTAAACTCAGCGAAACCACCCCTCCTTTGGAGGAGGAATAGGCGGCCTGGCCGATCTGGCCGTCAAAGGCGGCGATGGAGGCCGTGTTGATATACACCCCTCTTTCTCCTTCTTCGTTGGGTGTATTGGCCACCAGAGTGGAAGCGGTGGCCCGGATGACATTAAAGGTGCCGACCAGGTTGATCTGGACCGTTCGGCTGAAAAGTTCCAGAGGCATAACCCCTTCCTTGCCCACTATCTTCACCGAACCGCCTACGCCGGCGCAGTTGATCACCACCTGGAAGGTGCCGAAGGCCGTCTTGATTTTTTCGACCACCCTGTCCATGCCCTCTTCCTTTCCGACGTCAGCCTGGAAGAACAAGGCGCTTTCACCTAACTCCTGGGCCAATTGAGGGCCTCTTCCCCCGTCTAAATCCAACAAAGCCACTTTACCTCCGCCGGCGACTATAGACCGGGCCGTGGCTTCTCCCAGACCCGAAGCCCCGCCGGTGATGACGGCCGTACAGTTTTTTATATCCATCAAGTACCTCCTTTTAAGGTATAAGGTTTAAGGTGCAAGGTGTACGGTTTTTCCCCAAACCTTGAACCTTATACTTTTTATTTTTTCCGGCTTCCATCCGGATTGTATTCATACCAGCCCTTGCCGGTCTTGCGGCCCAGATAACCGGCCCGGACCTTTCGCTTCAAAATGGAAGGAGGATAAAAACGGGCATCCTTTTCATCTTCGTAAACGTTGGTATAGGCCATAAGCTGGACATCCAGACCGACCATGTCGGAGGTTTCAAAGGGACCCATCTTGCGGCCGAAGGCCAGGCACATGCCCTTGTCGATATCTTCCGGGGTGGCCACCCCCTGTCCGACCAGGCGCATGGCCTCCATATTGGAAAGCATGTTGATGCGGTTTAAGATGAAACCGGCGATATCCCTCTGGACCATGATCGGTTCCTTGCCGATAAAGCGGACAAACTCCGCCCCGGCCTGAAAGGCTTCATCTCCGGTGGCAATCCCTTTGATCACTTCAACGGCGTTCATCATCGGGACAGGATTGAAGAAATGGAGGCCGATAAAGTTTTCCGGCCGGCTCACGGCCGCAGCGATGTCACTGATGGGAATGGCCGAAGTATTGGAGGCCAGGATGGTTTTTCCGGTGGCCAGGGCATCGATTTTTTTAAAAACCTCATGCTTGACTTCCACCTTTTCGAAGACCGCTTCGATGACCAGATCGACCTCCGCAGCCGCTTCAACGCCGGTGGAGGTCCGGATACGGCCCATAATCGTTTCTAAATTTTCTTGGAGTTTTCCTTTTTCAACAAACTTGTTGACCGACCAGCGGATGTTTTTGACTGCTTTATCCAGAACCTCCTGAGAGATATCCGAGATGGTCACCTCAAGTCCCTTTTGGGCGCAGACCTGAGCAATGCCGTTGCCCATGGTTCCCGAACCGACCACCAATACCTTTTTGAATGCCATTATCGATGCTCCTTTCAATTCAGTAGGAATTTTTATTTTGGACGCCGATTGACTCGGATCGGCAGAGAGCCGATCGTGCAGATTGCCAGGATTTTGAATTTAAAGAATAGTTATCTGCGGGAATCTGCGAAAATCTGCGTACTAATTTAAGCTCACTGGTTTCGAATCTGCCAGATTTTTTGACTGACTTCTTCCGCCTGGGTCATTATCCGGTCCACCAGATCTTTAACGGGGATGGTTTCCCTGGTTCTTCCCACCACCTGACCGCAGGCGAAGACCGCATCTTCCCCACCATCTCTCCAAGCCGCGGCGGTCCGTCGTCCGGTGATCACGGGGAGCAGTTCTTCCAGGGGGGTCTGTTTCTTTTCCAGATCCAGGATATGTTCGGCCCAGGGGTTTTTTAAAACCCGGGTGGCGCTGCCGATGGACTTCTGAATGACCACCGTATCGGTTTCCTGGGCCTGGATAAATTTTTCCTTATGATGGGGGTGAATTCCGGCTTCTGCGGTATTGAGAAAACGGGTGCCCATCAAAGCACCTTCGGCGCCCAAAGCCAGGGCGGCCACCAGAGTCTTGCCGTCGCAAAAGCCCCCACCGGCTACCAGGGGGATCCGAAGACGGTCAGCGGCCTCGGGGATCATAACCAGACTGGTCACATCTTCCATGCTGGGATGCCCCCCGCATTCGGTGCCGACCAAAGCCACCAGGTCCACCCCCACGGCCTCGGCTTTGACCGCATCCCTTATCCGGGCACATTTATGGAGGTGTAAAAAATTTTTTTCTTTGATCTGCTGGCGATAAGGGGCCGGGTTGTTACCGGCGGTTTCCAAAATCCGGATCCCCTCCCGGGCTGCTATATCCAGACTGTCCTCTACGGGCATGGGAAGAAGCCCGGGGAAGAGGGAGATATTGATCCCGAAGGGTTTATCCGTCAGGTCCTTTAATCTTCTGATTTCAGACACCAGTTCTTCTTCGTTCGGGAACATGCCCGAAGCCAGACAGGTAAAAATACCGGCATTGGCACAGGCGGCTACAAAATCGGCATTACTGATAAACATCATGGTCCCGCATTGAATCGGGTACTGAACGCCCAGCAGTTCGGTAAAACGGGTCTTGAACATTATGAACTCCTTTCTCTTTTATCCCCCTATAGCGCCTAAAAAAGGAGGGGGCCTGTCGCACAAGATTTAATTAAATTAATAATTAGATTTTTCTATAAAGTCATAATTCTTGAGGCTTGTCAATCCTAAAATCAATCTGGCCCCCTTCATTTTTGAATGATTGGCCGAAGTAAGATTCGACTGGTTTAAAAAAGGTTATCTTTTCAATAATTATTAAAAAGTGAATGGGGGAAGTAAATAAATTATTGACTTATTTGTCAAAATCGATTATATCGGTCGTCAGTCGACAGTCTACAAAAAAATAAAGGATGGCGAATATGACACGGGCACTGGAAGGAATCAGGGTTTTAGATCTGGGAAGTTACGTGGCCGCACCCTATTGCTGCATGCTTCTGGCCGACCACGGCGCCGAGGTGGTCCGGGCCGAACCTCCCGGCGGCAAGGTGGACCGGGAGTTGGGGCCCTTTTCTTCGGATGGCCAGCCCATAACTTATGGATTTACCGTTCAGCGTAACAAAAAGAATATTACCTTGAATTTAAGGTCCGAAAGAGGAAAAGGTCTCCTGGAAGAGTTGGTCAAAAAAATGGATGTGGTAGTGCACAACTTCCCCAAAGGGTCGAAAGAGGCCGAACTATTGGCCTACGAACGCCTCAGCGGAATGAATCCGGCCCTGATTGTAGTGGCCGTTTCCGGTTTCGGACAGACGGGGCCTTATGCCGAGCGGCTTTGTTTTGATTCCATTGCCCAAGCCATGTCCGGTTATATGAGTTTTTCCGGTTATCCGGGATCCCCGCCGCTCAAGGCCTCCCTGCCATTTATAGATTACAATACGGCCGCCCGGGCCGCCCTGGGTACCATGCTGGCCCTCTTCGAGCGCAAAACCAGCGGGCAGGGGCAACTGGTGGATATCGCCCTCTTCGATGTAGCCTTTTCCATAGCCGCCGCATCGGGCTGCGCCGCCGAATATAAGATGCTCGGTGAACTTCGAAAGCAAATCGGTAACTGCGGGTTTTATGCCTATGGCGGTAGTTGCCGGGCCAGGGACGGTTACTTGATGATCAACATCATCGGCAACAATATCTGGCGGCGTATATGCCGGGTTATGGACCGGGAAGATTTGATTTCCGACCCCCGTTTTAAGGATAACCTGAGCCGCTACCGGAACTATGAGTCGATCGATGCTATTTTAAACGAATGGATTAAAGAAAAGACCGTTGCCGAAGCCCGACAGTTACTGGAAAAAGTGGGTGTCCCTTGCGGCCCGGTTAATGATGTCCCTCAATCCCTTGAGGTTCCCCAGGTGGAGGCCCGGGAAATGCTGGTGGAAGTCGATTATCCGGGCACCGGTAAGGTGCCGGTACCCGGGGTGGATATCAAACTGTCGAGGACGCCCGGACAGGTGGCCAAACGGGCCTCTTTTTTAGGAGAGGACAACGAGGCCGTTTATTGCGGACTTCTGGGATATCAGCCGGGAGATCTGTTAAGGTTCAAGCAGGAAAAGGCCATTTGAGCCCGATTGCATCAGGATGGCGCTTTCATTATTTTTAACTTGACAATTGTCGACAATCGTAATAATGACTTTACTAAAATATACAAAACCCCAAACAAGGAAGTCACCATGTTAAAATCCTGTAAGCCGGGATCGATTGTCGAGCAGATTTACAAGGCCCTTTGCGAAGGCATCATGGACGGCTCCCTGGCCCCCGGGCAGTCCCTGAGAGAACAGGAATTGCAGGAGCACTTCGGTGTCAGCCGGGCCCCCATCCGGGAGGCCATCCGTTTGCTGGAAGCCGACCGTTTAGTAGTAGTCAGTGCCTATAAAAACAAGCATGTCCGTAAAATCACCCGGGAGGATTTGTTGGAAACCATTCCGGTCCTGGCCCGCCTGGAAGGGGGCGCGGCTTTTTTAACCTTGCCCCGGATCGGTCCTGCTCAGCTCGAAGAATTTCAACAGATCAACGAGGAGCTGAAAAGAAGTTACCGGGTCAAAGATATTACGGCCTGCATTAAACAAAATTTCAATTTTCACCGTTTCTATGTCAGGGCCTGCGAGAATCAGACCCTTAGACAGGCCATTCGTCCCATGATGAAACGAGTGGTCGGGTTGTGGGTCTCCTGTCTATATAACCAAACGCCGGAATTATTCAAAACCACCATAGCCGAACATGATCAGATCCTTAAAGCCTTTGCCAAAGGGGATGCCGTGGCGGCGGAAACCAGTGTCCGCAAACATATCGAGAGTCTGCTGGCCCGGGTGTTGAAGGCCTCCGTTTTTGATGAAGAGGGTAATTTTCAAATCTTAGGCTGATAAAAAAATCGTTAAACCCTGGTTATGAGAACCCTGTTTGCCATTTTTTCTTCGGCGGTTAGGGGCTGGCTCCTGTTGAAAAACAGGGGGAAGATTAAGGAGATGTTTGCAGTATCATGACGGTCAGGACGGAAACATCCAAAATAGAAAATTTGCTTCAACAAAAGAAGAAGATAATCGAAGCCCTCGATGGGCAAAAGGAAATCTTTTATGATAAAGGCCTGCTCCCGCCTCGGGAAAGGATCGAAAGGCTGTTAGATCCCGGAAGCTTCTTCGAGCTGGATAGGCTGGCCACCCATCACTACCGGGAATTCGGAATGGATAAAAGAAAGATTCCGGCAGATGGAGTGATTACGGGCTTCGGACTGATCAACGGACGGAAAGTCGCGGTTTATGCGCAGGATTTTTCGGCCCTGGGCGGCACCTATGGCGAGATGCATGGAAAGAAGATCTGCGCCCTCATGGACACGGCGGCCGAGGCCGGGGCGCCGGTCATCGGCATCTGCCACTCCGGAGGACTCCGACTTCATGAAACGTTGGGCCCCATGGAGATGTTCGGCCAGCTTTTTAAGAGAAACAGCCTCTATTCCGGTCTGATCCCTCAGATTTCTGTTATTCTGGGTGTGGTGGCCGGAGGCCAGGCTTATTCCCCCGGACTTACGGACTTTATCCTTATGACCAAAGGCAGCGCCATTTATATTGCCGGACCGGCCTTTGTCAAGGCCCAAACCGGGCGAGAGATCAGCGATGAAGAGCTGGGGGGCGCGGTGATGCACTCCAGAGTGAGTGGTGTGGTGGATGTTTTGGGAGATACCGAAGAAGAAGTCCTGCGGCAAACCAGAAACCTTTTGGATTTCCTGCCCCTGAATTGCCAGGAGCCCGCCCCCTGCGTTCCGAATGATGACGACCCGGAGCGGTGTGAGGACGTCTTGAACCGGATCGTCCCGGAAGCATCCCATCGGCCCTTTGATATGAAAAAGATTATAGGCCCGATCTTCGACCGGCAGACCTTCATGGAAATGAAGCCCGATTTTGCCCGGAACATGATCACCGGTTTTGCCCGGCTGGCCGGACAGAGCGTGGACGTCGTGGCCAATCAACCGAACCATCTGGGAGGGGTGATTGATATCAAGGCTGCTGAAAAGGCGGCCCGTTTCGTTCGATTCTGTGATGCCTTCAATATTCCGATCATCACCTTTCAGGATTCTCCGGCTTATCTGATCGGCAAGGAAATGGAGCAAGGGGGCATGATTTATAAAGGGGCCAAATTGCTTCATGCCTATGCCGAGGCCACGGTTCCCAAAATTACCATCATCGTCAGGAAAGCCTATGCCGGGGCCTATATCGCCATGGGCAGCCAGTATATCGGGGCGGATTTCGTCTATGCCTGGCCGGGGGCGGAAATATCCAGCGTGGCCCCCAAAACCGCGGCCAGCATATTGTTCCGAAAGGAACTGGCCGAGGCCGGAGCGGATGAACAAAGAGTTGAGGCCCTTTTCCGGGATTATTATGACCGCTATGTCAATCCGTTGCGGGCGGCGTCTTTGCGGCACATCAATGATATTATCGAGCCGAAAACAACCCGACCGGTTTTAATTAAATCCCTTAAATGGCTTGAAGGGAAAAAACAACCACGGTTTCCTAAAAAACATGGGAATATTCCATTGTAATAGGGGTTGCGGGTTGCGAGTTACGCAAGTTCGTTGCTCGTTGCTCGTTGCTGGTTGCTGGTTGCTTGTAAAAACGAGAAACAAGTAACAAGTAACAAGCAAAAGAGGAATTTCAAATATCTTTTGTTGGGTTTCTAAGGAGAGAGATAAAAAATGTACTATCCACTAAGTGACGAAGTTCTGGCCCTCCGTGCAATGGCACGGAAATTTGCCAGGGCGGAAATTATGCCCCGGGTGGCTGAAGATGAAAAGAATCATTCCTTCCAAAAGGATATCATTACTAAAATGGGGGAATTGGGTTTTTTTGGATGCCCTTTGCCGGAAGAATACGGCGGATCTAATTTGGGCTTTTTGGCCCATGCGGTCGTAACCGAAGAAATCGCCGGGGTCAGCGGGTCCATACGGGCTGCTTTTAATATGCAGACCATGGGCACGGCCCGGGAAATCTTTCAGTTCGGAACCGAGTTCCAAAAGAAAAAATATATATCCAGGCTGGTCAGTGCCGAAATCCTGGGGTGTATCGGTATCACCGAACCCAACGCCGGTTCGGACGTGGGCGGGATAAAGACCAAAGCCGTCAAAAAAGGCGATACCTATATTTTAACGGGATCCAAGAACTGGATCACCTATGCCCAGGTGGCCGATGTGGGGATTATTTATGCTTACACTGATCCTTCCCAGAAATATAAGGGACTCTCCGCCTTGATCGTCGAAATGAAATCCAAGGGGGTCAGTACCGGACCCACGGCTGAAAAAATGGGCTGGAAGGCTTGCCCCACCGGAGAGATCTATTTCGACGAGGTCGAAATCCCGGCAGAAAACCTGTTGGGCGGAATAGAAGGGAAGGGTTTTGAATGCGTCATGGCCGGACTCGACAATACCCGGTTGACGGCTGCCTCCGGGGCCGTCGGGGTGAGCCAGGGTCTGGTGGATGAAGCCCTGAAATATGCCAAAGAAAGAGAACAGTTCGGCAGTCCCATAGGACAATTTCAGATGGTTCAGGAAGAGCTGGCCCGGATGATCGTCGAAACGGAAGCGGCTCGGTTGATGACCTACAGTTGCGCCCAGGAAAAGGATGGGGGAAATATTCACAATACCTTAGAAACCAGCATGGCCAAATACTTTGCCTGCGACGTGGCCTCCAGGGTGGCTGACGGCGCGCTCCGGATCCTGGGAGCTTATGGCTATTCCAGCGAATATGCCGTGGAAAGGCTCTTCCGGGATGCCAAACTCTACCAGATCTTAGAGGGATCGGCCAATATCCAGAAGATGATCATCGCCACCGATGCCCTGGGCTATCGGAAGGCCAACCATTAAAAAATTGTTTGACAGGATTAATAATGTTGTTGAATTTCAAGATCCTAAACAGATACGAAAGGAGCTATATTCATGAATGAAAATCCCCTCTTATTGGAAAAGAACCAAGGCGTGGCCAGGATCAGCTTGAACCTTCCGGAGGTCCGGAACGCCCTGAGTCTGGAGGTTCGGATGACCCTGGCTGAAATGTTGGTGAAACTCGGTGAGGATGAGGCGGTGAAAGCCATCATATTGACCGGATCCGGAAAGGCCTTTTGTTCCGGCGGGGACATCCGGACCATGGAAGGGGTCAATCCGGTGGCCGGACGCCTGCGGCTGAAAAAGGGTCATGTCCTGATTAAGACCATGATGGGACTGGAAAAACCGATCATCGGGGCCATCAACGGCCCAGCCGCCGGGGCCGGGGTCAGCATCGCCCTGGCCTGTGATTTTATAATAGCCTCGGAAGAGGCCCGCTTTGCCGTATCCTTCAGCAAAATAGGGCTGGTGCCCGATCTGGGCCTTTTTTACCTCCTGCCTTTAAGGATCGGGGTGCCCAGGGCCAAAGAAATGATGTTTTTCGGAGACGTTATCAATCCCCACCAGGCCGAAAGCCTGGGAATGGTCAACCGGGTGGTGCCGGCGGAAAAACTGGAAGAAGAGGCCCGGGCCATGGCCCAACGTTTGGTGCAAGGCCCGGGTCAATCCTATGCCATGATCAAGTCCGCCCTGAACCACTGGCCGGCCGATCTGGATACCTTTTTGGAAATGGAATCGACCATGCAGGCCGTAGCTTTCAACAGCCGGGATTTCGATGAAGGGCGAAGGGCCTTTTTAGAGAAGAGGAAAGCTGTTTTTCAGGGTTTTTAGTACGAAAATAACGTTACGGGTTACGGGTTTAAAACCTACCGTACTTCGACATTCGATATTCGACATTTTCATGCTTCCTGGTGCTCCGACCCAGAGGGGCATGAGGGTTTAGTTCGACCCCCCCCTCTTAAAAAAAATCTTGACAAATGACTTGGGTTATTATAGAAATTGTCGTCAGTCGACAGTCTACTAATACAATCTACTAATAAGGTGATAGCCCTATGTCTTCTCAGGCAAAAAAAAGAGAGTTCAGCCCCCAATTCTCCATCCCTCTGGTGGAACAGATCACAGAATTTTTAACCCATGCTATCATGGATAGTCAATTCGAAATGGGGGGGCGGCTGGTTGAAAATGAGCTTCAACGGCAATTCGGGGTCAGCCGCTCGCCGATCCGGGAATCTTTCCGCATCCTGGAAAAAAAGGGTCTGGTCACCAGCATTCCCAGGAAAGGGACCTATGTCCGGAAGATTGTCCAGAAGGACATCGAGGAGAATTTTCCGGTCCGGGCCAATCTGGAAAGCCTGGCCGCCCGCCTGGCCCTTCCCCATCTTGGCCCCGAAGAGATCGGGAAAATGGAATCCGCTTTTTCAAAAATGCAGGATGCGGCCAAAACGAATAATTTCAAATCCTATCTGAAATATCACAGCGAATACCATGACGTCTTCATCCGGGCCAGTCGAAACGATACCCTGATAGAGATCCTGGAAAACCTGAGAAATCAGGCCATCTGGTTCAGGTATTCCTATCTATATGTTCAAGAATCCTTTGAGTATGCCATCCAGGTTCATCGGAAGATTTTAGACTGCTTCATAAAAAAGGATGCCGACCGCCTGGAGGCCCTGGTTAAGGAGCATATCCTGATCGCCCTGGAGCGGTTTATTCAATTTTTGGCCTCTCAGAAATAAAAAGTCGAATTAAAGAAAGGATAGGTATGGGTAAGATCGGAATCCAATTATGCGGCAGTTATTTGCCCAAGTATAGAATAGATCGAAATCTTATCGCAGCCAGTTGGGGCCGCTCCTCCCTGGGCGGGGAACGAACCGTGGCCAATAACGACGAAGATGCTATTACCCTGGCGGTCGAGGCGGCCCGCAATTGCCTGCATGGCAACAGCCTGGAAAAAATTGACGGACTATTTTTTGCTACCACCAGCGCTCCCTATAAAGAAAAGATGAATTCGGCGGTTATGGCCTCGGCCCTGGATTTGAATCGGGAACTGGTGACTGCCGATTTCGGTTATTCCCTACGAGCCGGCACCGGGGCCTTGAAGGCGGCTTTGGATTCGATCCGAGGCGGTTCGGCCCGAAGAGCTTTGGTCACTGCTGCCGACTGTCGACTGGGCTACCCCAGGTCGGACCAGGAGCAGAGTTTCGGGGACGGGGCGGCGGCTGTTTTAATCGGGGACCAAGACCTTCTGGCAACCCTTGAGGGGGAATACTCGATCTGTAATGAAATGCATGATGTCTGGAGAAATCCGGAAGATACCTTTGTCCGCACCTGGGAAAGCCGCTTTATCCTGGGTGAGGGCTATACCAATACCATGAGCGAAGTCGTCCGGGGGATTTTAAAAAAATATGGGCTGGAATCGAAGGACATCACCCGGGCCGTTTTCCCGGCCCCGGACCCCCGGACCCTTCAGGGGTTGGCCAAAAAATTGGGGTTTGATATGAAAACCCAGGTCCAGGACCCTTTGATTTCCTCCATAGGCTATTGCGGGGCGGCCCAGGCCTTATTGATGTTGGTGGCTGCTTTGGAAGAGGCCCAACCGGGAGATTTACTGCTGCTGGCCAATTATGCCGATGGCGCCGACGCCCTGCTTTTCAGGGTGACCGGAGAAATCGGCCAAAGGAGCAGCCAACGGAAATTGCAAACACTCCTGGAGCAAAAGTTAATGCTCTCTTCCTACGCCCGTTTCTTAAGTTATAAGGGGCTGATCGAGACCCTTCCCGGGGAACCCTTTCGCCTGTTTTCATCGGCCACGGTAACCTGGCGTGAAGCCGGCAGCATCCTCCGGGGACATGGCAGCCGCTGTCAGGCCTGCGGCAAGACGACTTTTCCGATTCAGCGGATTTGTTATCACTGCCAATCGAAAGATCAATTCGTCGAAGTACCCATTTCTAATTATCAGGGGGAAGTCTTTACCTTTTCATTAGATAATCTGGCCGGCCGGAGTGACGACCCGGTAGTCATCCAGACCATTGCCGATTTGGGGGAAGAGAAAGTCCGCTTTTATGGCATGATGACCGACTGTAATCCGTCGGTTGTCAAGATAGGGATGCCGGTGGAACTGACCTTTCGCAGGATTTATGACGGCCTGGGCATACACAACTATTTTTGGAAATTGCGGCCGGTGATAAAGGAGGACGTGACCAATGGGTAGCATAAAAGATAAAGTGGCCATTATCGGCATGGGCTGCTCCAAGTTCGGGGAGCGGTGGGACAAAGGGGCCGTGGATCTGGCTATAGAGGCGGTATATGAGGCTTACGACGATGCCGGCATAGAAGCCAAGGACCTGGAGGCCTGCTGGCTTTCAACCTTGATGGCACCGGTCATCGGTGTTTCCGGTTCCCTGGCCGCCGATGGATTGAAGTTGGGGAATATCCCGGTTATCCGCAATGAAAACTGGTGTACCTCCGGACACATCGCCCTGCTGGAGGCCTGTATGGCCGTAGCCAGCGGGGCCTATGACTTAGTCATGGCCCTGGGCGTGGAGAAACTGAAAGATACGGGATTTCCCGGACTGGGTACGGGCCGGGGGATGCATCCGGTTTATGAGGCCCGCCGGACTTCTCCCGGTTCGTTCGGCCTGATTGCCGAGCGCTACTTCAAGACCTATGGAATTCCCATGGAAGAAGGCAAAATAACCATGGCCAAGATCGAAGTAAAAAATCACGATAACGGCAGTCTCTGTCCCAAGGCCCATTTCAGGAACCAGATTACGGTGGATACGGTGATCAAGGCCCCCATCATTGCCTGGCCCTTAGGACTTTTTGATTGCTGCGGAAACAGCGACGGAGCGGCCTGTGCCATCATCACCACCCCTGAAAAGGCCAGGGCCTTCCGGGCCGATCCCATTTACCTCAAAGGCTTCGGCATCTCCACCGATGCCATGATTCCTCATTTCAGGCCCGATTTCAGTTGGACCAGTTTTAACGCCCTGGTCAACTCTTCCCGGAAGGCCTACGAAATGGCCGGGATCAAAAATCCCCGGGAGGAACTCAGTCTGGCCGAGGTCCACGACTGTTTTTCCATTACCGAGCTGCTGATCTATGAAGATTTCGGCTTCAGTCCCAGGGGCAGGGCCAAAGAGGACGTGGATTCCGGATTTTTTACCCGCCAGGGGGGATTGCCGGTTAATGTCGACGGCGGGTTGAAGTGTTTCGGACATCCGGTCGGGGCCAGCGGATTGCGCATGACCTATGAGGTCTATAAACAATTACAGGGCAAGGCGGATCTGCCTGAACGGCAGATCAAGAACCCCCGGCTGGGTCTGGCCCATACCTTCGGCGGACCGCCCCAGATCAGCGCCGTGGCCATTTTGGGGAATGAACGGGGATAAAAAACGTTCGTCGTTCAGCGTTCGTCGTTCGGGGTAAAAAGTCAATGCTTAAAGCAGGCACGAGGCACGAGGCGAGAGGAGAGATACGAATATAGGAATAATGCGGCTTTTATGCTCTACGCCCATAGCCTTTTGCCTAACACCATTTCAGGAGGAATAACTCAGATGGATTTTGAAATAAGCGAAGAAAACCGCATGTTCCGGGAAGCGATCCGGGATTTTGCCGAAAAAGAGATCGTTCCATTGGTCGATGAGGCCGAGGCCACCCACACCTTTCCCAAACAGCTTTTTAAAAAGATGGGCGACCAGAGTTTTCTTTGTCCCCGCTATCCCTTGGAGATGGGAGGCGGCGGCGGAGATAAGATCACCGAATGCATCATGGTCGAAGAACTTTGCCGTATCGATGTGGGTATTGCCGGCAGCCTGATGGTCCAGAGTGGCTTGGCCACGGCCCCGATTTACCGTTTTGGGTCCGATGAACAAAAAGAGCGCTTTCTTTTGCCGGCCATTCGGGGGGAAAAGATCGGGGCTTTCGGCCTGACCGAACCGGATGTGGGCTCAGACGCTGCGGCCATAAAAACCAAAGCGGTAAAGGATGGCAATGACTATATCATCAACGGGACCAAGATGTTTATCACTAATGGGCCTATCTGTGATTACGTGATCGTGGCAGCCTATACCGATCCTACCCGGAGGGGGGAAGGGATCAATCTGTTTATTGTAGAAAAAGGCACCCCGGGATTTACGGTTTCCCGTAAGCTGGATAAAGTGGGTAACTTCTCTGCCGAGACCGGGGAGCTGGTCTTTGAGGATTGCCGGGTGGCGGCCAAAAACATGATCGGAGAAAAAGAAGGGGGCGGTTTTGCCCAGTTGGCAGATACCCTGATCTCCGGTCGCATCACTTACGGTGCCCGCTGTACCGGCACCGGGCAGGCCGCTTACGAATTAACGGCTAAATATGCTAAAGAGCGGATCCAATTCGGAAAACCGATCGCTAAATACCAGATCAACCGTTTCCGCATAGCCGAAATGGCCATGTATCTGGATATTATGCGCAGCTATACCTATCGGGTGGCCTGGATGTACGATCAGGGGAAGAAGGTCCGCAAAGAGTCCTCCATGGTTAAATTGTTCACCGCTGAAATTCTCCAGAAGATCCTGGCCGATGCTATGCAGATCCATGGGGGCTACGGCTATATGATGGAGTACCCCATCCAGCGTTTCTGGCGGGACGGACGGCTCTTTACCGTCACGGAAGGCACTTCCGAGATTCAGCATTTGGTTATTGCCAATGAGTTGGGGTTATAGGGCACTAATACCGTTCGGCGTTAAGCGTTCGGCGTTCGGCGAAAAAGCTGAAAGTTATGAACCTATTTTTTTCAAAGGGGCACCATGAAGCATGAAAAGAGCTTCAAGTTTATGTAGGACAGGCGCCCTCGCCTGTCATCAATGAACACAGCCCCGCAAAACGCGGGGCTGTGCTACCTTTAAAAAAGAGGAGGACCAAGAAGATGAAAAGGGCAAAAAAAATCATGAAAAGCAGCATGGGTGTTTTTTTCCTGAGTGTTTTCATCGGGGTTTTCTTTCTGACGCCGCTGGTCTGTTCCGGGGCCGAAAAAGTCCTCAAGATCGGGGCGATTTTTCCCCTTTCCGGGAAAGGGGCGGTCTGGGGTATTGCCGCTCAGAGGGCCATAACCATTGTCCAGAAAGAGATTAACGCCCGTGGTGGATTGAATGTGGCTGGTGATAAATACCGTTTGGAGATCATCTGGGAGGACGATAAGTTTAATGCCGCCACCGGCCGGATGGCTGCAGAAAAATTAGTCAACCGGGACGGGGTGAAATTTATCCTGGGTTCTCAATCTTCCGCGGTCCTGTTGGCCGTCCAGCCCATTACGGAACCCAAAAAAATCCTTTTTTTCCTCAATTCCTTTGCCAAGGAAGTCCTGTCTCCGGATAAACCTTTCAGTTACCGCATGGTCCTGACCTCCAATGAGATCCTGCCGGCCATGTATCCCTGGCTGGTCAAAAATTATTCCAAAGTCAAAACCGTAGCCTTTATCGAGCCCAATGATGCCAGCGGCTGGTCGGTCGAGAAGGACTGCCGGAGGAATGCTGAAAAAAACAATTTCAAGATCGTCTTCTCCCAATTTTATGAACGGGGGACCTCGGATTTCTATCCCCTCCTGAATAAACTCATCCTCCAGAATCCGGATGTCATTGACTTTACCGGTGCCCCTCCCGGTGATCAGGCCCTGATCGTCAAACAGGCCCGGGAACTCGGTTATAAAGGTAAGACCTTTGCGGCGACGACCATCGACCCGCCCGAATTCTGCAAGATCGCCGGGACACAAAATGCCGAAGGCCATATCAGCAATACCCATGATCTCTTGGGGGCCTTTAATACGGAAGCGCAAAAAAAGTATGTTGAGGATTACCTGGCCCAGTATGGAAAACCATTCGATCCGGTAACGCCCAAGTATACCCTTTATCTGGAGATCCTGGCCCAGGCCATTGAAAAGGCCGGAAGCCTGGATACGACCAAAGTAAAGGAAGTTCTGGACAAGACGGAAGAATGGAATTCAATTTATGGAAAAGCCCGATTCGGGGGCAAGGAATACTACGGGATCAAACACCAGATCGTCACCCCGGTTTATATCTCAGAACTGATTAATGGAAAATTGGTCAACCGGGGCACCATGATGCCGGTCATTCATTAAAGGACGATTAATGAGTTTCCCATTTTTTATACAGGTCCTGGTCAACGGGTTGATGCTGGGGCTGACCTATGCCTTAATCGCTTCCGGTTTCAGTCTGATATACGGGATCATGCGGTTGTTGAACTTCGCCCATGGCGATTTTTATATGCTCGGGGCCTTTGCCACCTATCTTTTGTGTGAACGGGTAGGGATGGATTATTTTTCGGCCCTGTTGCTGAGCATGGTCCTGGTTGCCCTTCTGGGGGTCATCACTTATCACTTCTTCTTCCGCCCCTTCCGGGATCAACACGACCCCAGCGTGGTCATCGCCCTGGGTGTGGCCATGTTGATCGGCGGCCTGGCTCCCTTAGTCTTCGGAGAGAAGGACCAGTCCGTATCCCCGGTTTTCTCAGGGGTCATCCGGGTTTTAGGGGTGACTCTTTCCCTGGAACGGATTTTTGTTATTGTCATGGCCATTGTCCTGATGATCGCTTTGACCTTGTTTATTAAATTCACCAAAATCGGGCAAGCCATGCGGGCCGTAGCCCAGGATCAGGAAGCGGCCGCCCTCCAGGGCATCGGGGTCAATTCCACCTTCATGATGTGCATGGCCATCAGTTCCGCCCTGGCCGGGGCCGCCGGGTCCCTGCTGGCTCCCCTTTTTGTGGTCAACCCTTTCATCGGCACCCATGCCGTGCTCAAGGCCCTGGTTGTGGTGGTCATCGGCGGGATGGGCAGTATCCCCGGAGCGATTGCCGGGGGTCTTCTCCTGGGATTTGTGGAAAGTATCGGGAACACCTTTTTAGGAGGGGTAACGGAGATCCTGGGCTTTGTGATTGTTATGCTGGTCCTGATCTTCAAGCCCCAGGGACTGTTCGGCCATGGTTAAACAAAAACTGGGGTATTTGATTTTATTCATTCTCCTGGCGGCTTTTCCGATCTTCAACCAGGATCCTTTTATATTACACATCCTGATTACCACCGGGATCTGGGCGACCTCCGTCTGGGGGGTTAGATTGGTTATGTCCACCGGGCAATTGACCCTGGGACATGCCGCCTATATGGCCGTAGGGGCCTATGCCTCGGCCCTATTGGTCATGAAGGCCGGTTTTTCCTTCTGGCTGGCCCTGCCGACGGCCGGAATGATTGCGGCCCTGGTGGCGCTATTGATCGGTTATCCGACCCTGCGCATCAAGGGAGTTTATTTTGCCATCATCACATTTGCCTTTGCCGAGATCGTCCGTCTCGTTATCGTCAACTGGCCCGGTTTTTTGGGGGGGTCGGGCGGGATTCCCGGTATCCCTTCCCCATCGCCTTTTTTCTCCATCCCCTTTACCGGCCGGGTCCCTTTCTACTATTTGATTCTATTTATTTCATTAGTGACCTTTCTGGTTATGAGGGGGATTGATAAAAGCCGGATCGGGAAAATTTTTTCAGCCATTCACGAAAGTGACGATCTGGCCCAATCCTTCGGCATCAATATCATGAAGTATAAACTGATCGCCTTCGGTCTGGGCTGCTTTTTCGCCGGTTTGAGCGGCAGTTTTTATGCTCATTATTATAATTTTGCCAGTCCGGAATTTTTTACCATCTGGCAATCCGTTTATTGCCTGCTTTTTGTCATCGTCGGAGGGGTCGGCGGTGTTTTCGGACCCCTGTTAGGCTCATTTTTTATGACTCTGGTGCCTGAATTTTTACGGGAAACCAAGGAATATGAACCGGTGATTTACGCCGTTATTCTGATCCTGGTCATGTTTTTGTTGCCCGGAGGATTAATTACGCTGCCGGAAAGGCTGAGGGGCAGAAAAAAAAGGGTTCAAGGTTCAAGGTCCAAGGTTTAAGGAAAACCCTGATTATCGGAAACCTTGCCTTGCACCTTAGACCTTACACCTTGTGAACTCCGAATTCGGAACTCGAAGCTATGCTCTTAAAAATCGACAACATCACCAAAAACTTCGGCGGGCTGGCGGCCCTTTGGAATTTGAGTTTCCAGGTTAATGAAGGGGAAATCCTTGGGCTGCTGGGACCCAATGGATCGGGCAAGACTACGCTTTTTAATGTGGTCAGCGGATTTTTTTCCCCTTCGGCCGGCCGGATCTTTTTTAATGGCCGGGATATTACCGGCTATCGGCCCGACAAAATCGCCCATTTCGGTTTGGTACGCACCTTCCAGGGAACCAACCTTTTTAAGAACCGGACGGTCTGGGAAAATGTGGTTATTGCCCACCACCTGATGATCAAGGCCAATTTTCTGGAACTTCTTCTAAACCAAGTGCGGGCCAAAACAAGTGAAGCAGCCGTCGAGAAGCACAGCCTGGAGATCCTGGAGTATCTGGGCTTGTCAAACGTTAAGGAAGATCCGGCCCATAATCTGCCCCATGGCCTTCAGCGGGCCTTGGGGGTGGCCATTGCCCTGGCGGCCCAGCCCCGGTTGCTGCTGCTGGACGAGCCCCTGACCGGAATGAACCCGGAGGAGTCCCGAAAGTTTATCGATTTGATTCGGGGTCTGCGGGACAGGGGTATTACCCTGATGATCGTGGAACACGATATGAAGGCCATCATGGGGGTCAGTGACCGGATAGTCGTCCTTAATTATGGGCAAAAGATCGCCGAAGGTCCTCCACAGGAGATCCAACGGGACCCCAAGGTAATTGAGGCCTATCTGGGAAGCGAGGTTCCGATATGACCCAACCATCCTGGTTTTCTTTGCAGAACCTGAAGGTTTCTTACGGGGCCGCCCCGGCCCTGAAGGGAATCTCCTTACAAGTCGAGATCGGGAATATCGTTACCCTCATCGGGTCGAATGGCGCCGGTAAAAGCACGACCTTACGGGCCATATCCGGATTGATCCCCCTGGCAGAAGGGGAGATTTTTTTTGAAGGAAAAAAGATTCACGGTCTTTCTCCACAGGAAATTGTCCATCGCGGAATCGCCCATGTCCCTGAAGGAAGAAGGGTCTTCCCGTTCATGACCGTTCTCGAAAATCTGAAAATGGGGGCTTTTCGCCGCAAGGATAAGAAAGAGATCCGGATGGACCTGGAAAAGCTCTTTGAGCACTTTCCGGTTTTGCGGGACAGACAGGCTCAAAGGGCCGGGAGTCTCAGTGGAGGAGAACAACAGATGCTGGCCATTGGCCGGGCCTTGATGTCCCAACCGCGGTTACTCCTTTTAGATGAACCTTCCATGGGTTTGGCTCCCATAATGGTCCAGGAATTAAGCCGGATAATCATCGAGATCAACCAGAGGAATGTGGGTATCATCATCGTTGAGCAAAATGCCCAAATGGCCCTGCGCCTGGCCCATCAGGCCTATGTCCTGGAAACGGGATCGGTTGTTTTGGAAGGAAAGGCTTCGGACCTGATCCATGATGAACACATCCGAAAGGCGTATTTGGGGGGATAATAAAGGCAGGTACAAGGTATAAGGTGCAAGGGTAAACCTTATACCATCAACGGAACGGGGGACTTATGCGGAAAGTCGGAATCGTCGGGATGGGGACCACCAAGTTCAAGGCCCGCTGGGTGGACAAGACCTATTATGAGCTGGCCTTCGATGCGGCCAGGATGGCCATGGAGGATGCCGGCCTCAGCCGGCTGGATATCGATTGTGCCGTCTACGGGATCTACAACGATTTGTTTCAACGCCAATACCAGCCCGACGCCTTTGTCCACGATTATCTGGGACTGGGCTTAAAGCCCATGGTGCGGGTCAATTCCGGCGGAGCTACCGGCGGGGCGGCCCTGCGCATCGGCTACGCCGAGGTGGCCAGCGGCCTCTATGATATCTGCCTGGTCCTGGGGGTGGAAAAATGCGCCGATTGCTACAACTATGAATTTCAGGCCGCCACCCCGGAGGTCCTGCGGGCCATCCTCTATACGGCTGACATGACTTATGACAACCCTGCCGGCCGCACCGCCGCCTCGGGCTTTGCCCTGGCGGTCATCGCCCACCGGGAAAAATACGGCAACCCCACCGATGAACAGATGGCCAAGGTCTCGGTGAAAAACCATTTCAATGCCACCAAGAATCCCATCGCCCAGTCCCCTAAGATCCTGACGGTCGAGGAGGTCTTGAATTCCAAAAAGATCGTCGAGCCTTTTCATTTTTATGACAACTGTCTCTATACCGAAGGTTCTTCGGCGGTCATCCTGGCCTCCGAGGAAGTCGCCCGGGAAATAAGCCCCAAACCGGTTTGGATTACCGGGGTGGGGGCTTCCACCGACTATGTCATACCCGGAAACCGGCCCAACATCCATACCTTCGAATCTTCCCGGCTGGCGGCTCAAAAGGCTTACGGCATGGCTGGCATTACCAACCCCCTGGAAGATTTGGATTTAGCGGAGCTGCATGACGCCTTTACCGGTACCGAGATTATGGCCTATGAAGACTGCTTTTTTTGTGAAGAAGGGCAGGGGGGGCGGTTGATCGATGAAGGGGTGGTCATGGCCGGAGGGAAATTGCCGGTCAACCTGAGCGGCGGTCTGATCGGCTGCGGACATGCCGTAGGGGCCACAGGCATTATGCAGACCTATGAAGTAGCCCTGCAATTGCGGGGAGAGGCCGGAGAACGGCAGGTCAAAAACGCCCGCCGCGGATTAGTGCAAAGTATCGGCGGGACCCTTTGCACCTGGACGGTTTGTCTGGTTTTGGAAAGGGAGGGCTGATCATGAACGAGCAGGAACGGGAAAAATGGTATGCTTTTGAGCATCAAAAATATGGCATCCCCATTGAATATCTGAAGCGGGAATTTGAAAAAGAGTTGTCAGGCGAAGTCCCTATGGACCAACCCCTGGAGATACCTGATAAGATGGAGGTCATCTATAAGTACAGTTACGGCCAACAATCCCGGTTTTTCAGAGAATTGCGTGAAAACAAGAAAATTTACGGGGCCAAATGCCCCCAATGCAGCAAGGTCTACTGCCCTCCCAGGGCCCATTGTTCCCTGTGCTATCAGCCTACCGAATGGGTGCCTTTGACCGGCACCGGGGTGATTAAAACCTTTACGGTCCAGTATATCTCTACCAGTGCCTTTATTAAAAAGGTCCCCTTTGTCTGCGCCTATGTGCAATTAGATGGAACCGATTTTCTGCTCATGGCCAATATGGAAGTGGAAGAAGTGGCCCGGATCAGGGTGGGGACAAAAGTCAAGGCCGTCTTTCGTGAAGAACGGCAGGGGACCATCACGGATTTTTATTTTGAACCAATTGAATAAAGGCAGATGCAGGATGCAAGTTGCAAGATGAAAGAAAGCTTAAAGATTTGGTTGTTGCAGTAGTCCCAGGTTTTTTCTGTCATACCGGGCTTGATAGGCCTACTCCGGCAGCATTAAGCCGGAGGCATCTAAAAAGAATTATGGACCTGGATTCCGGTCCGACTTCCTTCGGAAGTCTCCTTTAGCTCGGCAAAGCCGAGCGCCCGGAATGACGATATGCACAATCACTTAAAATAAAAATCGGTTTTAAATCCAGTATCCAGTATCGAGCATCCAGAATGGAGGCCATAAATGTCCCGGAAAGTCATCATCACCATTGCCCCCACAGGCAGTATACCGACCCGGAAAAACAATCCCAATCTTCCGATTACACCGGAAGAAGTGGCCGAAGAAACGCGCCGCTCTTATGAGGCCGGGGCTGCCGTGGTGCACCTCCACGCCAGGAATCCCGATACCGGCGAACCCACGCCGGACATCGAAGTCTTCCGGGCCAATCTTGAGGCCATCCGGGCGGCCTGCCCGATCATTACCCAGATCACCTCCGGCGGCGGGGCAACCCGCTTGGGCCTCACACCGGAGGAGCGGTTGAAACCGGTCCTGGAACTCCAACCCGATTCGGCCTCTTTAAATGCCGGCTCCATGAATTTCGGCCGGAACCTCTTTCCCAACCTTCCGGAAGTCATGGAGCTATATGCCCGGAAGATGAAAGCGATCAAGGTCATGCCCGAGTTTGAAGTCTATGATCTGTCCATGATTAATAATGTAGAGGTCTGGATCCGCCAGGGCGGGATATTGGAACCCCCGTATCAATTCAGTTTTGTCCTTGGGGTTTTGGGCGGGATTCCGGCCACCTTTAAAAATCTCCTGGCCCTGAAGGAAAGCCTGCCTGAGGGCTACACCTGGCAGGCCATCGGTATCGGTAAGCATCAAATTCCTATGGGGATTATGGCTGTCCTTATGGGGGGAAATTTCCGGGTCGGTTTTGAAGATAATGTTTACTTATCCAAAGGGGTTCTGGCCAAAAGCAATGCCGAATTGGTGGCAAAGGCGGTGCGCATTATCCGGGAATTGGGGTATGAACCCGCTACGGTGGCAGAGGCCAGGGAGATATTGCCTTTGTTGAATAAATGACTAAAGGAAGATGCAAGTTTCAAGATGCAAGATGCAAGGGAAAAATCTAAGACATTATATCTTTTGTCCCGTCCATCATTTTCGGAGGACGTCTAATTTTCATCAGACGTCTTGAATTCTGGGACTTGCGACTTGCGACTTGAAACTTGAAACTTCGGAGGTTCAGATGGAAATGACTCTCGGTGAAGCCTTCGCCCGTTCGGCCCGAAAATTTCCGGACAAAACGGCCTGTATGGATGATGAAAAAAGTATCACCTATGGCCGGATGAATGAGCGGGTTAATCGCTGGGCCCAGGCGGCTATTGGATTGGGTTTGGAAAAGGGCCGTCATGTAGCCACCTTGGCCAACAATTGTCTGGCTTTAATGGAAGTCTATCTGGGAAATTTAAAATGCGGCCTGGTCACCGTACCCATCGACGCCAGGGCCACTTTGCAGGATAAGTGTTATCAGGCCGAATTCACCGACAACGACGTCCTGATCTTTCACTCTGATTTTTCCGGCACGGTAGAAGAAATGCGCAGCCGGCTTCCACAGATAAAAACCTTTGTCTGTCTGGGCGGGAATTGCCCTTCCTTTGCCCTGGATTACGAAAAGCTGCTCCGGCAAGGCCAGGGTAAAGAACCGGAAATCCCTCTGGTGGAAGAAGACGAAGCCTTTATATTATTCACCGGGGGAACCACCGGCCGTTCCAAAGGGGCGATACTGACCCATAAGAATTTACTCTGGAATATCATTTGTGTGACCACTGAAAATCAAAGCCCCACCCCGGAAGATAGTGTCTATTATCCCATGCAGATGTACCATACCGCGGCCTTAAGCCGTTTTCTGGCCTACATGTATGCCGGCGGGACCTTCATCGGTAGTAAAACCTTTAACCCGGATACCTATCTGGATGTGGTGGAAAAAGAACGAACCACCTTTATCGTCGGCAATCCCACCATCTTCAGGATGCTTCTGGAGGCCAATATAAAACGTCCCCGGGACACGTCTTCCATGAAGCGCTGGTTTTGCTCTCAAGGTTTTTTGCATCCGGATTTAAAAGAAGATATCCAAAAATATCTCTGGCCCAACGGCGAGCTGTACGGCTCTTATGCCTTGACCGAGGCCTCGCCGGCAGTGACGGTTTTAAAACCTACCGATAGACCCCGTCAATGGGGGAGCGTCGGCCGCCCTTATATGTGCACCGAGGTGCGTATCGTGGATGAGTCTGATCAGGATATGCCTGTTGGAGAAGAGGGGGAAATCATCGTCCGCGGGCCCACGGTTTTCAAAGGGTATTATAAAAACCCTGGAGAAACCGCCCGGACCTTAAGGGGGGGCTGGCTGCACACCGGGGATGTGGGCAGATACGATGACCTGGGTTATCTCTATATGGTCGACCGGATCAAGGACATGATCAAGACCGGGGGGATCAATGTCTTTTGCTGTGAAATAGAGGAGGTCCTTTCCCGCCATCCGGATATCTCCGAAGGGGTGGTCATCGGGGTCCCTCATGTCAAATGGGGAGAATCCATCCGGGCCATCGTGGTCCCTAAAAAAGGGGCCCAATTGTCGGAAGCGGACGTCATCGAACACTGCCGCTGCCATCTGGCCAGCCATAAGAAACCCACCTCGGTCATCTTTTTGGAGGAACTGCCCAAAGGGACCTTTGGTGGCAAGGTTTTGAAAAGAATTTTACGGGAGCAATACGGAAAGGAATAGATTTTTTTTATGGCCCCCCTTTATTTTGATGATTTTTATCTTGGCCAGGAATTCATTACTAAGAGCCGGACGGTGACTGAAACCGATATAGTCAATTTCGCCGCCCTGTCCTGGGATACCAACCAACTGCATACCGATGCCGAATTCGCCAAAACTACCCCTTTCGGCGAGCGGATAGCCCACGGCATGCTGGGTCTGGTGATCCATACCGGACTGTCTCAGATGCTGGGGATCATGGAAGGGACGATTATCGCCTTTCTGGGCTTGACCTGGAATTTTCTCCTGCCCATCCGCATCGGGGATACCATCCATGTGGTCCAGCGGGTCAAGGAACTGCGGAAGACCTCCACTCCGGATCGGGGGATCCTGGTCTTTGAAAAGGAAGTGGTCAATCAAAAGGGAGAATGCGTTCAGAAAGGGACGACTACTATTTTGATGGCTCGAAAAAAAAAGGACCAATAAAAATATTGACAACGACAGGGGGACTCCTTTATCGTATTTGATACGAATACATAAAAATACGGAGGAATACTCATGAAAGTCTTGACGGTAAGACTGCCTGAAAAGGTTGAAAAGAAGATACGGTTAAAGGCCAAATTGGAACACAGGACCTTGTCGGAACAAATTAATAAGTACCTTTTTGATGCCATTCTTTGTGAGGAAAATGCCGATCTGCCCTATTCCTTTATCAGGGAAACACTTCAGGCCAAAGCGGAAATCGAGGCCGGCCTTGGGCAAGAATATCCCTTCGGGATCCTGAAATGATTAAGGTCATCGCCTCAAATCAATTCTTGAAATTTAAAAAGCAGGCCCCTCCAAAGCTCCAGTTAGAAATAGATAAACAAGTTAAGGCTGTCATGGAGGACCCGGCCATCGGCGAGTTAAAAAAAGGTGATCTAAAAGGGATACGGGTTTTAAAATTCAAATACAATCAGCAACAGTATCTATTATCCTATGAAATGAAAGCAGATACCTTAAATCTATATATCCTCGGCAGTCACGAAAATTATTATACTAAGTTAAAAAGATATTTGCGATAAGCCGGTTGGGAAGCCCGGGGGACACTCGTCCTTGATCGGCCAAAGGCAAAGGAAATACCTTTATGAAAATTCTGTTAGACCTGTTGTTATCCGATGAACACCGCATGGTTCGGGAAACAACCCGAAAATTTGCGGAAAGGGAATTGGGACCCATCGCCCATGAGATAGACGAACAGGAACGCTTTCCCCTGGAGGTCTATAAAAAGGCCGGGGAACAGGGTCTGATCGGCTCCACCATTCCCGTCGAACACGGCGGCGGCGGGGCCGATCTTTTGACCAATGCCTTGATCAAAGAGGAATTCTGCCGAATGGCGGCCGGCTTCGGCATGTCGGTCAATATGTGCACCACCAATTTCTGCTATTTTATTTCCAAGTATGGGACCGAAGAACAGAAGAGACAATACATCCCGCCGGTCATCCAGGGGGAGGCCCTGGCCGCTTTTTGCCTGACCGAGCCGGAGGCCGGTTCGGACGCCCTTTCCCTGAAGACCCATTACCGCCGGGAAGGAGACCGTTATATTTTAAACGGCTCCAAGACCTTTATCACCAACGCCCCTTTGGCCCGCTATTTTATGATGGTCACCCGGAAGCAGGGTTCTGACGGGGCCAGGGGAGGGACCCTGTTTATATTAGAGCGGGGAATGGAAGGACTTTCCACCGGCCAGCCTTTAAAAAAAATGGGAATGCGCTGTTCGCCTACCGGAGAAGTATTCATGGATCATGTTGAAGTTTCCAGGGAGCACATTCTGGGGGAAGAAGGTCAGGGGTTTCAGGTCATGTTCGAAGCCCTGGATGAGGAACGGATATTAGGGGCCAGTACCGGCTTGGGCATTGCCCAGGCTTGTTTGGAGACGTCCGTTAAATATGCCAGGGAAAGGGTCCAGTTCGGCAAGCCCATCGCCTCTTTTCAACTGGTCCAGAATCTGCTGGCCGAGATGTCTACGCGGTTGGATATCATCCGCCAATATACCTATACCTTATGCCCCCTGGTGGACCGGGGCGTCAAGTTGACCAAGGAGGCGGCTATTTGCAAATATTACGCCTCCAAGATGGCCACCAGGGTCGGCTTGGATGCCATCCAGATTCTGGGCGGCTATGGCTATATGCGGGAAAATCCGGTGGAGCGTTACATGCGGGATGCCAAGCTGTTGGAGATCGGCGGAGGCACCTCGGAGATCCAGAAACTGATCATCGCCAGGGAATTGCTGAAGGCATGAACCGGTTGAAACTTTTGTCTGACAGGATTAACAGGATTTGCATGTTGAGTTCGAAAAAAATAAAGTTTCAAGATGCAAGATGCAAGTTTCAAGTGTGATAAATCTTGTACCTTAAGGGAAGAAATATGAACCAAGAAAAAAAGAGCGGACCGCTCAGCGGAATAAAAATTCTGGATTTTTCCAGTCTTCTGCCCGGTCCTTTTGCAACATTATATTTGGCCGATATGGGGGCCACGGTTTTGCGGGTCGGTTCAGGGGCCAGGCCGGACCCTATAGAGACCAGAACACCTTTTATTCCTGAGACTGAGATTTCAGCGCTCTGGGCCTACCTTGCACGGGGTAAGCAGTCAATCAATCTGAACCTTAAAAATCCCAAGGCCGTCAGGATCGTTGAACAGTTGATCGCCGAATATGATGTGGTCATCGAACAATTTCGACCGGGTGTGATGGGTAAACTGAGATTGGATTATGAAAGCCTGAAAAAAATTAATCCGGCCGTCATCTATTGCTCGCTGACCGGCTATGGACAGACCGGTCCTTTAAGAAAAAGGGCCGGTCATGACATTAACTATCTTTCTCTGGCCGGACTTCCGGCTTATTCAGGGAAAAAAGAAAGCGGTCCGTCTCTGACAGGTATGCAGATTGCCGATATCGCTTCCGGTTCACTCCATTCGGTTATCGGTATTCTGGCGGCCGTCATCCATAGAAAGGAAACCGGGAAAGGGCAATATATAGACATAGCCATGATGGATGGGGTGATGGCCTTTAATATTGCATCCGGGGTCTCTTGCCTGGTGGACGGAACAGAGCCGGTCCGGGAAAGGGAGCGGCTGAACGGGGGGACTCTTTATGATTTTTATGAAACCCAAGACGGGGAATATATGAGTCTTGGAGCCTTGGAACCCCAGTTCTTTAAAGCCTTTTGTGAAGCCATCGGGCGTCCGGATCTTACACCTGGAGGGATTGCTCCTAAAAATATTGAAACGGTCAAAGCCGAAGTTCGCGTAATTTTTAAATCCAAGACGAGGGATGAATGGAGGGAAATTTTCCGGGACTTCGATGCCTGTGTGGAGCCGGTGCTTGGTCTTTCGGAAGCCTTAAACAGCGCCCAGGCCGGAGAACGTCAGATGGTCATCGATATAGAACTGCCGGAGGGTGGCAAGGTCAGGCAGATGGCTAACCCGATAAAGTTTTCTCATGCCCCTAAAGAATACACCTCTATAGGGGTTCCTTCGGGGACGCACACCAAAGAGATTATCGGCGGATTAGGCTATTCGGAGGAGGAGTATAAAAGGATGGAGCAAGAAGGAGTCTTTAGTTAAATGAGCAGAGCGCTTGAAGGGATCAAGGTTTTGGATCTGGGAAGCTATATTGCCGGCCCCTATTGTTGTATGCTTTTGGCGGATCATGGGGCCGAGGTCATCCGGGTGGAGCCGCCGATGGGTAAGGTGGATCGTGAACTGGGCCCCTATTCGCCGGACGGCCAGCCCATGTCCTTCGGTTTGACGATACAGCGAAACAAGAAAAATATCACCTTGAACTTAAAGTCCGAAGCGGGAAAGCGACTTTTAGAGGAATTGGTCCAAAAGGCCGATATCCTGGTACATAATTCCCCTAAAGGATCGGAAGAGGCCCAGGTCCTCGAATATGAGCGTTTGAGCAGGATCAATCCGGCTTTGATCGTTGTGGCCATATCCGGCTTCGGGCAGAACGGCCCCTATGCGGAGCGGCCTTGCTTTGATGCCATTGCCCAGGCCATGTCCGGTTCCATGCCCTTCACCGGATATCCGGGATTGCCGCCCCTCAGGGCCGCCCTCCCTTATATCGATTTCAATACAGCGGCCCGGGCCGCTTTCGGGGCCATGATGGCCTATGTGGAGCGTCAGACGAGCGGCCGGGGGCAGCTTGTCGACATCGCCCTCTTTGACGTGGCCTTCTCCATAGTGGGCTCCGTGGGGTGTGCGGCCGAATACCTGCTCCTGGGTGAATTGCGAAAACAAGTCGGCAATGGGGGGTTCTATGCCTATTGCTGCAGTGCCCCGGCAAAAGACGGCTACCTGATGATCAATATCGTCGGCAATAGTATGTGGCGGCGCATGTGCCGGGTCCTGGGTCGGGAGGATCTGGTTAAAGATCCGCGCTTTAAAGATAATCTGCAACGCTACCGGAACTATGAGGTCATTGATCCGATCCTGGGGGATTGGATCAGAGATAAAACGATAGCGGAAGCCATGCGAATACTGGATGAAGCCGGTATCCCCTGCGGTCCGGTCAATGATGTCGCACGGACCCTGGAGGTGCCGCAAATTAAGGCCCGGGAAATGCTGATCGAACTCGACTATCCCGTCACCGGAAAAATCCCGGTTCCAGGGGTGGATATCAAATTATCGCGAACACCGGGCCGGGTGGCTAAAAGGGCTTCTTTTTTGGGAGAAGACAATGAATCCATTTACTGCGGGCTTCTCGGCTATAAGCCGGAAGAGCTGATACGATTAAGGCAGGAAAAGGCCATTTAAACCTGGATGCTGGATGCTGGATGCTGGATACTGGATACTTGATGCTTGATTTTATCAGGTAACAGTAGTTGGTTTTATCCAGAATCCAGTATCGGCAGTTTAATCCAGGATCATAGGGCCGGAATAGTAATTTAAGAATCAACATTTACAGATATGGAGGGAAAAACAATGACAGGAATCGTGTCTTATGGAGGTTATGTGCCTCGTTACCGGCTGGATCGTCGGAAGATATTTCAGGCTATGGGCTGGATGGACCCTTCGACCGCCTCGAATATGAGAGGCGAAAAGGCGGTAGCTAATTTTGATGAAGACAGCATCACCATGGCCGTTGCCGCGGGAATAGACAGCCTCTGCGGGATGGACAGGTCGAAGGTGGATGGACTCTATTTCGCCTCGACCACCATGCCCTATAAGGAGCGGCTCAATGCCGGCATTTGCACGGCGGCTTTAGGACTCAAAGATCAAGTACGGGCCGCGGATTTCGGCGGCGGGCTGAAGGCCGGGACAACGGCTTTGCTGGCCGCCCTGGAAAGTGTCGCGGCCGGCGGTGCCAATACCATTATGGTTTGTGCTTCCGATTCCCGGATGGGAAGACCGGCCTCCGGAGAAGAGATGATCTTTGGCGACGCGGCCGCAGGATTTACCGTCGGAAATGAAGAGGTGATCGCCGAATTCAAAGGCTCCTATTCGATCACCTATGATTTCGGCGATCACTACCGCGGGGCCTTTGCGAGGTTCGACCGAAAGTGGGAAGACCGATGGATCCGTGATCTGGGTTATGATCATTTTTTACCTGAGGTAATCAAGGGTTTCCTTTCCAAATACGGCCTGAAGATCACGGATTTTGCCAAGGTCATCTATGACTGCCATTATGGGGCGGAGCGTAAAAAACTAAATAAACTGCTGGGGATTACCGCCGAGATGGATCAGGGGAATTACCAGGAACAGATCGGCCACTGCGGAGTGGCCCAAAGCCTGGTCATGTTAGCCGGTGCCCTGGAAGGGGCCAGGCCGGGGGACCGGTTGCTGGTGGTGAGCTTCGGCAGCGGCTGTGATGCCCTTTGTTTTGAGGTCACTGAAAACATCTTGAACAAAAAAGGCGGCCGCGGTATTTCGGGATCCCTGGCCAACCGGGCGGAATTGGATGTTTACGAGAAATACTTGGTCTGGCGCGATATCCTCCCGGCGGCTATGGGGCTTCGGAGTGAGGAGGATCTCTGGACCAGATGGACCGCATTGTGGCGCAAGCGTAAAGAGGTTTTGGGACTCTGGGGCTCCCGGTGTTTGAAATGCGGAACCCCTCAATTACCGGCCCAGAGAATCTGCGTCAATCCCGAGTGTGGGGCCGTCGACCAGATGGAAGACTATCTTTTTTCCGATAAAAAGGGACGGGTGGTCAGTTTTACCGGTGACATGCTGGCTGCTTCCTATAATCCCCCGGCTATTTATGGGGCCGTGGAATTTGAAGGGGGGGGCAAGTATTATTTTGACTTTGTCGATTGCACCCTGGCGGAAATGGCTACCGGCCTGCCGGTGACCTTCAGTTTTAGAAGAAAATATTATGATAAAAAACGGGACATTTCCGGGTACTTCTGGAAGGCGGTCCCGGTGAAGGAGGACAAATAATATGGCAAGTGGAATCAAAGATAAGGTGGCCATTCTGGGCATGGGCTGTACCCGCTTCGGGGAGAGGTGGGAAAGCAGTGCCGAGGATTTGATGGTCGAGGCCTTTACGGAATGTCTGACCGATGCCGGTATCGAAAAGAAAGAGATTCAGGCGGCCTATTTGGGGACCCACTTTGATGAGGTCAATGTGGGTAAGGCGGCCTTACCCCTGTCCATCGCCTTGAAACTGCCCTTTGTCCCCGTCACCCGGGTAGAAAATTTTTGTGCCACGGCCACAGAGGCTTTGAGGGCCGCGTCTTATGCCGTGGCCTCCGGGGCCTATGATATTGTACTGGCTCTCGGGGTGGAAAAATTGAAAGACACCGGTTACGGCGGTCTGCCCGGCGGGGCCGGCCGGGGCGTTAATGCCCGAATGGAAGCGGCCAATATGACCGCCCCGGGGATGTTTGCCCAATTGGCTACGGCTTACAGCGCCAAGTGGGGTGTTTCCATGGAGAAAATCAAGGACGCTATTACCCATGTGTCGGTGAAGAGCCATGCCAACGGGTCCTTGAATCCCAAGGCCCATTTAAGGAATAGGATCACTGAAGAACAGGCCAAGAAGGCCCCCATGATCGCCTATCCCCTGGGACTTTTTGATTGCTGCGGCGTAAGCGACGGATCGGCCGCCGCCATTGTCACCACTCCGGAGATTGCCAGAAGTTTGAAGAGAAATCAGGATATTGTTTTCATCAAGGCCATTCAGGTGTTCTGCAGTTCCGGAGAGGAGGAGATGTTCACGAAATGGGATGGTGCCCATTTTGCCACTACCCGGCGGGCGGCCACCATGGCTTATAACGAGGCGGGGGTCAAGGACCCCCGGCAGGAAATCAGCATGATGGAGGTCCATGATTGTTTCTCCATCACCGAGATGGTCACCATGGAAGACCTGCACATCTCTTCCAAGGGAGGGGCTTATGAGGATATTATGAGCGGGTTTTTCGATCTGAAGGGTCAGGTGCCGTGCCAGGTGGACGGGGGGCTGAAATGTTTCGGCCATCCCATCGGGGCCTCGGGACTCCGGATGGTCTATGCCATGTATGAACAATTGTTGGATCGGGTCCCTGAAGAACGGAAGGTAAAAAATGCCCGATTAGGCCTGACCCATAATTTGGGGGGCTTCCCCTGGAAAAACGTGGCTGCTATTTCGATTGTCGGAAGGGGGTGAGGAGGACTGATTAAAATGGAAAGAGGACTGTTTCAGGAAGAACATTTAATTTTTCGCGAAGCCTTCAGGAAATTCCTGGATAAGGAAATCGCCCCCTATTATGAACAATGGGAAGAAAACGGGATTGTTCCCAAAACGGTTTGGCGCAAGACCGGCGAAAACGGCTATCTCTGCCCCTGGGTGGCCGAAGAGTATGGAGGGGCCGGTGCCGGGTTGGAATATTCCATTATTATGGCCGAGGAAATGAGCCGAAGGGATTATGTCGGATTCGCCCACTCCCTGCATAGCAATGTTATTGTACCCTATATTGATACCTACGGCAATGAGGATCAAAAAAGAAGATGGCTGCCAGGCTGTGTCAGCGGTGAGATCATCACGGCTATTGCCATGACCGAGCCTAATGCCGGGTCCGATCTGGCGGCCATCCGAACAAGTGCCAAAAGAGACGGAGATGACTATATCATCAACGGCCAAAAGACCTTCATTTCCAATGGTCTTAATTCAAACCTGGTTATTGTGGCCGCCAAGACCGATCCGGCGGCCGGTTACAAGGGGATCAGCCTTATTGGTGTGGAAGAGGGCGCCCCCGGTTTTTCCAAGGGGAGAAAACTGAATAAAATGGGCATGCACAGCCAGGATACGGCCGAACTGATTTTTGAGGAATGCCGCGTCCCGGTGGCGAACCTTTTGGGTGAAGAAGGTAAAGGGTTCCGCTATCTGATGGAAAAACTGCAGCGGGAGAGGCTCTTCTCGGTAACCGGATCCCAGGCCATGGCTGAGGCCATGCTGGCCATGACCATTCAGTATTGTAAAGAGCGGGAGATCTTCGGCAAACCGGTCGGCTCCTTTCAGCACAACACCTTCAAGCTGGTCGAAATGGCCACGGAGATCGAACTGGGCCGAACCTTTGTTGATTCCTTGATCAGAGAACACATCGCCGGCATCGACATTACCAAAAAGGTTTGCATGGCCAAGTCCTGGGTGGCCGAGATGGCCAACCGGGTGGCCTATAACTGTCTCCAACTCTTTGGGGGATACGGCTATATGGAGGAATATCCCATCTGCCGCTTTGCCAGGGATGTGCGGGTCCAAACCATTTATGCCGGGTCTACGGAGGTGATGAAATCGGTGGTGGGGAAGATG
>CAZVHO010000008.1:0-78057 GCA_964627515.1 uncultured Thermodesulfobacteriota bacterium | reverse complement strand
TATATAATTTGGAGATCTTCAATGAATACGGAATTACCTGATTTCACCCCGGCCCAATGGGAATTCCTGGCCTTGTTGGAAGCCTTTGAAGAGCCGGTCTCTATTGATTTTGTCGCAACCTTATCTCCCATTCTGCCCGGTGAATTCCTGGATTTCCAGGCCAGGTGCCTCAAAATGGGTTGGATACAAATTTCGGAGGACCATCAGGTCAGCCTGGCTCCGGACCTGCCTTCGAAAGTGATGGACCAGTTAAAAAAGATCAATAGCCCTGAACGGGTATCCCTTTGCCTGAACAGACTCCAATCTTCTAATCTCGCTAATGAAGCCAGCCGGTCGGTGTTGGCCAATTTGATGGCCCGGTCCGGACAGATCAAGACGGCGGCCTGGCTTGAAAGCGATCAGGCCCAGGAGTACCTGGGGAGAGGTGATTACGAGTCGGCTTTGAAATACCTCAATCGGTCTCTGACCCGGCTTACCCCTGATTTGGGGGATTCGGATTGCGACGTCCTGTTTGTTTCCAATATGTTGGAATTTTCCAATCTTTGTTTTGTGACGGGCCGGAAATTGGACAGGGTCGCTCTGATGTTAGAAAAGGCCCGGGAGGCATCCGGACGTTTGGGAGATAGAAGGTCCGGGGCGCTGATCAACCTGCACCTCGGACGTCTCCTGTATTTTGGCGGACGAAAGTCGGAAGCCCTGACAGCCTTATCAGAAGGGCGGAAAGAAGTGATCGATCTTGGGGACGCCGACATCCTGACCCAGTCATCCGAGTTCTTCGGCCTCTATTTTTTTGCCCAGGGCCTGTTCCGGGAGGCTATTGTCCATTTCGAACGGGCCAGAGAGGTCTATGAATCCCAGGCAGAAGACCCGGTCATCCTGCCCTCCGCATCAGTCTTTCTTGGTTACTGTGCGGCCTATCTGGGGGAATTTCAACGGGCCGTTGGAAGCCTTGATTTCGGCTGGCGGCTGGCCCTGGAAAGAGGGATCCGCCCTTTAGCCTCTACGATCAGGGCGGCCTTGGGGACGGTGTTGCTATTGATGAACAAAAGACAGGAGGCTGTCCGGCATCTCCAGGAATCCCTGGAAGAGGCCATGGAGTGGGACTCGGCTCTAAGTATCTTTCTGAGCCGGGGAGGCCTGGCCTACCTGGACTATTTGGAAGGGCGCGAAAAAGAGTCCCGGAACATGATGGCCGAAGCCATGGACCAGGGGGCCATGTCCGGTATCCTGGGACATTATTCCTCTCCCTGGGTTCTGGAAATGCTTTTCGCCTTTGATCAGCTTGGGTTTGATCCTGTTCCGGGACTCCGGATTGAAGACGAAGTGGAGAGGATCCATCATGAACCAAACATCCATTTACGCGGGGTGGCTTTAAGGCTTCAAGCCCGGGCGGCCCTGACGCGCGGAGTCGAGGCCTCACAGATCCAATCCTATCTTGAGGCCAGTGAAGATTATTTGAAGCGCTCCGGGGATCCGGTCCAATTAGGCAAGACCCGACTCGAAAGGGCCCGTCTGTGCCTGTCCAAAGGGGATAAGGAAATGGCCCGTCTGCTGGCCCAAAAGGCCAGGCAGGGGTTGTCGGGCTTTACCGAGGAATTGTACCCCGACGACCTCCGACACCTGTTGGAAAGTAAAAGCGCCGACACCGGGGGCGGCCTGGACCGCAATGATTTTTTCCAGCGGTTTATGGATCTCCTGGATCAACTGTTACCCGATCTGGACCTGGATAAAACCTTGGCCCGCACCGTAACGGCCTCCAATCGTTTTTTTGGCGCTGAACGGGGTGCCCTGTTCTGGTTCGACAATAAGGCCAAAACACCACGACTGCGGATCGGCTGCAATATGAGCAAAGGGGAAATTGCCAGGAAGAACTTCCAGCATAATTTAGCCCTGATCAATAAAGCCTTTAGAGAAAACTCTCCCCTGGTGGTTCGAAGAAAAGATCCCCGATACGAATTTTCGGAACCGAGGGCCATCCTCTGTATCCCCGTCGTCATCCAAGGTCAGGTGCGCGGTATCGTCTATCATGATAACGCCTATGTCGATGATTGCTTCGACTATCTTGATCGCAGTCAATTGCTGCAGTTAACTGCCCACTTAAGCAAGCATGTGGAAAACGTCTGGCAATACTGTCACCTGAAGGAAAAGCGCGACCGGCAGGTCATGGAAGAATCAGTGATCATGGAACGCCATGACGGTCTCAATTTCCTGACCCAGCACCCGGTCATGCTCGGGATTTTACGCCAGGCCGATCAGATAGCAACTTCTGACGCCCCGGTATTGATACTCGGGGAAACAGGGGTCGGCAAGGAACTGTTGGCCAGAAGGCTGCACCAGGCGAGTTCACGCCGCCAAAGTCCCCTGGTCATCGTGGATGCCACGACCATTCCGGAAAATTTAGTGGAGAGCGAACTGTTCGGTTATGAAAAAGGGGCCTTTACCGGGGCCGACCGCCGTAAACTGGGCCGCCTGGAACTGGCCCATCAGGGCACCCTTTTCATAGACGAGATCGGCGAGATTTCAAAGACCAACCAGAGCAAGCTGCTGCGGGCCTTGCAAGAAAAAACCTTCACCAGGCTGGGGGGAACCCGGACCCTGGATGCCGATTTCCGCTTGATCGTGGCCACGAATCGCGATTTGGCGGCCGAAGTTGCGGCCGGAGATTTTCGTCGGGATCTGTACTACCGCATCAATGTCATGACCATAACAATCCCGCCGCTCCGGGATAGAGTGGAAGACATACTCCTTTTAGCCGAGCATTTTCTGATGCATTTTGTTAAGAAACACAGCCGTCCTTTACCCAGGATGACCTTTAAAGACAAAGAAAGACTGGCTTCATACCATTGGCCCGGCAATGTACGGGAACTTAAAAATGTCATGGAACGTTCCGTCCTCTTATCCAATGGGTCCCAACTGGAATTGACGCTGACCCATGATTCGAAATCAGATCTGAGCCATCCTTTTTCCGACACCCCTTCATTAGATGAAGTTCAACGCCGCTATATTCATTATGTGCTGGAAAAGACCAATGGTAAGATCCATGGGCCCGGCGGCGCAGCCGAATTGTTGGGCATAAAACGGACTACGCTCTATTCCCGGATAAAAAAACTCGGCCTTAATCAATAGTGATGAGTTCGTAAAAAGCTTTTTGGACGCCACATAGCGGCGCTGTATCGGGGAATAACTTATCCTAAAAAGTTAAGTTATTTGGAAGTCAGGAGGACTCCAACTCCGTCATTCCCGTAAAAATCCCTGTTTTCAGGTATAGAAATCAGCTCTGATTACGACTACTATTTTTTAGCGGAAGCCTGAACAAAATAAGGGGGTCTTATTATGTTTGAATATTTCCCGGATAACGAAGCCAAAGTGGTTATCACGCCCTGGTCGTCCCGGAGACCGGAAGACCGCTTCGCAGTGGAGAATCCGGCAACAGGAAAATTGATCGCTTATGTCCAGGGGGCTTCACCTGAGGGGGTCCATGGGGCCGTAACGGCCGCGGACCAGGCCTGGCGCCACTCCTGGCGCTGGGTCAGTCCCCGGGAACGAGGCCGCCTGTTGATGGATTGTGCCCGGCTGCTGCGCGAACAGGCCGACGAGTTGGCCCGGATCGAGTCCGAGGAGATCGGCAAACCGGTTTTGCAGGCTCGAATGGCCGATATGGAAGCCTGTATCGGCTCCTTTGAAATGTTCGGGGGCTTGGTGGGGGCCCTGCCCAGCCAGGTACAGGAACAGGGACCTTTACTTGGCATCAGTACCCTTGAGCCCTATGGCGTTGTGGGCGGTATCATACCCTTCAACTGGCCGCCGATCCATACGGCCGGCAAATCGGCCCCGGCCCTGGCCGTGGGCAATACGGTGGTCCTGAAGCCCCCGGAGCAGGGACCTTTTACGATCATGCGGACTGTAGAACTCTTAAATACGGTATTGCCGCCGGGGGTATTGACAGTCGTTCCCGGACTCGGCCATTGCGGAGAAGCCCTGGCCGGTCATCCCCTGGTGCGCCTGGTCTCTTTTACCGGTGCGCCCACCACCGGCATGGCCGTTATGAAGACGGTAGCCGAAAACCTAACCCCCACGATCATGGAACTGGGCGGCAAGAACGCCCTGATCATTTTTGAGGATGCCGATGTCGAGCTGGCTGTCCGCGGGGCGGTTGAAGGGGCCTTCTTTAACCAGGGTGAGGCCTGTACTGCCGCCTCCCGTATACTCGTTCATATCTCCATTTATGACAAAGTGGTGAACCGGTTAACGGAAGCCGTTTCCCGACTGCGGGTAGGGGACCCGGCCGACCCTTCCACCCATGTAGGGCCTTTAGTGACCGACCGGCAACGCCAACGGGTGCTGGACTATATCGAGATTGGCCTGGCCGAAGGGGCCCGCCTGGCCGTCCAGGCCCCGCTGCCGACGGATCCCAGGCTGGCCGGAGGGTTTTGGCTGGCACCGACGTTATTTATTGACGTGCGTCCGGACATGAGGATTGCCAGGGAAGAAATATTCGGGCCGGTTACTGCGGTTATCCCTTTTGAGAGTTATGAAGAAGCCATTACGATCGCCAACGAAACGGCGTTCGGTTTGATCGCCGGCGTTTACACCAGGGATTTTACCAAGGCCTGGCGGGCCGGCCGCCAGCTTGACGTCGGAGTGGTTTTGGTGAACAACTATAATCGCAACTTTTACGGAACCCCCTTCGGCGGAGGCAAACACAGCGGGTACGGCCGTGAACATGCTTTGGAAACCCTGCGGGAATTCGGGCACACCAAGACAGTGCGTCTTCCGACCGGTCTGGGTCAGATTCAGCAGTGGTCGGCACTATCGGATGTCCTTGGACCATAGAAAATTATTGGGGACAGGCGCCCTCGCCTGTCATTACTGGAAACAACCCCGCGTTTCGCAGGGCTGTTCTACAAATCCCTGATCCCGTTTTTCATACTTGAAACTTGCATCTTGCAACTTGAAACTTTATTTTCGAACTAAATAGCGATGAGCAGAGAATTTTTCAAAAGAATCGACGTTCACAGCCATATTGAGATACCGGAAGCGGTTGATTTGCTGCCCGAAAAACCCCCGGACGCCATGGCGCCCCGTCCCGATGATCCAGCCTATACCTACACCCTGAATATGTTTGCCAGGATGGGACCTCAGCTTCGCGACCCCTTAAGAAAAATAGGGGATTTGCGGGCCATGGGACTTGACATGGCCATCCTTTCCATAGCCCCCACCCAGTTTTTTTATTCCCTTGGAGGCGACTTGGGTTCCCGGGTCTGCCGTTTTCAAAATGACCGGATCAGTTCCCTGGTTCAGGAATATCCCGATAAATTCGGAGGCATGGCCAATGTTCCGCTCCAGGACGTCCCGGAAGCGGTCAAAGAGCTGGAACGGGCAGTCCGGGAGTTGAAACTGACCGGGGTAGAGATTGGAAGCAACGTCAACGGCAAGTTACTGGGAGATAGCAGTTTTCTGCCGTTCTTTGAGAAAGCCAGAACCCTGGACATTCCCGTTTACATTCATCCCTTCAATCCGACCGGCCTGGACCGCATGAGAGCCTATTATTTCCTGAATATAATCGGCTTCCCCCTGGATACCACGCTTACTGCCGGCTCCCTTATTTTCAGCGGGACCTTTGACCGCCTTCCAGGGTTGAAGGTCATCCTTTCTCATGCCGGCGGCTGCCTCCCCTACCTTGTCGGGCGGATGGACCATGCTTTCAAAACACGGCCCGAGTGCCAGGGAATCAAACGATCTCCTGTAGACTATCTGAAAATGTTCTATTATGACACCATCGCCCATGGATCAAATCAGCTTCAGTTCCTCATTTCTATCGTTGGAGCGGATCAGGTGCTTCTCGGAACCGATTACCCTTATGATATGGGGGACCTGGAACCTTTACAGTCCCTAAAAGTCGTCCAGGGATTGTCGGAGATGGATCTGGAAAAAATCATGGGGAAGAATACTCAGGCACTGTTCAGGATATCCTGATAGACAGGGATAATTTAAAAACTATCTTAATACTGCAGCGACACTTTTCCCGTCATTCCCGAATGTCTTTATCGGGAATCCAGATTTTTCCAGAAAATGAGAAAACCAAAGTCTCTGGATTCCGGCTTAAAGCATACCGGAATGACGGTTAAAGGGGCGCATTAGCAAAAAAATACGCTGTAGTATTAAGATAGTTGAGATTTTATTAATTCCAAATAGATTGACAGGCCCATTCCCAAGGTTTTTATAAGCACTATGATGGGTCCGCCACTCAGAAGGAAAAAACCGTCCCATCAATTAATGGTAATGGTTGCATGGGCGATTACCCCCTGGGAAGAAACTTCTATAGTATCCTCACCGGTTGTCAGTGCGGCATAATAGGTCTGTATTGATTGGCCAAGGTCGTTGGTAGTGGTTTCACAAATGGTGGCATATAATTTGGTATCCCCCGGCCTCAATAAACCATTTCGGACCACCGTGGTACAGACATTGGTTCCAAACTTGGCAGGGGCACCTGTTCTGTCTTTGACGATGGCCAGTATGGTTGTGGTATTACCAAAAGTAAGCGGGTTTGTTCCGATTTGAATCGCAATATTCCAACCCGTCCCGGTCCCTGAAGAGCCGGACGAGCTGGTTGAGCTGCTGGTTCCCGAATAACAGGAGAGAACCATCAAAAAAGACAGACCGACGGCGAGCAGTCCGATTATTTTAACCCAATTATGCAGTCTGGCGTTTCTTATTGCTGGAGTCATTGGCCCTCCTTATTTTTAAAGGTAATCAAATAGAAGAAAGGTACTGCTCATAAGCCGGCCGGTCCATCAGGCCATCCAACTCGGACGGATTTTTCAAAGAAATTTTAACCAGCCAGCCCGTCTCATAGGGAGATGAATTGATCCGGTCGGGTTCTTCATCCAAGGCCCCGTTGGTTTCTATGACCACCCCGCTTACCGGTGCGATTACATCGGTGGCCACTTTGTTGGACTCCAGGGCGCACAACGTTTCTCCGGCCTGGATTTCAGTATCGATTTCCGGCAAATCCACGTAAATAATTTCACCTAATTGTTGCTGGGCATAATCCGAAATCCCGATGGTCCCCTGGTCACTGTTCATGGAAATCCAGGCATGTTCCTTATGAAACTTCAACTCGGCCATTTAAATTTTCTCCTTCTTCAACCTATCGTCTGTATAAGTAAATAAAGTTTCAAGTTTCAAGATGCAAGTTTCAAGTGTGAAAAACCTCAAAATGGCCGGCCTATCGCCTATAGCCCTCTTTATTACCATTTTCATATTCCCTATTTTTTTTTAACCTTCCTTAAACGGTCTGTCAACTTTTAATTTTACAAGGGGCTGTTTGCACTCTTGGCTTGGATGTGCTAAAATTAACATGAAAACAGAAAAATACAACTACATCTTGGGATGAAAAAGAGGGAAAGAGCATGAGGTTAGCCCTGATAGGTCTGGGTCGCATGGGCCTGAATATGACCCGGCGTCTCCTTGGGGGAGGGCATGAAGTAGTTGTCTACAACCGTTCTCAGGACAAGGTCAAGCTCATTGAAAAGGAAGGGGCTGAAGGCACAGCCTCCTTGCAGGAGCTGGTAGCCGGAATGAAACCGCCACGGATTCTCTGGATGATGCTTCCTGCCGGCCAGGTCATTGACCAGCATATAGAGGATTTGACCCCTTTACTCTCTCCCGGAGATATCCTGGTTGACGGCGGCAACACCTATTACAAGGATGATATCAGGAGGGCCGATCAATTAAAATTCAGGGGAATTCATTATGTCGATGCCGGGGTCTCCGGTGGGATATGGGGGTTAAAGGAAGGCTACTGCCTGATGATCGGTGGAGAGGAAGAGGATTTTTTGACCCTGGAACCGGTCTTTTCGACCCTGGCTCCGGCTGAAGGATACGGTTATTGCGGCCCTACGGGGGCCGGCCACTTTGTGAAAATGGTCCATAACGGGATAGAATACGGCCTGATGGCCGCTTACGGGGAAGGCTTTTCCCTGCTGAACGCCTCGCCTTATGGGAACCACCTGGAGTTTTCAAAAATAGCCCGTCTTTGGAACCGGGGAAGCGTCATCCGTTCCTGGCTCCTGGAACTTCTGGAGGACGCCTTTAAAAAAGACCCGAAACTCACCCAGATCAAGGGCTATGTGGAAGATTCCGGAGAAGGACGCTGGACGGTCCAGCAGGCCATCGAATCGGCTGTCTCCATCCCGGTTATTACCCTGTCTCTTTTCCAAAGGTTTCGTTCCCGGGAAATGGACTCCTTTTCCGACAAAGTCCTGGCCATACTCCGCCAGGAGTTCGGGGGACACGGGGTTGTCACCTCTCCGGATGGGCCGGCGGACTGATTCTGGATACTGGATACCGGATGCTGGATTCTGTGTCTTTCTTTAAATATAATGAAATCGCAAGAAGTCGCTGAAACCCATGTTGCGTCATTCCGGCCTCCGTCCCGTAGGGGGACTACACCCCGGAGGGCGAAAGCCGGAAACCAGTGTTTTTATCCGGTTAAAATTCCCTGGACCTCGGCTTTCACCGGGGTGACGAGTTTTTACGAGACCATCAAATATCAGTATTTTGGTTTTTATCCAGTATCAAGTATCCAGCATCCAGTATCCAGCATCGACCGGCCAGAAACGGTCGGCCCTGAGTTAAAACAACCTTCGAATGATTACAAGCAAACAAAGGAGATACATTCATGGAATCTTACTATGACCCTAAGGATCTTCCCCGGTTTCCGGAAATAGGCCAGGACGGATCGGAGCTGGCGGGAAAATTTTTTGATTATTATAACTGCGTTTTTTCAAAAGGGGAACTTTCGGCCCGGGAAAAAAGTCTGATCGCCCTGGCCGTGGCCCATACCGTCCAATGTCCTTATTGTATCGATTCTTATACCCAGGCCTGCCTGGAAAATGGTTCCAATCTGACTGAAATGACCGAGGCGGTCCATGTGGCCGTGGCCATTCGGGGAGGGGCTTCTCTGGTTCACGGCATTCAGATGCGAAAGGCCGCCCAAAAGATATCCATGTAGATGATAATTTTTTTGGCACGGATTTCACGGATAAACACGGTTAATGCCATTTAATTTCTCAATAAAACGGGCATCCGTTTTCTTGAGACCGCCATCCGCCGAAGGCGGAGAGCAGGTATCCATCAATTCCTTACTTGCAACTTGCAACTTGCAACCTTATTTTAATCAATTATGAGTAAAAGCACCATAACGGCCATCCCGACTTTTCCCCAAACCCTGGCTCAACACAAATGCAGCATCACCCGGCTCAAAACCTCGACCCTTCAGATCAACATGGGCCTGCTCTGCAACCAGGAATGCCGCCATTGCCACCTGGAAGCCGGGCCCCATCGATCAGAGATTATGACTGCTGAAACCATTCAGGAGGTGGTGGCCTTCGCCTGGGAAGGGGCTTTTCAGGCGGCCGATATAACCGGGGGGGCGCCGGAACTAAACCCTAATCTGCCTTTGCTCATCCAGGCAATCTCTCCCCTGGTCCAAAGGGTCTCACTCCGTTCCAATCTGACGGCCTTGTCCGACGGAAGTCATGATCCTTTGAGAGCGCTTTTAGAAAAGTACCGGGTGGTCATTATAGCTTCCCTGCCTTCATCAAACCCTTCACAAGCCGATGCCCAGCGGGGCCAGGGGATCTTTTTAAAATCCATCCGGGCCATGCAGGGCCTCAATGTCCTGGGATATGGTCAGGAGGGCTCCGGTCTGGAACTGAATCTGGTGGCTAATCCGACAGGGGCTTATCTGCCTTCCTCTCAGGAACAGATTGAAAAAAAATTCCGTCTCGATTTAAAAAACAAATGGGGTGTGGTCTTCAATCATCTTTATGCCTTTGCCAACGTTCCTCTCGGCCGATTTCGTCTCTGGCTTTCAAAATCGGGTAATCTGGAATCCTATTGTCAAAAGCTGGCCCAATCCTTCAATCCTGCAGCCCTGGAAGGGGTCATGTGCCGCACCATGGTTTCTGTTTCCTGGGATGGCTTTCTTTTTGATTGTGATTTTAATCTATCCCAGGGTCTTTTCATGGGAGGTAAAAAGACGCCCCTTTCTGAAGGAAAACCCCTCCTTCGTCCGGGGGCGCCGATCGCCGTCTCCGACCATTGCTATGCCTGCACTGCTGGGGCCGGGTTTACCTGAGCCGGGACAATTTGTTCCTGAGATGCAGGACGTTCCGATTTTGGATTTTGGATTTCGGATTTCGGAATTAAAAGAACACCCTTCCCATGTTTCATTGGTGCCCACAGAGGGGGCATGATGGTTTAATACGAAAATACGAATTCCGAAATGGTTGAATATCCGGTACCCCATAAGCCCATAAAAGAACGGGCCATCCTCTTTACCCGCTATCCGGAAGTCGGCAAGGTCAAGACCCGTCTGATCCCGACCCTTGGTCCGGAAGGTTCCTGTGAGCTGCACCGTCGGATGACCGAGTTGGCTTTGGAACAGGTCAGAGAGCTTACTTTATCCCGCCCGGTGTCTATCGAGGTGCGCTTCGAGGGGGGAGATGCGCACTTAATTCAGGAATGGCTGGGTCCTGATTTGTCTTATTCTCCCCAGGGCCAGGGGGATTTGGGGATCCGCATGGAAAGGGCCTTTCAGGATGCCTTCCGGGACGGATTCCAGGCTGTGGTCCTCATCGGCTCGGATTGTCCGGCCCGGACCTCAAATATATTGCAGAAGGCCTTTGACGGCCTTGGCAATAATGACCTGATTTTGGGGCCGGCCCTTGACGGAGGCTATTATTTGATAGGGTTACAAAAAGCCTGTCCTTTATTTGCCAATATCCCCTGGGGAAGCCCAGAGGTCTTCAGGAAGACCCTGGAAAAGGCCCGGACCCTCGGACTCAGTTTCTTTTTGATCGACACCCTGCAGGATATCGATCGGCCGGAGGACTTGCCCTTATGGGAACGGTGGAAAGCCGGTCTTTCGGAGTCCCTGCCGGTCATTTCCATCATTATTCCAGTCTTAAATGAAGCCCGAGAGATCCCTTTGGCCTTGGCCCGAATTCCTTCTGAACCATTTTATGAAACCATTGTCGTCGATGGCGGGAGTAATGACCGAACAGCCGAGTTGGCCGCCTTCTGGGGGGCCAAAGTCCTTTCATCTCCCCGGGGCCGGGCCCGCCAGATGAATACCGGTGCCCAAGCGGCCATGGGGGAATATCTCCTTTTCCTTCATGCCGATACCCGCCTGCCTGAAGGGTTTGCCGATCAGGTCTGCCAAATCCTTTCCAGACCTGAAATATCCGCCGGGGCCTTTCAACTCCAATTTGATCCCCCCCTTTTTGGACTGAGAATCATCGGGTGGTTGGCCAACTGGCGGTCCAGGTTCTTCCAACTTCCTTATGGTGACCAGGCCATCTTCCTCCGGGCCGAGCGGTTTCGGGCCCTGGGTGGGTTTTCGGATATTCCAATCATGGAGGATTTGGATCTGATCCGCCGCTTGGGACGCCAGGGCCGGATAGCCATCGCCCCCCTCCCGGTACTTACCTCTTCCCGGCGCTGGAAGAATTCTGGTATCTGGAGAACGACCCTTAAAAACCAGGTTGCCTTAGCGGCTTACGGAGTGGGGTTTTCACCGGATCGCCTGGCCCGCTGGTATAATAAAAAGGGGTAAGGGCGCCACGAAACATGAAAATAGAATCAAGGCCCGAGGTTTTTCATACTTGAAACTTGCATCTTGCATCTTGAAACTTTATTTTCGAACCAAATCGTATCCCAAAAACAAATTGCTTTTGTATCCGCCTTGTCGGTATAATGACACTATCGAGTTTTTTGCAAAAGTTAAATTTAATTAATTTTTTAAATTTAGACTTTTGCAAAGACCTCTACCTTATGTTGATTAGAAAAAGGGGATATTATGCCGCCGATTAAACTCTATACCTTAAGTACCTGCAGCCATTGCAATAGGGCCAAAAAATTCCTTAATGATTGCGGCGCCCGTTACGAGTACACGGATGTTGATTTACTCCAGGGGCAAGAGCGTTCCAATACGATAGAAGAGGTGAAAAAATATAACCCCGTCTGTTCCTTTCCGACCATCCTGATCGGTGATCAGGTTATTGTCGGTTTTAAAGAAAACGAGATCAAGGAGGCCCTGGGCCTATGACTGAAAAAGACCTTTATGAAATGTTAAAAAAGATCCAGGAACCTAAAGGATACTTTTTTAACAAAGACTTGAAAATCACTCTCGATCTGCTCAAAGGTCTACTCCTGAATAAAGAACGCTACGGCTACATGTGCTGCCCCTGCCGGTTGGCCTCAGGGGATCGGAAACGGGACGAAGACATCATCTGCCCCTGCGTTTACAGGCCCCCGGATGTGGAAGAGTACGGGAGTTGTTATTGCAATCTTTATGTTTCTAAGGAATGGAATGAGGAGGAAGGCCCCCATCCCTATGTCCCGGAACGGCGGCCTGTGGACCGGCTTGCCTATTAACCGGCCTGCCGTATTTTTTTTATGCGGTTTTCGAGCAAAAAACGGTGCGCCTCTCTTTACAATGAATCTCCTGGTGATTAAAATTGATTTTGGTGCCATAGGCGCTTAGTCAATCAACATCGACAAAGTTTTGTCGATCAGGTTAAGCAGCTTTCAATGGTTATAAATTTCGGACCCTTAATACCTATGCGGATTTTTTTCTAATGCGCCCTTTATCCGTCTGGCATGATTTAAGCGGGAATCCAGTCCCGCCGTGGGCGGGATTGAAAAACCTGGATTCCCGATAAAGACGTTCGGGAATGACGAAAAAAGCCACTGTAAGTGTTAAGTCAACTGCCCCGTCAGGGGCCACCTCTTCCGGGGTAACTCCCGGACGAGGCATAGATTCTTACGCACGGTATCTGAGAATTCAGGGAGGGAGAGAAGATGTATTCAAGCACTGTAATGGATCATTTTAAAAACCCGCGGAACGTCGGAGAAATCGAAAATGCCGACGGGATCGGGGAAGTGGGCAATCCCCTATGTGGTGACATGATGACCATCTACTTAAAGATCGAAGAAGAAACGATCAAAGACATCAAATTCAAGACCTTCGGCTGTGGGGCGGCCATTGCCGTATCCAGCATGCTCACCGAGATGGCCAAGGGCAAGACCGTAGAGGAGGCCAAGAAAATAACCAACAAAACCGTGGCGGAAGCCCTGGAAGGCCTGCCTAAAAACAAACTCCATTGTTCCAACCTGGGGGCCGACGCCCTTCACCTGGCCATTCAAAACTACGAAGACAAAAAGGCCGGCATCACCCGGCCGGTCTCCAAGCGGGAAGAAAAGCATGAGCACGATCATGGCCATGAAGAAGGCGGTAAATGTTATTGTCCCTATTGCAACATCGAAGTCAAAGAAGATATGACCTTTTGCACCAGTTGCGGGAAAACCTTAAAGACGATCCAGTAGAATAACCCCAGGAAGGTGCCTAATGAAACTGATTAATCTTGATTATCTCTCAGCCAACCCCGTATTGCCGGAGGTCCAGGAGGCCATGATTGAGGCCATTCGGACCAATCATGGAAACCCTTCCAGCCCGCACCAGTTGGGGGACCAGGCCGCCGAGGCCCTGGCCAAGGCCCGGGAGTCCGTGGCCCGGTTGATCAACTGTCCTTCCTCTCAGGAGATCGTCTTTACCTCCGGGGGAACCGAGTCCATCAACCTGGCCGTCAAAGGGGTGTCTTTGGCCAACGCTAAAAAAGGGAATCACATTGTTACCTCCAACATCGAACACAATGCCGTTCTCCGGACCCTCCGACGGCTCCGGATGATGGATTACAAGGTCTCTTCGGTGGCCGTAGATGAAAACGGCCGGATCGATCCCGCGGAGGTGGCCCGGGCCATCACCGATCAAACCATCCTGGTCACTATCATGCACAGCAATAATGAAATAGGCACTATTCAGCCTATCGAAGAAATTGCCCGGATAACCAGAGAAAAGAAAATCCCTTTTCATTGTGACGCCGTTACATCAGTCGGCGTGGTGCCGATTGATGTTCAAAAATTAGGCGTGGATTTGCTGAGTTTTTCAGCCAATCAATTTTATGGTCCATCCGGTGTGGGCGGTCTGTATATCCGCTCCGGAACGGTCCTCTGGCCGCTGCTGGACGGAGGGGTTCAGGAAAACAACAAACGGGCCGGTACGGAGAATCTTATCGGAATCATCGGCATGGGAAAAGCGGCCGAGTTGGCCGGTCGTGACCTGGAATCCCGCATCAACCATTGCCTCGGTCTTAAAAAGAAATTGACCCTGGGTCTTCGAGAAAATATCGAAGACATTTTTCTTAACGGCCACCCTGAGTTCTCCCTGCCTAACCTGGTTTCCGTATCCATACAATATATCGAAGGTGAGGGAATTGTCCTCATGCTGGATGAAGAAAAGATCCTGGTCTCCACCCGGTCCGCCTGTGCGGCCGGGGCCCTTCAGGCCTCCCATGTCCTTTTGGCTATAGGCAGGGACTTCGCCGATGCCCAGGGGACACTGGTCATTACCTTTGGAAAAGAAACTGCTGAGGCAGATGTAGAGCGGTTCCTGGGGGTTTTAAAAACCGTGGTTCAAACCTTAAGGGATATGTCTCCCTTATATAAAAAAAAGGAGTAATATTATGACCACAATAAAAATCAAAGGCATGTCCTGCCAGCATTGCGTTATGGCAGCAACCAAGGCATTAAAAGAAATCGAAGGCCTTGAGGATGTAAAGGTCGATCTTGACAAGGGCGAAGCTACCTTTAATGAAACCAAACCGGTGGATAAGGATCTGATTAAAGAAAAGATAAAAAAAGCCGGCTATGAGGTGGTAGCTTAATATCGAAGGCACAAGGCGCAAGGTATAGGTTCAAGGGAAAACCTTATACCTTACACCGTGGACCTTGAACCGTTTTTTCTTATCAGGAAAGGTGATTAAAAAATGAATCGATATGTCTGCTCGATATGCGGTTATGTCTATGACCCGGCCAATGGCGATCCTGACAATGGGGTTAAACCAGGAACCCGATTTGAGGACCTGCCCGAGGATTGGACCTGTCCGGTTTGCGGGGCCACCAAAGATAAGTTTGAACAGGAATAAATGGACCTCATGAACAAGCCGATATTCCTATGAAAAATTCGGTTAGCCCTTCCGGTACCGAACGGGAATGGACCATCCTTAAAGAGGCCATTGAGAATACCAACGAGGGTTTTGTTACCATTGATGAACATCACCAGGTCATCATCATTAACAGGGCCGCTGAAAAAATATTCGGCTATTCACGGGAGGAAATTTTAGGGAAGGACCTGGAAGTAATCCTCGGACCTACCTGTACCAAGGGCCACAAAGCGGCTGTTGCCCGGTTTCTAAAAACCCGGGAATCAAAACTGCTCGGCCACCAGACCGAATTTTTGGCCTATCGAAAAGACGGACAACCGTTCCCCCTGTCCATCTCATTTTCCTTATCGGAAATCGAGGGCAAACTCTTTTTTACAGGGATCATCCGGGATCTGACGGAAACCAAAATCCTTGAGGAACAGGTCTCCAAATCCGAACGCCTGGCCGCCCTGGGCCAATTAGTGGCGGAAATCACCCACGAGATCAAAAACCCTTTGATCATGATCGGCGGCTTTGCCCGGCAGCTCCTTCGAAGCATCGGAGATGAAAAAAATCAGACCAAATTAAAGGTCATTGCCGATGAAGTGCAAAGATTGGAAAAGCTGGTCATGGAACTCAGGGAGATCTATCGGCCAAAAAATCTGATCCTTGAACCAATCAATATAAATACCCTGCTGGAAGAAATCTATTCCCTTTACAAGGAAGATTGCAAAAGCGCTGGTATCTCCCTTCGGTTAAAGACGTCTGCCGATCCTCTAATGGTTGAAGGCGACCCGCAAAAATTAAAACAGGTCTTCCTCAATCTGGTCAGAAATGCCATGGAGGCCCTGGAAAACGGAGGTACCCTGGCCATCCATTCGAAAGGGATCGACAATCAGGTGGAAATTGCCATTTCCGATAATGGCCCCGGGATTCCCCAAAAAGATCGGGAGCAGTTGTTTACCCCGTTTTTTACTACAAAACACCGGGGCACCGGCCTTGGCCTGAGTGTTTCCAAAAAAATTATCGAAGACCATCCAGGTGGCGCCCTGGACCTGGAAAGTGAAGAGGGGAAGGGGACGGTAGTCCGGATAACCCTGCCCTTGATGCCGGATACTTGATGCTGGATTTTATCAAGTCAAGTATCGATTGAGGTTCTTTCAAAAGCCTAAACTATGCAAAATTATATCCCGATAGGTCAGCCCCGCCCGGGCGGGGCTGACTGTTTAATGGTTTCAACACAATCGGCCTTCGGCCGATCCGACTATTGTCAGGCAGGATGCCTGATCTATTTTAACTGAGAGGGCAATAAGAAAACAATTATAAGGTTTTTTTCTTCGCCCATTGTCTATTGCCATTTTGAGGTTTTTCATACTTGAAACTTACATTTTGAAACTTTATTATCGAATCTAACGATAAGAGGTAATAACCATGACACCAGTAGAAGTGATCAAAGGAATTTACTGGGTGGGGGTAGTTGACTGGAACCTGAGAGATTTCCATGGCTACGCCACCCCTGAGGGTTCGACCTATAATGCCTATCTAATTCTGGATGAAAAAATAACCTTGATTGATACGGTCAAAAAAGAATTCGCCGATCAACTGCTGACCAATATCTCCCAAATCATGGACCCCAAAAAGATTGATTACGTGATCAGCAATCATACTGAAATGGACCATTCCGGGGGCCTGCCTCGGGTCATGCACAAAATCGGAGAAGACAAACCTCTCTACTGCTCGAAGGTGGGACTTAAAAATCTCTCCCGCCATTTTCAGGAAAAATGGAACTACCAGCCGGTGGAAAACGGTGGGGAACTCCGGTTAGGCCGAAGGACCTTGACCTTTTTGGAGACCCGTATGGTTCATTGGCCTGACAGCATGTTCACCTACGTAAAGGAGGATCAGCTCCTTTTTTCAAGCGACGCCTTCGGTCAACATTACGCCGGAGTAGAACGATTCGATGACCAGATGGGTGAGGCCATCATGCCTCATGCCCTCAAATACTTTGCCAACATCCTTTTGCTCTATGCCCCTTTAATCCTCCAGTTGCTCGAAAAGGTCACCCAGATGAATTTGTCTATGAAAACCATCTGTCCGGATCACGGAATCATCTGGCGCAAGGATCCGGAAAAAATTATCAAGGCCTACATGGAATGGGCCCGGCAAAAGCCCAAAAAAAAGGCCATCGTCGTCTATGATACCATGTGGGAAAGCACCCGGAAAATGGCCGAAGCCATTGTAGATGGTTTGGGGCAGGAAGGGATTGAGGCCAAAACCATGCATCTTCGGGCCAATCACCGCAGCGATGTGATGACCGAAATCCTGGATGCCGGGGCCGTCCTGGTCGGTTCTCCGACCCTGAACAATGGGCTGTTTCCGACCGTCAGTGATTTTCTGTGCTATATGAAAGGACTGAGACCCAACCCGAAAGTTGCCGCTGCCTTCGGGTCCTACGGCTGGAGCGGCGAGGCGGTTAAATTGATCAACAAAGAATTGGAAGAAATGAAATTCGACCTGATCGATCCGGGGTTGAAGGTCCAGTTTGTTCCGGACGCTTCCGGGATCACGGCTGCCTTTCAATTGGGACGGAAAGTCGGGCAGGCATTACAGAACCTTTAACTGATATCGACCAGCTATCCGCAGATGTACTTTATAGGAAACTATGATCCCTGCCTATCATCAGCCGGATAATCCTTCCTGGGTGGTCATTGTCAATCCGGTCAGTGCCAATGGCCGAACCGGGCGGCAATGGCCCCGCAACGAAGCCCTGCTGAGGGATATCCTGCCGCCTTTCGAAGCCTGGCAGACGACCCACCCCGGCCACGCCGGGAAACTGGCCCAGAAGGCTATTGACCTTGGCTTTACAACCATTGCCGTCCACGGAGGTGATGGTACAATCAATGAAGTGGTCAACGGGCTTTTAAAACACTCTGCCAATAGGGTTCCATTGGCCCTTCTGCCGAATGGGACCGGGGCTGACCTGGTACGCTCCCTGGGCATTTCTCATAACCTTTCCCAAGCCGCCCGGCAGGCCCTTCAGGGTTTTGCCCAACCCATTGATATCGGTCAATGCGAATTTATCGATCTTAAGGGCCAGGCGGCGCAGCGTTATTTTGCCAATGTAACCGATGTGGGTTTTGGTGGAGACCTGGTCCGCTACGTAAACAGCCATTCAAAAAGGCTGGGGGGAAAGTTAAGCTTTTTAAAAGGGCTTTTGGTGACCCTGTTCCGTTATCATAATAAACGGGTTCTTATAACCCTTGATGATCAGGAAGATTTTGAAATGGTGGCCAGTTCCATTGTGATAGCCAACGGGCAATATTTCGGCGGAGGCATGTGGGTGGCCCCTGAAGCCCGATTGACTGACGGGATTTTCGAGGTGGTGATGGTGGGGGATGTATCGAAACTGGATGTCCTGGCCAACACAAAACGTTTATATCAGGGAACCTTGGCCGAACACCCCAAGGTAAAAACCGCCAAGTCCAGAATCGTTTCCTTCACCTCCGAAGAAGAAGTCCTGATCGACCTCGATGGGGAACTGGTCGGGCGTTTACCGGCCCGTTTCCAGATTTTGCCCCAAAGTCTTTCGGTGATTTATTAATTGAAAACACCCCCTGATGGCCGTCAGCCCTGAAAAACAAAAAGCCTTGCAAGAAACCCTGCAAAGACTGGGTATCCGGGAAGAGGATGTGGCCGAGCACTTTACACGGTCCCAAGGGGCCGGCGGACAGAAGGTCAATAAAACTTCCTCAGCGGTTTATCTGAAGCACCTTCCCACCGGGCTGGAAGTCAAGATGCAAAAAGAGCGCTCTCAGGCCTTGAACCGTTTTTTGGCCTGGCGGCTCCTGGCCGAAAAAGTCGAAGCGCTTCAGGACGGGAAAAGCCTCCATCGGCAACAAGCAGAAAAAATCCGCAGGCAAAAAAATCGCCGGATGCGGAGGGGAAAATTGAAAAGTCAACCTTGATGTTAATACTACAGCGACATTTTTCCCATCATGCCCGAATGTCTTTATCGGGAATCCAGGTTTTCATGAGAATGAGAAAACCAAAATCCCTGGATTCCGCTCCCCGATTTAGACATTCGGGGACAGGCATTAAAGCCTGCCGGAATGACGGTTAAGGGGACGCATTAGTAAAAAATACGCTGTATTATTAAGGATTACTCGTTAATCGTTTTAACGAGCAACCTGTAACCAGTAACGAGCAACGAGTTGCCCTATTCCAACACGAATCCTTTTTCTTTAAACAATCGCAGGCAGGCTTCCACCGCCACCGGATCATAAAGAACGCCTTTCTTTTCTTCAATCTCTTGCAAGGCCACCTCTATCCCATGGGCCGGCCGGTAAGGTCGGTGGGAGGCGATGGCTTCGACCACATCGGCCACCGCCAGTATGCGGGCCTCGAAAAGAATTTCTTCGACTGTAAGCCCCTGAGGGTACCCGGTGCCATTGATCCGTTCGTGATGTTGAAGGACAATCAGGGCCACCGGCCAGGGGAAATCGATATTTTTCAAAATGTCGTAACTCACTTCCGGATGGGCTTTTATGAGGGCGAATTCCAGATCGGTCAGCCGGGTGGGCTTGCTTAAGATCTCGGCCGGAATGGAAATTTTGCCCAGGTCATGGACGATCCCGGCCATGTAGATGCCCTCTATCCGGTCTTTTGACAGACCCACCTCCTGGGCGATGGCCCGGGCCAGGTCAGCCACCCGGCGCTGATGACCGGCAGTATAGGGGTCCCTGGTCTCTACGGTCGTGGCCATGGCCTCGATGATCCCTCCCATGGCCTTTCGCAGGTTATTCAGGGTTTGTTGTCTTTCTTCTTCTGCCTGAACGCGTTTGGTGACGTCGGTTAATATCCCCCGAAGCCCCACAATTTTTTCTCCCTGGACAATCCGAAAACTTGAAAAACGGATCCAGCATATTTCGCCGGATTTTTTAACGAATCGATACTCGTGGGGTTCGACCTGGCCGGAAACGATTTTCTGATAGCCTTCTGAAATAAAATGGAGATCTTCCGGATGGACAAATTCCCTAAAGTTTCGGCCGATTATTTCCGAGGGACGATAGCCTAACAGGGACTCCACCGGAGGGCTGATATAAGTAATGTTCCCGTTTATATCACAAACATAGAGGATGTCGTTTATGTTTTCGACCATATCCCGGTACCGTTCTTCGGATTCACGCAGGGCTTCCTCCCGTTGTTTATCCTCGGTAATATCCGATATGATGTGCACGGCACCTATCAAACGGCCGGAGGCATCAAACAAAGGATCCACCGTCACGTCTACCCAGCGATCCCCTAACTGCAACGACGTGCTTTCCCTTTGTCCGCTGGTTTGCATGCGAGCAATCGGGCAGTTTTCGATAGGCACTGAAATTTGATGGACCATTTTAAAACAGTGGTGTCCTAAGATCTCGGCAATCGGTTTGTTAAGCAAGCGGGTGGTGGCCAGGTTGCACTCCAGGATCTTTCCATCCAGGTCCAGGATACAGACACTGTCATTGATGGCATCGAAGGTGGTTTGCCACCTCTGTGCAAATTCTCTTAAGGATTCCTCCGCCTTTCGACGTTCCTGTCGAACGGCGGCTTCCCGCAATTCCCGTTGGACCGCTGGAACCAGACGCTGTATTTTGTCCTTCATAAGATAGTCATGGGCCCCGTTTTTCATGGCCTCTACAGCCAATTCTTCCCCGATGGTCCCGGAAATGAGGATAAAGGGGATATCCGTCCCTGTTTCCCTGAAGAGCTTAAGGGCTTGAAGGCCATTGAATTTCGGGAGTTTATAGTCGCACAGGACGAGGTCCCAGGTCTTTTCACGGAGGGCAGCACCCAAGGTCTCGGCGGTTTCCACCCGCTGGTGTTCGGGGGTGTAGCCGCCCCCCTCCAGTTCCCGGATCATCAACAGGGTATCATCTTCCGAGTCCTCGATAACCAGGACATTCAAGGGTATCCCCATTCTTTTTCTCCTTACGGTTTGCGGGGGGCCGGCTCATTCCAGACCAGCCAGTAGAGTCCGAGTTGTTTAATGGCCTCATTGAATTGATCGAAATCGACGGGCTTGCGGATATAACTGTTGGCCCCCAGAAGATAGCCGTTCATCAGGTCACTTTCCTCATTGGATGAGGTAAGGATAACCACCGGCAATAGCTTGGTCCTTTCGTTGCTGCGCAACTGACGCAAGACCTCGAGACCGTCGATCTTGGGCAATTTAAGGTCCAATAGGATAACAGTAGGCAAGGCCGGGAGTTCCGGTCCGGCATATTTCCCTCTCCCGAAGAGATAATCCAGGGCCTCGACCCCGTCCCGGGCCACGATCAGCGGGTTGACAATCTTCTGTTGCTCCAGGGCCCGAATGGTCAATTCCACATCATCGGGATTGTCTTCCACCAGAAGAATCACTTTGTGACGGCTTTCATAATTTTCCATTTTAGATGATTCCTTTTCTGTGACTTTTATCATTACACTCGAATTCAACCCTTTACCGCGGGTCCAAGGGTAAAATAAAAGGTCGCCCCCTTTTCGACGGCCCCTTCGGCCCAGATGCGCCCGCCGTGACGATGGATGATGCGCTGCACAATGGCCAGCCCGACGCCGGTTCCTTCGAACTCCCCCTGGCTGTGCAGTCGTTGAAAGATACCAAAAAGCTTGTCGGCATAAGTCATTTCAAAACCGGCTCCATCATCACGAACAAAATAAACCGGCTGCCCATCCTGCTGATTTACGCCGAATTCTATTCGGCTGCCGGCATGCCGGGCGGTGAACTTCCAGGCATTGCCCATCAAATTTTTGAGAACGATCTCCAACAAACGTTCGTCCCCATAAGCCATAACATCCGGTGCGATGGCCCATTCCACCCGGCGTTCCGGCTGGGACTCCCTCAATTCATAGGCCGCCACCTCCGCCGTTTGGCTGAGATTTACCTGGGTGCGGGTCATCTCAGCCCGGGTTGCCCGGGAAAGTTTAAGTAAATCGTCAATCAACTGGCCCATACGCTGGGTGGCGGCCCGCACCCGTTCCAGGTATTGCCGGCCTTTCTCAGGAAGGCTGGTGCTGCAATCTTCCATGACGGCCCGGCTGAAGCCGTCGATCGCTCTCAGAGGGGCGCGCAAATCGTGGGATACGGAATAGGAAAAGGACTCCAGTTCCTTATTGGCCGCCTCTAATTGGGCGGTGCGCTCCATGACCCGCTGTTCGAGATCGGCATTGAGCCGGCGGATTTCTTCTTCGACCCGCTTACGCCATAGCAGTCCCAGACCCAGGGCAGCCGCCAGGAGGGCGATAAAAATGGTCACCCCGGTTATCCATGCCTGTTCCCGCAGAGGGGCATAGATCTCCTCCTGGTCCACCTTGGCCACCATAAACCAGGGGGTGCCTGGGATGCTGCGCAGGACGGACAGGACCGGCACGTTGCGGTAGTCCCTTCCCTCCGCCAGGCCTTCCCGGCCCTGGACCGCCATGGCCGCCGGAAGAAGGGACCGGGGTTCAACGGGCATTCGCAGGGCCAGGGCCGTGTTTTTACGGTGGCGGAGTTCATTCAAAAAGACCACCTCGTTCCCTTCCCGCCGGACCAAAAGGGTTTCGGCCGTGGGGCTGGGGGTAGGCCAGCTCTGGATGAGAGGAAAAAGGAAATCATGGGGGTTGATTTCAAACATCAATACCCCCACGGCTTCCCGGGCCTTTCCGGATGGGTTTGATTCCGGTATCAAGGGCACGAAGAGATCCATGTTTAAATTATTATGGTCTGAGGCCATCCCTTCGAGATGCAAATCGGAAATCCGTATCTTTCCGGTGTGAAGGGCCTGGGATACAAAATCTTTGTCTCTCATGTCGGCCCAGGCTCTTTCCTCCGGGACGGCCAAGCGCACCTGATTTTTTCGATCAAAGAATAAGACCCGGCTGTAGTGCAGGTTTTCCCGGGCCGCTGTCATTAAGGTCAAAATGCGTTTTTTCGCTTTAAGGGCGGACGGGGCGGCGGCAAAGGTATTGATCGAATCCGAAGGTCCGTGGACTCTGAAGACATACCCGGCATCGGCCAGACGTTCCTGGTACCACCCTGAAATTTGACGGACTTTCAGGTTGGCCACGGCATTCAGTTCCTGCTGTCTGGCCCGGCGGATCTCCGACAATTGGAACTTGAGGTAAAAAAATCCGGCACTCCCTATGGCCAGGAAGAGTAGCAGGAAGATCGCCAAAGGGCCTTTTAAAAACCGGGAGGCGGGTTCGGGAGCGGAACCTATGGAACGACCGCCGAGTAAAGCGAGAAAGCTGGTTTCGGGACCGGCGGTGATCAGAAGGCCGAAGCTCAACAAGGCAAAGGATACGGCGGTAATCAAGGCCATGGGGATGGTCTGCCCGCCATAAAGCAGGGGGGCACCGGCTCCGTAGCTCAGAATGACAAACAGGCTGAACAATAAGACCGACAGGGCAAGAAAGGGGGCCGTCTGCTGGAAAAACCGGCGGCCGGCCAGGGGAGGCTGTACAAACCAGAAGGCCAGAGCGGTAAAAAGGAAGGCCGAGGCCGTCAAAGGAGACATCCTGCCGATGGAAATATCCCCAACCCGGATCGTGGTGGGCGCCAGCCATTGCTCCACCGGCAGTTCAAAACCCAAAAAGAATTGGGCCAATACCAGCAGGCCCATGGCCCCTGCGATGATGACGGCCAAAAGGGCAAACCCCCGGGTGACCGGCTGGGGTGGGCATAAACGGTGGAGTAAAAGACCGAAACTGAGCAGGAGCATCAACCAGGCCGTACTGGGGGCCATGGGGATATATTCCCGCCCCAGGGCGCCGATCCGCCAGGCATCGAATATCCAGCTCAGCAGTACAAGAATGGCCAACAGGCCCGGTCCGGCAACACAAACCTCAATCAATCGCCGGAAGGCTTTATCGAATGGCCGGTCAGGTTTCATGCATGCCTCCGATCCTTCCTCCAAGGAATGGCTTGTGGGAGGTATCTTACATTGTTTTATTTTTACCATATTTTTTTGATAAAGTAAACAATGATGATTATGTAAAAACTCTTCATTCCCGGGCAGGCGGGAATCCAGGGCCATATTTAACCACTTAAAACCACTGGATTCCCGTCCCCGATTAAGACATTCGAGGACAAGCTTTCACGGGAATGACGAAAATGGAACTTAGGCGACTTTTTACAGATCCAATGAGATCCAATAATAATGACGGACTTGTAAAAAGCCTGTAGGGTGGGTGGAGTGAAACGGAACCCACCAACAAAAATAAGGTACGGTATTCACTCCCCCGACCATGACCAATTGGAGAACTGTTCACTTGCCCGGAAGAATCAGATAGGATAAAATAGAAAAAAATATTGAGGAGTCCCTGCTATGCCCATACCCATCAAAAAAAGATCCAAAAAGGCCGGTCTTCCACCGGGAACCCTGGTGCACATCGGCGAGAAACAGAGCGAACGGACCCGTATCACCCTGTTTAACTATGACGAACAGGACGTGGAAGAAAAAGAAATTGCCGCCGCGGAAGAATGTGTCCTTTTTAAGGATCAAGCCAAGGTCACCTGGATCAATGTGATCGGATTGCATCAGGTGGATGTCCTGGAAAAACTGAACGAATGTTTCGGATTGCATCCCCTGGTCCTGGAGGACATCCTGAACACCGATCAACGGCCGAAATTGGAGGATTTCGGAGACTACTTGTACGTGGTTTTGAAGTCCCTGTTCTTAAGCGGGGATCGAGGGGAAGAGGTCGGAACCGAGCAGATCAGTCTCATCCTCGGCTCCAATTTCGTCCTTTCTTTCCAGGAAAGGGAAGGGACCCTCTTCGACCCCATTCGGGACCGCCTCCGTAATGGAAAAGGCCGGATCCGGAAAATGGGGGCCGACTATCTGGTCCATGCCCTTTTGGATACCATTATAGACCATTATTTCGTCGTTCTGGAAAAATTAGGCGAGCGGATTGAATTTCTGGAAGAAGAACTGGTCACCCGCACAACCCCGGTCACCCTCCGGGAAATGCATCACTTGAAAAGGGAGATGATCTTTTTACGCAAGGCCCTTTGGCCTTTGCGGGAGGTGATCGGCAGTCTGGAAAGAGGGGAATCTTCTCTCATTAAAGAATCTACGGTGCTCTATTTAAGGGACATCTACGATCATACCATTCAGGTCATAGACAACATCGAGACCTTCCGCGATATGCTTTCCGGGATGCTGGACATTTATCTCTCCAGTATCAGCAACCGGATGAACGAAGTCATGAAGGTCCTGACCATCATCGCCACCCTTTTTATTCCCCTGACCTTTATTGTCGGATTATACGGAATGAATTTTAAATACATGCCCGAGCTGGAATGGCCCTGGGGCTACCCCCTGGTTTTGGTCCTGATGCTGGCCGTGTCCATTTTTATGCTGATTTATTTCCGGAGAAAAAAGTGGATCTGATGTATCTGTTTAACTTCTTGGAAATTTAAATACTTTTTTAGACAGGATTTACAGGATTACCTGGATTTTGGTGCCTTTCCGGAAGAAAGGCACCAAAGCGAATCGTCCTGCGGACCGAAGTCATAGTTTCCACTGGAAGAATATCGAGCTTGCTCAGGGTCCTCCAGAGCCTGAATAAAAACATGTTAATCCTGTTTAATCCTGTCAGATATTTTTTCCATAAATAAATCTAAAGTGTTACGATCTGATCAGGCTTGAATACGTAATGATTGCAGGTGGGAAAGGTAGTTCCTGATTTTTTCTATGTCGGGATCTTCTGAAACGATGAACTGCAGTCCCAGATGATAAGCCTCTTCCTTTCTGGAAATCCTTTTTACCTTGACGGATAGATTCTGAATCGACTCCTGGTTGGGGAGACCGAAGGCCAAAAAGAGGAGGGTTTCCAGATCAAAGCGTTGATCGGTTTCCAGGAGGCAGCCTGTTTCCGAAAGGTCGAGCAGTTGACCGGAAGGACATCCGTCATGAGTGCCTTCCAGTGCCTGCTCAGAATAAACGGTTGGTATGCGAATAGGGTATCTCTCGGTATTTCTCAGATTGATATGATCCAGTTCTGGTGGATAGTTTATGAAGACAAAAGGATAAGGATATCTGACCGTCCGTTGGATTTCCGATTGAAAGGCATAAACTTTTCCCTGACAAATGAAGCGGATAATACAGGGCATGCGGTCCTTTAAAGGTAAGGGCAGCCCATTGCTATTATAGGGATAATCCAGAATGATATAGTGGTCTTCCCGGCACCCCCGAAAAAAGGTTTGGCATTTAATGCCGGACAGATGGGGGACTTCGAACAAGACTTGTGTTCCGGGTAAAAAAATGGCGCTATCAAGCATGGGTTTAAACCCCCTCTGGCATTCGGCAGGATCCGGATATCATGATGCCATTCATACCTAAAAATATTTTTTTAGTCAATTTTTATTAGAATGAATGGGGGGCAAGGGCAAACCCAGGATCATCCGGGCTTCGGAAGGGTTGGCCACTTCCCGGCCGAATTCTTTGCTGATCCGGACGACCCTTTCCACTAATTGGGCGTTGCTTTCAGCCAACCGACCTTTCGAATAGTAAATATTATCCTCCAAACCGACCCGCACATGCCCATCCATCATCAGACCCATGACGGCCATGGGGAGCTGGCTGGCCCCAATCCCTATGACCGACCAGGTGGAGCCAGGGGGAACAATCTCGGTCAGGTGCAAGAGAGATTTGGGGGTGGCAGGCATCCCCCCCTGAACCCCCAGGACAAATTGAAAATGGAGCGGGGCCTTAAGGAGTCCTTTTTCCAGATATCGCCGGCAGGTATAGACCATGCCGATCTCAAAGACCTCCAATTCCGGCTTAATCCCTTTGGCCAGAGTGGCTTTGGCCAGGGCCTCCAGGAATTCAGGAGGGTTTAAAAAGACATTCGACCCCATATTGACCGAGCCGGCATCGAAAGAAACCATTTCGGGATCAAAGGCCAGGGATTGGAGACGCTCATCAATCGGCAGGTTGCGGCCCGGGATACCGCTGGTGGTTAAACACAAAACAGCATCGGTCCGGCTGCGGATCCGGTCTACCACTTCCCGGTAAATGGCCGGATCCTGGCACCCTAATTGGGTCCCGGGATCCCTGACATGGATGTGCAGGACCGAGGCCCCGGCCTTCCAGGCTTCGATTCCCGATTGGGCGATCTCCTCGGGGGTAATCGGGATATGGGGAGTTTGGTCCCGGGTTATACGGGACCCGGTTATTCCAACAGTAATGATCAGTTTTTCCATACTTGCTCCTTTAGATATTCAATCACTTTTTGGTCCGCCCTGGGAAAGGGGAAAAGGTTTAATTCAGAAGGATGCACCCAGCGGTAATCCATAACCCCGATGCGCCGGATATGGCCTTTAAGTTTGCGGCAAAAGAAACAATGCAACGTGATCCGAAAATGGGTGTAACCATGACGGACCTTGAAAAAGGGTTCCCCCACTTCGATCTCTATGTTTAATTCTTCGCGTATTTCCCGTCGCAAACATTCTTCCAGGGATTCCCCGGCTTCTTTTTTGCCCCCGGGAAATTCCCATAGACCACCCAATAAACCCTTTTCCGGCCGCCTGGTTATCAGGATCTTTGTATTGTTTCTCACCACGGCTGCGGCAACGTCAAAATGGGGGATCTTTTTTGGGGGCCGCTTAATGGGCAAAGAGGCCGGCCGGCCGGATCGATATCCTTGACAGGCTGCTTTTACAGGACAGTCGGCACACTGGGGATTTTTCGGGGAACAGATCAAGGCCCCCAACTCCATCAGGGCTTCGTTGAACACTCCGACCTTTTTGAGGGGCAGTATTTCTTTTGAAAGGGTCCAGAGCTGACCTATGGTATCCTTGTCCCCGGGATCCTGGCTGATAAAAAAAAACCGTATCAGGACCCGTTTTATATTTCCATCCAGCACGGGGACCGATTGCCCATAAGCCAGACTGAGTATGGCTCCGGCCGTCGACCGGCCGATGCCCGGCAGTTTGAGGAGATCTTCAAGTCTGGCAGGAATTTCCCCTTTAAATCGGCGAACCAGAATCTGGGCGGTTTGATGGAGGTTTCGGGCCCGGCTGTAATAGCCCATCCCCTCCCAGACTTTAAGCACCTTTTCTAAAGGGGCCTCGGCCAGGAGCCGGATTTCCGGAAATAGGTTTATAAAACGGCGGTAATAAGGTCCGACTTGCCGAACCTGGGTCTGCTGTAGCATAATTTCAGAGATCCAGGTGGTATAAGGCGTACGGTGGGCACGCCAGGGGAGATCCCTTTGATTTTTTTTGAACCAGGCTATGAGCTTTTTTTGGGGGAAGGGTTCCCTTGAATTAATAAGTTTCAAATTCGAAAGCCGAAACCTAACTAAAAATATCTGACAGGTAATCCTGTAAATCCTGTCTAAAAAAGTATTTAAATAAAGTTAGAGATAACTCCCTCAATCCAAAAGACTCCCCGGACGGATGGCTTGATCCCCATATTTTTCCTGTATGGCATCCAAAGCATTATTAAGCTTCGTTCCTTTTTTAAATCCATTATTTTGATCAAATAAGAACAACTGGCCTTCACCTGGTTTGGTTAAATGGGAAAGGTAAATCCCCAGGAGTCTGATGGACTTTTTGCCGATCTCGGTCTTTTCAAGAAGGTCCAGGCAAACCCGGTAGATCTTTCGGCCATCATCCGTGGCCGCCGGTACGGTCAGAGACCGGGTTATCCGGGTGAAATCATGATAAGTCACCTTCAAGGTAATGGTCTGTCCGGCTGCCTTGTGTCTCCTTAACCGCTTGGCCACCCGATGACTTAAAGCCAGGAGTTCTTTTCCGGCCCTTTCCTTTTCCCGGATATCTTCCGGAAAGGTCTCTTCCCGCCCAATGGATTTTGCTTTTCTTTCCGGTTGTACCTCCCGGTCATCGATCCCTTTGGAAAGAAAATATAATTGCAGCCCTTGTTGTCCGAACCGCCTTTGCAAAAGATCTTTGGGCAGGCGGCTCAAGTCCCCCATGGTTTTTACATTCAACAAAGAAAGGTCTTTTTGGGTCACCCTTCCAACCCCCCAGAGTCTTTCAATAGGCAGGGGGGATAGAAATTGGCGCACCTTGCCCTCTGGGACAACGGTCAGGCCATCGGGCTTGTTCAGATCCGAGGCTATTTTGGCCACTAATTTCGAAGGAGCGACCCCGGCCGAGACCGTCAGACCTATATCTTCTCGAACCACATTTTTAATCCGCCGGGCGATGGCTTCCGCCGGGCCGAAGAGTTGTTGGGAGGCGGTTACATCCAGAAATGCCTCATCAATGGAAAGGGGCTCCACCAGAGGGGTAAAACGATGGAAGATCTCGAAAATCTGATCCGAAACCTCTTTATATCGTGCCATCCGCACCGGCAAAAAAAACCCTTGGGGGCATAATGCCATGGCCTGGGCCGTAGGTAGGGCCGAATGAACCCCGAATTTTCGGGCCTCATAAGAGGCCGCCGAAACGACCCCCCTTTGTTTGGGGCCGCCGACGATAACCGGCTTGCCCTTTAATTCCGGATTATCCAATACTTCTACCGAGGCATAAAAAGCATCCATATCCAGATGAATAATCTGTCTTACCCGGGTGGCCATTATTCTATTTAAAAGACTTTTTTTGCGAGGTTATCCTGTTGGAACATCTATTTCTTCTTGTCCTTTAACGTATGCAATCTAAAATCGGAATTCCGAAACAGGTCATTTAAGGTCCTGCCCAACAGTTTATTTAAAACCTCCTGGCTTTCAGAAGAAAAGTCTTCCGGTATATAGGGGACCCGGACCTCCCGGTGACCTATTTTTTTGCTCCAGACAATATCCCCGTTAGACGGACGGATCAAATAAGCCTCTATTTCCACTTCAGCAATAAACCGACCGACTTGTTGCACAAAAAAATGGGAAATCGATCCCCCTACCAAAAAGTCGACCTGGATATGGGGAATCCTCTTGAGCAAGGTTTTGATATCATTCCGGTTGACCTGGATGGTATAAATTTCATCGGCGCTGAGTTGATAGCCATAGTTCTCCATCTCATTTTTGACGCCCCGGGTGACCAGATAAGAAATACTGTTGGGACCGTATAATTTTATCCCATAGAGGAGGGCCTGCCCTACCCAATTGGAATTTTCCTGGCCGTTCCAGGAGAGATCTTCAAAAGGAATGACCGCTATCTTAACCGTATCGGGTGTTGGCGTAGGCGTCTTGACTGGAGAATACCCCAGGTCAATAGTCCTGATGGTCGTGCATCCCCATAGAAGCAAGGATAGGATACTGATCAAGATAATCCCGAAACGAGTAGGCATTCAAGTCTCCTTGATGTAAAAATGTTTTGGGAAACCTCCGGGGGCCAACCCGGAGTATCCTCCGGCCATTAGATCAAACCGACCGAGTTCGATCGGTTATCAAGTCTAATTTATTCATCACCTTTTTGCAATATTATTTAAAATAACTAAAAATATTGACATGGTATGGGCTTTCGGGTATAGATAAATTAAAAATAAACCGAAAGGCCATAGCCAGCCGAGCACGGCTTTTTAAACTATCCTCAAGAGTTTCTTTCTGCCATACCCATTGCAATGCAAATCTGGCTCTATAGCCAATTTTCCGGTTTTGGAGGTGTTTTATGGCCATAATTGATTTTTCCGGGTGCCACATCCCTCTGGTTACCCCATTTAAAAGCGACTACTCCTTGGATATAGACGGCCTTCGTCGCCTGATCAATTATCTGATCGAAGAGGAGAAGGTGGATGGATTGGTCCCCTGTGGAACCACCGGCGAGTCTCCGACCCTGAACCACGAAGAGCACAATAAGGTTATTGAAATCACCGTCAAAGAGACCCGGGGGCGGGTCCCGGTGATTGCCGGGACCGGGTCCAACAGCACCCAGGAAGCCATAATGATGACCAAACATGCCGAGGAGGTCGGGGCCGACGCCACCCTGCAGGTGGGGCCTTATTATAATAAACCGACCATGGACGGGATGCTGGCCCATTTTGAAGCCATTGCCAATAACACCAAATTGCCGATGTTAATCTATAATATTCCGGGACGTACAGGGCGCAATATCGATCCCCAAACCCTGATCAAGCTTTCTGAAATAGACAACATCGTCGGTCTCAAAGACGCCTGCGGAGATATCACCCAGACCATGGATATCATCGCCGGCACCAAAAAGAAAGGGCAACCCTTCTTTGTCCTGTCCGGGGAGGATTCCTTGACCTACCCCTTAATGGCCCTCGGTGGACACGGGGTGATCTGTGCCGTAGGCAACGTCATCGGCCGGGAATATACCACTATGTGCAGGCTCATGAAAGAAGGGCAGTGGGCCGAGGCCCGGAAGATTCACTATGATACCTTGCCCCTGGTCAAGACCTTGTTTATCGAAACCAACCCCGTTCCGGTCAAAGAGGCCATGGAGATGATGGGCCTCCCTGCCGGTCCGGTCCGACTCCCCCTGGTGGCTATGCGCCCGGCCAATCGGGAAAAGTTAAGACAGGAGCTTGTGGCCGTGGGACGGTTAAAGGCGTAACAACCATGGGGTTTAAGTTTTAAATTAGGACGCAGATTTTCGCCGATACTCGCAGATAATTATTCTTTTTTATCCTGGCAATACAATCGGCCTTCTGCCGATCTAAGTTCATCGGCGTCCAAAATGGAAATTCCTATACTTTCAAGGTATCAAGGTCTAAGGGAAAGGATCTGGTCTGACAGGATGAACAGGATTCCTCAGTAAATCCTGTCTAAAAAGTAGTGAACAATAGATCGGGAGTTTGAAAAATCTTATGGAAAAAGAAAAAAAGATCTGGTTTGATGGAAAATTCGTTCCCTGGGAGAAGGCCCAGGTCCATGTCCTGACCCATACCCTTCATTACGGCCTGGGGGTCTTTGAAGGGATCCGGGGTTACCTCTGTTCGGACGGCAGATCGGCTATTTTCAGACTTCCGGAGCATGTACAGAGACTTTTCGACTCGGCCCATGCCATGGAAATGAAGATCCCCTTTACCCAACAAGAGATCCGGACGGCCTGCTGCCAGACCCTGAAGGTCAACGGCATGAAGGAAGGCTATATCCGCCCCCTGGTTTTTATCGGGGATGGGGCCATGGGGGTCCATCCCAAGGATAACCCGATACGGGTTTCGATCATAGCCTGGAAATGGGGGGCCTATCTGGGGGACGAGGGGCTCAAAAAAGGGATCCGGGTCAAGGTTTCCTCCTATACCCGGCACCACGTCAATGTTATGATGACCAAGACCAAGACCTGCGGGAATTATGTCAATTCCATCCTGGCCAAAAGGGAGGTCACCCGGGACGGATATGACGAAGCGGTCATGCTGGATACGGCCGGCTATGTCTCTGAAGCCAGTGGAGAAAATATCTTCATGGTCAAAAAAGGGCGGATCAAAACCCCGCCCCTCACATCGATCCTACCCGGTATTACCAGGGATTCGGTCCTGACCATCGCCAATGATTTGGGGGTGGAAGTGGTGGAACAACGTTTTACCCGGGATGAGCTCTATCTGGCTGATGAAGCGTTCTTTTCCGGCACGGCGGCTGAAATCACCCCCATCCGGGAAGTGGACAACCGCCAGGTCGGTGAGGGCCGCCCTGGCCCTATCACCAAGAAAATACAAAGCATTTTCTTTAAGACCGTCAAAGGGGAAGAAGACCGTTACCATTCCTGGTTGACCTACCTATAAAATTATCGACTAAAATCCTTCTGATTAAAAGGGCTTAGGGGAACCTTCCCCTGGCCCTTTATTTTTTTGCTTGACACACCATATATTGTACTTTAACCTTCCCGGTATACAAGATAAAGGATTATAATCCCAAGAAGTAGGAAAGGACTCGGCCATGGGGACGATAGTCGAATTGCATCAGGAGCCAAAAGATTCGGAAGTCCAAGAAACCACAGATCTGGCCCTTTTTGTCAGAACTTCCAATGAGGATCTGGTTACCTGGAACCGCCAGCGGATCGTGGATGCCCTGGTTCGGGAAACCCTGGTAGATCTGGATACAGCCGAGGCCATCAGCCGGGAAGTGGAGGAATTCATCTTCTCCACCAGGATCTCCATGGTTACTGCTCCTCTGATCCGGGAACTGGTGGATTCCAAACTGATTGAACGGGGCCTGGAAAAGGCCAGGATCATGCATACCCGCTTAGGGGTCCCCCTTTATGATGTGGACCAGATGATCCTCCACCCCAACAAGGAAAATGCCAATGTACCCCACGGACCGGAGGCCACCAATCTGACCCTGGCCGAAGGGATCAAAAAGGAATACGCCTTACTCAGTGTCTTCGCTTCCCATGTCGGTGATGCCCACATGCGGGGGGATATCCACCTCCATGACCTGGGCTTTATCGACCGGCCTTATTGTTCGGGACAATCCCTGGAGTATATCAAAAAGTTCGGTTTAAACCTGCCTAATGCCCTGTCCATGGCCAGACCGGCCAAGCACCCCGAGGTCCTGCTGGCCCATATGGTAAAATTTGCTGCGGCCCTGCAGAGCCATTTTGCCGGGGCCATCGGCTGGGACGCGGTCAATCTTTTTTTCGCCCCTTATCTGGAAGGGTTGTCGGACCAGGAGATCAAACAACTCGCCCAGATGATGATCTTTGAATTCTCCCAACAGGCCGTAGCCAGGGGCGGACAGGCCATTTTTACGGATATCAATCTCTACTGGGAAGTACCCCGTCATTTTGAAGGGGTCCCGGCCATCGGCCCCGGCGGGGAATATACCGGTAAAACCTATCTGGATTATCTCCCCCTGGCCCAAAAATTCGTCTGGCTCTTATTTGATGTTTTTAAGGAGGGAGACGGGGCCGGACGTCCCTTTTTCTTCCCCAAGCCCCTGGTGCATATTACCGAGAAGTTTTTTCAGACCCCGGGCCATCAGGAATTTCTGGATCATATCTGCGAGGTAGCCGGACTGAAAGGAAACACCTATTTTGTCTTTGACCGGGGGCAGACCGCCAAGATCTCCGAATGCTGCCGCTTAAGTTTTAAACTGGAGGCCCAGGATCTATTGGACGCCCATGAACCCTGGCGAATGCGTTATTGCGCCCTGCAGAATGTAACCGTTAATTTCCCCCGCCTGGCTTATTTAGCCGAAGGGAACGATACCACCCTCTTTGCCAAACTGGCGGAAACGGTCGAGTTGGCCGTGGAGGCCCATTTGCAGAAAAGGGCCTTTATCCTGAAACTCCTGGCCCTCGGGGAAAAAGGTCCCCTTTCCTTACTAACCATGGACCGGGATGGATCGCCTTATCTGCGCCTGGAGCGGGCCACCTATCTGATCGGCATGGTGGGCTTGAATGAGTTGGTCCAGTATCATACCGGAGAAGAACTTAATCAGTCGGATAAGTCCATTAAATTCGGCCTTAAGGTCATCGCTTACATGAAACTTCTGGCCGACCGGTTCAGCCAGAAATTCGGTATGCGCTTTGTCCTGGAACAGACCCCGGCGGAAAGCACGGCCTATCGTTTTGCCAAACTGGATCTCCAAAAATATCCGGAACAGGCCGGAAAGGTGGTTAAAGGGGACCAGGGCCGGGGAGAAGTCTATTATACCAATTCAACCCTGTTTAATGTATCGGTGCGCATGAGCCCCATTGACCGGGTCCGTTATGAAGGCCTGTTCCACCCCCTGATCGAAGCCGGTGCACTGACCCATATCTGGATCGGGGAATCGAAGCCTGACAAAAAATCTCTGGCCAATTTTATTATCAAGACCTTCAAAATGACCAAGAACGACCAGATCGCCTTTTCTCCGGAATTCACCACCTGCCGGTCCTGCGGACAGACCGCCCGGGGCCTTGTTGAAAGCTGTCCTTATTGTCAATCCACTGAAGTAGACGGGATCACCCGCATTACCGGCTATTTCACAAAGGTTTCCAGTTGGAACAAGGGAAAGATCGGGGAACTCAGGGATCGGTACCGGAACAGACCTTATTTCCGTCCGGCAGAGGCCGCCGCCCCTGTCGTAGAAGAATTGAACCCCTGAGAAAAGAGTGGAAAATTCTAACCAAAACTATTTGAAATTTCTCTGTTGCGGGTTGAGAAAAAATTAGCTTCCTCTGATAACCCGCAACCCGTAACTCGAAACCCGAAAAGGAGTTTACTCATGACCCTATTTACCAAAACGGATTGCCAGAAATGTCATTACATCAAAAACCATTTCAATCTTCCATCCCTGGGCATTCAGGAAGAGATCCTGGGGGAGGATAACCCCGAAGCCCTGGCCCATCTGGCCTGGCACGAATTGGTCGAAACAGCCCAAAAGGAATTACCGATCCTGATCCTGGATGACAGCACGGCCGTGGTCGGGGCCATCCCCATTAAAAAATTCTTGAGCCATGAGTATGGAAATTAAAGGCTTCATTGAAACCTCTTTCGTAGACTGGTCCGGCAAGATCTGTGCGGTCCTTTTTCTGCCCTCCTGCAATCTGCGCTGCCCCTTCTGCCATAATCATGAGTTGGTCCTTCATCCGGAAAGGTTGTCGGCCTATCCCTGGGAATATATCCAAAAAAGATTGGCGGCACTGAGAGGCTGGCTGGACGGGGTCTGCGTCACCGGCGGGGAACCCACCCTGCAGGCCGATCTGCCGGAGTTGTTGGATCAAATCCGCCGGATGGGCTTATCGGTTAAATTAGATACCAATGGAACCAGGCCGGAGGTCCTCCAGTCTCTGATTTCCCGAAAGCTGATCGATTACCTGGCTATGGATATCAAAGGCCCCTTGGATCAGGACTCCTATCAGCAATGTGCCGGAGTCCCGGTTTCCATCCAGGCCATCAGGAAATCCATGGACTTCATCCTCTCGGGCCGGGTCTGCGGAGAATTCAGGACCACGGTCATCCCCCGATGGCATACCCCTCCGGTCCTGGCCCGCATGGCCCTGGAATTAAAAGAGGCCCCGAAATGGAGACAACAGGAATTCAATCCGGCCCAGACCCTGGACCCGGCCCTCGGTTCGGACCGGCCCGATCGGCATCCGACCACCCATTAAAAGTCGTTGACCGGGAGGCCCAGAAAAATACTAACCAAAGATATTTTAAAAGAGAGATTTTTTCACCGCAAAGGCGCGAAGAACGCAGAGAGAAACATCTTTGTTCAATCCCGTGAGAGGCGGGATTGAATCCCGCCAAAGGCGGGACGAAAGCTTTTTCCTTTCTGTCCTCTCAACAGAAAGGAAAATTTATTCCCTCTTTGCGCCCTTTGCGGCTCTGCGGTGAAAATTGTTTTTCAAAAAGCTAAAGTGATACGAAATTTTGTGCTTCGTTGGAATCTGTTGAGACTGAAAGCGGGGAAATGATCAGGGGTCAGGCAGGCAACACCGGCAGAAAAACAATAAAGGTACTGCCTTCACCGGGCTGGCTCTCGACCTTGATGCGCCCCTGATGGGATTCCAGGATGCTTTTCACAATGGCTAATCCCAGACCCGTGCCGTTGATATATCGGGTTTTTTCGTTTTTGATCCGGTAAAATTGTTTAAAAATCAACTTCAGGTCCCCATGGCTGATTCCGAGACCACTATCTTTCACCCGGATGCACAGGGAATCGTTCTCGGTAAAGGCGGAAACCAGGACCTGACCGCCGTCCGGGCTGTATTTAATGGCGTTGGTGATCAGGTTTGACAAAACCTCTTCCATATTGCGGCGGTTGGCCAATATGGGGGGTAACATTTCCGGCACATCGATTTCCAGCCGGATCGATTCGGATTCGGCCTTAGGCAGGTGAAAGGCCACCTGATCCCTGATGATGGCCGACATATCCACCGGCTCCCGTTCGAGAGAGATCAGACCCGATTCGATCCGGGCCAGATCGAGCAGTTCTGAGGCCATTCGGGCCAGATTATTGATTTTTTGTGAAGCCCGGGTCAGTATACTCCGCTGTTTTTCCGTCAGGTCTCCGGCCAGTCCGTCCAGGATCACCTGGATCTGCATCATAACCGAATTCATCGGGCTTTGGATCTCATGGCTTACGGTGGAAACAAATTGCGATTTCATCCGGTCCATCCGCTTCAGGGCCGTAATGTCGTGCAAAACGGTAATGACCCCCAGGTTTCGGCCGTTACGGGCCCGGAAAGGGGCACAGTGGATGCTCAAGACCAGTTCCTCCGGCCGGTTTTGGCCGTTCAGGGTAATTTCTTCGGTTAATTCCGAAAATTCCGATTCGGGCATATTCAAGGCCTGGGAGATCATTTCCCGTATCCGGGGGATGTTGATAAATTCCTCCACGCCCCGTCCGATCATCGACGAGGCCTGACAGCCGATCATCCTTAAAAAAGCCGGGTTGGCCAGGGCCACCTTATTTTGATGGTTGGTACACATCACCCCGTCTGAAATGTGATTGACCATGGTCCGTAATCTGGAGCGGGTATCGGCAATATCCCAGAGGGCCCGGGTATACTCAATGGCCTTGGCTACGGTTACCCGGAGATGATCCGGCGTGAACGGTTTGGGGATGAAATCAAAGGCCCCCTTTTTCATAGCATCCACCGAATGCTCCAGGGTGGCGTACCCGGTGATGACGATGACCACGGTGTCCGGATCCAGGGATTTCACTTTGGCCAGCACCTCAAAGCCTGACATTTCCGGCATCATCAGGTCCAGTAAAATAATATCGTAATGCTCGGCCGGGATGCTTGCCAGGGCCTCAAGGCCGTTGGAGGCCAGACTGACTTCGTAGCCGCATTCTTCCAAAACCGACTTGCAGGCCTCCCGGATCCGGGCCTTATCATCTACCACCAGTATCCGGGGGGTGTAATGGGTTTGAACTTCTCCTTCAATGATCATGCTGCTCCTCTTTTAAATCCTGCCTGATTGGCTGCTCTACTTTAACCTTTGGGCCGTCCTAAGCTAACCGATCGCCCCCTGGTTATCTTCCATGGAATCGAGGTCCAGCGGCAGGGCCACCAGAAAGGTGGTTCCCCCCGGTCCGGTTTCCTTGATGGAAATGTCGCCGTTATTGTCCTTGACAATGCCATAAGCGGTGCTCAAGCCCAGACCGGTCCCCTTACCCAGTTCCTTGGTCGTAAAAAAAGGATCGAATACCCGGGACAGATTTTCTTCGGGAATCCCCCCCCCGGTATCGGATACCTCCAGACAGGCTGTTCTTTGACTGTCATCGCGATAGGTCCTTAAGGTCAGGGTCCCCTTTTTATTCATAACATCCAGGGCATTCATCACCAGATTGATGACCACCTGGCTCATATTGTTCCGGTCGGCCTTCACCGGCATCCAGTCCCCGGACAGCTCTTTCCGGATGACCATATTGATAAACAGTTTTTGATCCCGGATCAGGCGGAAACTCTCGATGACCAGGGCATTCAGGGAAAAGCGGTCCCGGGAGGTGCTGGATTGGCGGCTGTAAGCCAGAAGGTCTTTTACAATATCCTGACACCGCCCGGCGTCCTCCAAGATACAATGCAGGTTAAACTGGAGGGGGTGGTCCCCTTCCAGTTTTTCTTTCATCAGATTGCCGTACAGCAGGATCCCGGTCAGGGGGTTGTTGATTTCATGGGCCACACCGGCGGCCAGCCTTCCAAGGGAAGCCATTTTTTCGGTCTGGACCAACTGGGTCTGGGCCTCCTGTAATTTTTTCTCCACAGCCAGTCTTGGACGCAGGTCATTGTAGACCCCCATGGTAGCTGCTTCGCTGCCGTCCTCGTAAATGATGGCCGCGGTCATTTCCACCGGAATAGGCTCTTTTTGGGCCGTCAGGATATCGACCCGGGTAACCGGGAGCTTTCCCCGTCCCCCATAGGTATCATCCCTGAGTTTTTTCATGATCCCCCGGGCCACGCCTGGAGGATAGAGATTGCTCACGTCTATATCCCGGGCCTGTTTGAAGCTGTAACCGAACAGTTCCTCGGCGGCCTGGTTCATCAACAGGATCCGGCCTTCGCGGCCGGCGGCGACGATGGCACTGGCGGAACTTTGAAGAACCCGGTTGAGAAACTCCCGGACATCCTGTAAATTCTTTTCAAGGGCCTTGGACCTGGTCACATCCCGGATCGATTCGATGATATAAATGACCTCCCCCTCCTCATCCAGAATAGGGGAAAAAACGCGGTCCTCCCAATGTTCACTGCCGTCCCTATGCTGGATCTGACGCAACATGGAATGCCCCAGGCCATCGGCCAGGGTTTGATCCAGGGGACAGGAATTATTGGCACAGGGAAGATCCTGGTCGCCGGTCAAGCTTTGGAAAAATTCCCGGCAGGTTTTTCCGACGATATCATCCCGGATCCAGTCAAATCTTTCCAACAGCTTCTGATTGACCGCAATGATGGTCCGGTCCGGCTTCAGAACCAGGGTCGGAAAGGACAGGGAGTCAAAGACCCGCAGACGCCAGTCCACTTCGTGTGGCCAATGAAAATTCATTTTATCGATCCGGGCCGGCCGGTTTCTGCACCCCTATCAGGTATCATAAAAGCCTGTTTCAGGGCCTCCCGGGCCGGGCCGGCCTTTCCTTCAGGTAAAATCAAATAAACCGAGGCCCCCAGACAGGCCATGGCCAGGATCGGCAAACCGCAGGTGTCCAGAGCCTTTAAGGCCCCATAGGCAATACCGTACCGGTCGCCGTAATGAGGTCCCTGGAAATAAACCAGATCCACGGCCTGGTCCATTTGCCATCCCCCCGGGTATTCATCTAAAAGGACCTGATGCCAATCCATCCCCCCGGGTCCCGCCGGGGTTTCATCCAGAAGGAGATGTAGACGCAGGGTATCGGCGGCCGCGGGCCGGGCGATTTGCAGCACCAATGAAAGGCCCAGTCGGGAAATCAGGGTAAAAAGATCATCCCCCCAATAGGTCAGCCGGTTGGAAGGCAGATCTAAGGTGACCATGAAAAGGCCGGTCCGTTCGACAAATCCATAGGTTTTAATAACCTCTTCCCGGTAAATGGCTATCGTTTCCATCAGAGCTGCTTTACGCGGAATTCCGGTCGAAAGGGGGCATGGTTTTCCGGCAGGGACACCACCCGGCAGACTGCGGAAACCGCATCATCCAATCGGCCATAATCAGTGGTGATAATCAGGGATGACAGCGAAGAAGCGATGCCATAAACCGGAAGGCCGATACTGCCCAGAACCGATAAGATACGCCCCATGAGGGCCAGGCGCGATTGATGGGGGAAAATGGTCAGCGTGCCCACAGGCGAAACCATCTCGAAGGCCCCCTCAAAAGGCTGAAGGGCCTGTTCGGCCGACAACCGGTCCTCTGCGGAAATTAAGCAGAAACCGGTCGGTCGGCCATCTGTAATATCCAGAGAACCATCCGTCAGATTGATCTGATGGTCGGCCAACCGACGGAAAATCTCGGTCAGGGACCGACCGGCTTCCGGATGCAACCGGATCTGGACCAGCTCCGGGCTCAGTTTGAGTCCGCCGACCGGTAATTTCTCTGCAGGGGTGTTCATGCGGCAGGGGTCAAATAATCCTTAACAATCCCCATCAGTTTTTCCAGGTCGATCGGTTTCGGGATGTAGTCATCCGCCAGGGTGTTCTTACCATCCCAATGGGTATAATTGGTGGAGGTGACGGCAGCGCCTACTGCGGTGAGCAGGAGGACCACTATATTTTTATACTGATCGGATTGTTTCAGTTCCTCGCATAACTGATAGCCGTTTTTGCGCGGCATCATCACATCGAGAATAACCAGATCCGGTTGTTCCTTTTTGATCTGATCCATGGCTTCCACGCCGTCATAGGCCTTATTGACCCGAAAATTTTCGCTCTCCAATTTTACGGAAACCGCCTCGACCAGATCCGGGTCATCGTCCACTACCAGGATGAGTTTTTTGTCGTTCATGGTTTTCTCTCCTTTTTTTTAAAATCCTCAGAACGTATTTTTTTGCTATGCGCCCCCTAAACCGTCATTCAGGCATGTTTTAATGCCTGTCCCCGAATGTCTAAATCGGGGAGCGGAATCCAGGGACTTTGGTTTTCTCATTTTCTGGGAAAACCTGGATTCCCGATAAAGACATTCGGGAATGACGGGAAAAGTGTCGCTGTAGTATTATTTTATCAACCCGTAACATGCAACAGAGAAATTTCAAATATCTTTCGATAGATCTATCCCTCATTCCACCTCAGGACGGGGATAGAGCCCGGCCCGTTCCACAATTTCAGGCACCTTCTGTTCCCATTCGATGGCCATGATATGAAATCCGGCAACGCCTTGAACCTGTTTGAGCCTTTCAATGGTCTCAACACAGATCCGGATGCCTTCTTCGGCCTGTCGGTCTTTGGGCACCCCGGCCATCCGATCCACCAACTCCTGGGGTACATCCATACCCGGCACCTTGTTTTTCATATAACGGGCCATACCGACCGACTTCAAGGGCGTAATGCCGGCCAGGATATAACATTTTTCATGTAACCCGCGACTGCGGACCCCTTCCATCCATTTTTCAAATTTGTCCACATTGTAGATGCATTGGGTTTGAATAAAATCGGCGCCGGCCGCCACCTTTTTGGCCAGACGGGCCACCCGGAGTTCAAAGGGGTCGGCAAAGGGATTGGCCGCTGCCCCGATGAACATTTTGGGCGGATTTTCAATATCGGCGCCACCCTGAAACTTGCCCTCTTCCCGCATTTTTTTGACCATCTGGACAAACTGGATGGAGTCGACGTCATGGACACTGGCCGCCATGGGATGGTCTCCAAAATGGGGATGATCTCCTGACAGACAAAGCATGGTATTGATGCCATGGGCATAGGCCCCGATGATATCGGCCTGCATGGCCAATCGATTGCGGTCCCGGGTGACCATCTGCAGGATCGGATGCAGACCGAGCTGCCGTAGAAAAACCCCGGCGGCAAAGCTGGACATGCGGACCATGGCGGTCTGGTTATCAGTGACATTAACAGCATCTATATAGCCTTTCAGCATCTCTGCTTTCTGGCGTATTTTTTCAGGGACTGCGCCCCTCGGCGGACCGCATTCCGAGGTTACGGCCAAATTTCCGGTTTTCAATACTTTCTCGAGCACGCTTGCGGTTTTCATTCTGCCAAATCCTCTCTGATAATTCTACGGGGGCCATCGGCCCGGCCAGGTCTCCAGTCTTTAGCCGGTATGATTTCTTCGTACCTCTTTTCCATCCCCAGTGCCTTGAGCCGATCCCAGATCAACTGCCAGGCGCAGTCCACCTCCGGGCTGATCTCACATTTACCCGAGGTGGAACCGCCGCAGGGGCCGTTCATCAATTGTTTGGAACACCGGGCAATCGGACAAATCCCACCGGTGATCCCCAGCAGACAATCCCCGCACCCCTGGCACCTTTCGGACCAGACACCCTGTCGTTCCGATGCCCCCATGAACTTGGTATTGACGGCGGGAAACACCGGTTTAGCCTTAAAGCGGTGGCTGATCTCCTGTATGCCGCAGCCGCAGGCCATGGACAGGACCGCATCGACGCCATCGATCAGAGACGTCAGTTCTTCAACGTATTCCGGATCGCACTGGCGTTCCAGGGTATGTTCCCGAATCTGTAAATTTTTCCCCTGCTTCAGAAACGACATTTGCAGCAACGAGGATAAAATCCCGACTTCCTTACGGCCGCCGACGGCACAAACCGTTACACACTCGTTGCATCCGACCAGCAGTACTCTTTGAAAGGGCCGGATATATTCAATGATTTCTTCCAGGGGTTTGCGTTCCGCTGTTATCATTGCGATTGTTCCTCCTTCAGTATTTGGACCACGGCTACGGGGGAGCCGGCCGGCCGGCCTCCATTTCGAATCGGGTTGGGTCCCAGACTCCGGATTCTTTCAGTGATCTGTCCGGCCATCTCGGCAAAGCGCTCCCCCATCCCGGCCGACAGGTTGATCATTTCCAATCTTTCGCCGCCGATGCCGATGCTGTCTAAGAGCTTCCGGGCATAGGCCACCCGTTTGGCGGACCGCACGTTGCCGCTCTTAAAGTGGCAATCCCCTTCCAGACAACCGGCCACATAGACACCGTCGGCGCCGTTTTCAAAGGCCTTCAGCAGGTGGATGGTATCGACCTTCCCGGAACAGGGAACGCGGATGATTTTGACGTTCGGGGGATAAGAGAGCCGTTGACTGCCGGCCATATCCGCGGCGGTATAGGCGCAGTAGTGGCAGCAAAAGGCGATAATGACCGGTTCGAATTCTTCCATTATTGCACCATCCTTTCCAGCAGACCGTTGAGCTTGGCCAGAATCTGGTCGTCTTCAAACTGCATCAATTGTATGGCCTTGGCCGGGCACTCGGAGGCGCACAGGCCGCAGCCGTGACACTTGGCCGGGTCGATTTCCGAATAACCGTCCGCATTGATAAAGGGGACGTCAAAGGGACAGGCCCGGACGCAGATCAGACAGGCGGCGCATTTTTTGGAATCGACCCTGGCAATAGCAGCACCCAGATTGATGCTGTCGTGACTGAGCAAGGTCTGGGCCCTGGCGGCCGAGGCCTCGGCCTGGGCGATGGTCTCCCGGATGGACAGGGGGGCGTTGGCCGTTCCGGCCATGAAGAACCCCGGTTTGGAAAGATCCACGGGCCTGAGTTTGATGTGGTCCTCCAGAAAATAACCATCCGGGGTCCTGGGGACTTTGAAAATCGCCGCCAGATCTTCTGCCGATTCGTCATCGCTGATAAATCCGGTGCTTAAAAGCAAAGCGTCTGCTGAAACGCTCAGGGATCGACCCAGGATAGGATCGGTGAAGGACACCTCCACCTGATTCCCGGCGGCCCGGACCTCCGGGAGCTGGTCCGGTTCATAACGGACAAAGATAACCCCTTTTTCCCGGGCCCGCAGGTAATAGTCTTCCTGGAAGCCATAAGTCCGCATATCCCGATAAAGGATCCAGATAAGGGTCTCGGGGTTTTTATCCAGAATGCTCAGGGCGTTTTTAATGGCCGTCTGGCAGCAGATCCGCGAGCAGTTGGGGTTGTCCGGCTGTCTCGAGCCGACACACTGGATCATGACGACATTTTCCCAGTTAGCGGTCTGTTGGGGCCTGTCTTCGAGCAAGGCCTCGGCCTCCAACTGGGTCATGACTGCGTTGTGCCGGCCGAGCAGGTAGCCTTCGGGACGGTTTGGCAAGGCCCCGGTTGCCAGAATCGTAACCCCGTGGCTGAGTTGCCGGTAAAACATCTGGGGACCGACCTGCAGCCCGGTTTTAAAAAGGCCGGGCATTCCGCTGTGGTCAACGATAAAGGCGTTGGTAATGACTTGAATATTAGGGTGGGCCATGGTCCGCTGGATCAGGTCCTGGATAAATATCTGGACGTCTTCACCGTCCAGGGTTCGGCGGACCAGGTTGGCCAGGCCGCCCAGGAGGGACCGCCGTTCGGTCAGGAAGACCTTGAAGCCCTGATCGGCCAGCCGAAGGGCGACGGTCATTCCAGCTACGCCGCCGCCAACGACCAGAACATCGCGGTTGATGGGCAAGCGGTTATCCGGAAGGGGGCGGGCTTTTTTCACGGCCAGGACTGCGGCCCAGATCAACTGCCGCGCTTTGACCTCGGCCTCTAAAGGCTGATCCGGATGGACCCAGGTGTCCTGATCCCGGAGATTAGCGATTTCGAGCAGGTATTTGTTCAATCCGACCCGACGGAGGAGGTCTTGAAACCGGGTTTCATGGGTCCGGGGGGAGCATCCTCCGATCACCAGGCGATTGAGCTTCCGGCTGACCATTGCTTCCTCGATATGGCTCATGGATTCGCGGCTGCAACCGTGACCGACCCCTTCGGCCAGGACCACGCCGGGCAGGGTTTTCGCAAAGGCCGTCAATTCCGGCACATTGATCACACCCCCGATATCCTCCCCGCAATCGCAGACAAACACCCCGATTCGGGGCTCTTCGCCGGCTACCTCCCGTTCCGGCGGGAAGGTGCCTTCGGTATCGGTTAAATCCGTCTGAGAGGTTAAATGGGCCGAGGCCCGGCAGGCTGCCGCACTGGCCTGGACCATGGTTTCAGGGATGTCCTTAGGGCTTTCAAACATTCCGCAGACATAAACTCCCGGTCGGGACGTTGCCACCGGATTAAAAGGACCGGTTTGGGCAAAGCCGTGGGGGTTCAGATCGACTCCCAGACAGGCGGCCGTCTGCCGGAGGTCTTCGTTGACCCGGAAGCCGGTGGAAAGGACCACCAGATCAAAAGACTCTTCGGCCGGAGGGCCGCCTTGATCGGAAGCAAAGGTTATGGTCAAACGATCCTCTCCGCTTTTTCGGGAGACGCTGTTGGGCCGGCTTCGAACAAATCGCACCCCGTATTTCTTCCGGCTCCGTTCATAATAGCGTTCATAGTCTTTGCCGAAGGTTCGCATGTCCATATAAAAAATGGCCGTCTCAATGCTTTCCTGGAAACGCTCCTTGGTGACCACGGCCTCCTTGAGTGCGAACATACAACAGACGCTCGAACAATAAGACGAGGCGCCTTTCTGCAGCCCCCGGGATCCGACACACTGAATCCAGGCAATTTTAGAGGGGACGCGGCCGTCGGAGGGGCAGAGCAGTCTTCCCTGGGTGGGTCCGGAAGCCGACAAGAGACGCTCGTATTCCAGGCTGGTGAGCACATCGGGATCAAGACCGTAGCTTAAGGTGTCTAAGCCGGAGGGGTCAAAAATCGCTGCGCCCGGGGCCAGGACGATCGAGGCCACCGGCATCCGGACCTGACGTTCCTGGTCGTTGGCCATTATGGCACCGGCCGGACAGCAGGCCACCAGGGCCTGGGGATCCTGGCAACGCATCAGATCGATGGAGAAGGCCTGGGGGGTGATCTGAGGGTAACGCATACAGGTCGGTGCCCGATGATCCAGACCGGGGTTGAAATCCACACACTCCGGAAACAGCCGGCGGCACTCCCCGCAGGCCGTACAGCGCATCAGATCGATGTAGCGGGGTGCGGTAGACAGGACCGCCGTAAACTCGCCGGCCTGGCCGCTCAGTTGGGTGATCCGGGTCAGCGGCATCAATTGAATATATTGGTTGCGGTTGGTTTCTGACAGGGTCGAGGAGATGGTGCAAAGGTCGCAGTTGTTGGTCGGAAAGGTCCGGTCCAGGAGGGTCATCAATCCGCCGATGGCATTGGCCTGGTCGATAAGAACGACGTTTTTTTTGGCCTCAGCCAGATCCAGCGCGGTCCGAATGCCCCCAATACCGCCTCCGATCACCAAAACCCTGTCGCTGTTTTGAAATCGGTCTGCTGTTTTCATATCTCTATTTTTCATTTCCATTTTGAATGTTTGGTTTCAGAGGCCGGCGATATCGAGAATCGCGGACAAGCGGTGCTCCCAGCCCATGGTCTGAATCAGGACGCCCTGGGCCATTTTTCGAAGGGCGGCAATGGTTTCCCCGAGGATTTTAACGCCTTCCATCTCGCGGTCGGAAGACTTACGGATTCGTCCGATCAGCTCTTCGGAAATAGATACCCCGGGTTCATTGGCAGCCATATACCGGGCCACGGCCACCGATTTTATAAGGAAGACCGAGGCGATGACGGGCACTTTGAGCGCAGCGGCTTTCTGCCTGAAAGCCTCAAAACGGTCGATATCAAATACCGGCGGGGTAACCAGGAAGCCGGCGCCGGCGGCGATCTTTTCCCGGGCCCGGTCCAGTTCTCTGTTCAGCCCGGCATCGTCAATAAAAGGTGCGAGATGACAGCCGACCTGGAATTCCGGCCTGCCTTCCAGATCAAAGCCGGCCAAATCCTTTCCGTCCTGAAGGGTCCGGATGGTGTTGAGCAACCCCAGTTCATCCAGATCGTTGACCGGCAAGGCGTTCCGTTGGTCACTGTTGGCCATATCCTCCCCTTGAACCACAATCAGGTTCTGAATACCCAGCACATGGGCGGCCAACAAATCGCCCTGCAAAGCCATTCGGTTGCGGTCCCGTCCATAAACCGTGATGATGGACTCAATCCCCTGCTGCTGGACCAAGGCACCGCCAGCCAGGGCGCTCATTCGCATTACACCGTTATTCATGTCAGGAACGACAATTCCGTCAAGACGTCCCTTAATACGCCGGACATCGGTCATAAACCGGGAAATATCCACCCCCTTGGGTGTGTTCATTTCAGCCAGAACGACAAACTCTCCGCTTTGTAATCGTTTTTGAATACTCATGGATTTCCTTCCCTAACAAGATTGGCGGGCATAAATGCTCCGCAATCGCAAATAGGTTGTACCTGAACGGAAGCTCCATTCCTTGAACACTCTTTCGGAGTGGGTGGGGGATGCGCGGTGAGGGGGGAGTGAATACAAAGAGTGAATACTAAGAGTCATAACCACCGGCCGGGCCGATGGCTTGCTGAGGGCACTTGAAAGGGACTCGATCTACTCTAATCCGAAATCCATTTGCTCTTTATCCAGTTTTTTTTGATCCTTAATGTACTCTCGTACTTTCTTCTCATTATAGCCAACGGCACGAACCTGCTATCCATGCCCCAAATGTTCCTTAAGTCGGCTTAAATCCTTACCAATTTATCCCAATCGCTTCCTGATTTTCCCGTAAAATACCCGGCGGTATTTGGGAACCCATACAATACAGTATCATTAAATATCTGCTTTGCACGCCTCATTAACAGATGACAAACCTTTTAAACATATCTTAATATTAAAAAAATTACAAGGAAAATAAAGGGGGCCAAAAGGTTTTTTTTAGACAGGAAAAAATTCAGGAAAGTTAGGCCTTCAGACAAAAAACCCTGGGCCCAAAGCGACTGGGATTGATGAAAATGCCCGATTGGCAGCCAATGTCCCCGGCAGGGATCAAGTCGGAAAATAAAGGCCTTTTTATTGCTGTCAAAGACCCAGGTAGGTCTTACGGATGACTTCATCCTCCATCAATTGCTCTCCGGTTCCCTGGGCGATGATTTTGCCGGAAGAAAGGACATAATTTCGTTTGGCCATTTTGAAGACCGAACTGACTTCCTGTTCGACGAGCAGGATGGTGATTCCCAACTGGTTGATCTGGGAAATTTTTTCAAAAACCTCCTGGCGCATCAAAGGGGCCAGACCCGTGGAAGGCTCATCGATGCACAAAAGTTTCGGCTCCGACATAAAGGCCCGGCCGATGGCCAGCATCTGCTGTTCCCCGCCCGAAAGGGTCCCGGAGATCTGTCTGGATCGTTCTTTGAGTACCGGGAACAGTTCATAGACCTTTCCCAGGGTCTCCTGGCTTTTTTTACGGTCTTTTTCCAGATAGGCCCCGGCCATCAGGTTATCCAGGACAGTCATTTCCCGAAAGGGCCTTCTCCGTTCCGGGCAGAGGACCAGTCCTCTTTTGACGATCTCATGGGCCGGAATCTGATCGAGCCGTTCCCCGTTAAAGGTAACCGTTCCTTCCAGGAAGATGTCGCCGGCCGTGGACCGGCGCTTGATCTCCTTTTCCCAGGCCACCAGGCCGGTGATGGCCCGGAGGGTGGTCGATTTCCCGGCTCCGTTGGGACCGACCAGGCTGACCAGTTCCCCGGAATCCACACTCATATTCACATTATTGATAAGTACGGCCTTTTCATAGCGGACGGTTAATTGATTAATTTCTAAGAGCACGGTTACTCCCTTCCTCCCTGACCCAGATAGGCCTCAATAACCTGGGGGTTGTTGACCACTTCCTCGGGGGTCCCCTCGGCCAGGAGGGTTCCGAAATTAAGGACGATGATGCGATCGACGATCTTCATTAACTGTTGCAGCTTGTGCTCCACGATAATCATGGCCGGACCTTCGCTGTGCAGGCGCCCGAAGCGCCCGCCCTTGTGAAGTCTTTTTATGGACTTGGCCATCAAGTCGGTTTCAGCCGGACTTAAACCCCCGAAAGGCTCGTCTAAGAGAAGCAATTCCGGATCGGTGGCCACGGCCCGGGCCACTTCCAGCCGTTTCAGGTCCCCCTGAGACAGGGTGGAGGCCTTTTCCAGAGCCATATCCGAGATGCCGGCGAATTCCAGGGCATCCATGGCCTTGGCCTCTACCTTCTTGACCCACTCCCCTCTTTTCATCGACCGGGGAGACAGGCAGGAAACCATGACGTTGGCAATAATGGGCAGCCGGCGGAAGGGTCTCATATTCTGAAAGGTGGTGGCCACCCCCAGATTGATGATATCCCAGGTTTTCATGCCCACCAGTTCTTTCCCTTTGAATTGGATGCTCCCGCTATCCGGTTTCAGTATACTGGTCAGTAAACGGAGCAAGGTACTCTTCCCGGCGCCGTTTGGGCCGATGAGTCCCAGGATCTCCTTATTCTCCATGCGAAAACTGACCTTGTTGACTGCCCGCAGGCCCCCGAAACTTTTGGTCAGCGACTGGACTTCCAGAAATGGTACGGCCATATCAGGCCTCCTCAACCTCTTCTCGTAATTCCCGCCGGGAGACCTTCCCCACGTCGGTTTTCGGCAACTCGCCCCTGAACTCGATGATCTTGGGTACTTTATAATGGGCCAGCTTCTGGCGGCAGAATTCCAGGACCTCTTCTTCCGAGATCTTGCCCCTGGCCTCGCTCTCCAATACCACATAGGCCTTGATCAGGTTGCCCACCTTGGGGTCCGGCACCCCGACCACCCCGGCAGCCTTGATCTGGGGATGCTGGTACAGTACTTCCTCTACGTGCCTGGCGAAGACCGAATAGCCTTTATATTTGATCAGGTCCCGTTTGCGGTCAAAAAAATGGAAATACCCTTCTTCATCCATACTGACCAGGTCCCCGGTGCGTAGCCAGACCTCTCCGTCAATTTCCATCATGGACTCTTTGGTCCCATCAGGTCTTTTCCAATAACCCTGCATGATATTGGGGCCGCACAAAATCAGTTCGCCCACTTCCCCTACGGGGAGAAATTCGGTCCCTTCATGCTCAATGATGGCCGCCTTGACGTTAGGAATAGGCACCCCGAAAGAACCCCTCTTGGGATGGTGGATAGGGGTGCTGTGACTGACGGCCGTGGTTTCGGTCATCCCATACCCTTCAAAAATCTTCGATCCGGTCCTCTTTTCCCAGGCCGTGATGGTCGATTCATGGAGGGTATCGGCCCCGCAGGCGATCAGCTTGAGCCGTTTCCAATTGACCCGGTCGGTCTTCTCATACTCCTTGAGATATTCGAAAAGGGTGGGGACGCCATAGAACCCGGAGGCCTGATAACGGTCCATGGCAGTTAATATCTCCTCGATATCCGGCGTGGTGAAAAGGACCAGGGTCGCGCCCTGGGCCAGGCCCCCGAGCATAACCACCACCTGGCCGTAGATATGAAAAAAGGGCAGGAAGGCCATGACTACTTCCTTACCCTCTTCGAAGATGGGCCAAAAGGACAAGACCTGTTTCTGAAGGGCCACCATATTGCGATGGGTCAGCATGGCCGCCTTGGGCAGTCCGGTAGTCCCCCCGGTGTACGGCAGGGCCGCCAGATCCTTGCGGGGATCAATGGCCACCTTCGGCGGTTGGGGGGGATATTTTTTGATCAAATCCTGAAAGGCATAGGTCCCTGCGCCTTTAAGGGCTTCGATGGAGGGCGGCGGGCTCCCGCCCGGTCCTTTGCCCTGGCTGCCCTTGCCGAATAATTTTTTCAGGGCCGGAAGGTATTCGTTGATGCTGGTCAAAATCACCCGATCGAACTTGGCTCCGGATTTTTGCAGGTTGTCATAGAGGATGTCCTGGCATACAACGGTCCGGGCCTCGCTGTCTTCCACCTGGTGCTTGACTTCAATGCTGGTATAAACCGGGCTGATGGGGGTTACTTTGGCCCCCAATTTCAGGGCGGCAAAATAAGAGATCACATACTGGGGGCTGTTTAAAAGATATAAGGCCACCGTATCTCCCTTTTTGACCCCCAAATCCGAAAGGGCCGTGGCCAGGCGGTCTACCAGCTCTTTGAGCTCCCGGTATTGGATCTTTTTGCCGTAAAAAATCAGGGCCGGTTTGTTCCCGAATTTTTCAACCACCTGATCGAAAAGCTCCGGCACCGAAATTTCCGGGATCTCCACTTCGGCCGGCACACCTTCCGAATAGTATTTCAACCAGGGTTTGGACAGATAAAATTCTTTAGGGTTCATAACATATTCCTTTTTTCAAAAAATGAGCACTTCGTTCAATGAACGCTTTTCAATCCAAAGCTGCGGTACACACCCGGCAGGTCTTCCGGGTGGCCACATTTCTGATCTTGCACCGGGGGCATTGTTTTTCCATCTTGTCCCGGGCCCAGTGGATCAAACCTTCCGGCATATACAAGAGGATCAGCAGGATGACGACGGCAAAAATCATAGTCCGGTATTCGGGCCAGAAGCGGACGAATTCCAGCAAGGGAAAGAGGATAAAGACCGCGGCTATGGGCCCGTAGATGGTCACCATACCCCCGAAAACCGCCCAGATCACCACCGAAAAGGACATGGAAACCTCAAGGGTGGAAGGGCCGGCAATCCGCATATAATGGGCATAAAGTCCGCCGGAGATACCGGCAAATAATCCGCTCAGGCAAAAGGCCAGCAATTTATAGCGGGTGGTGTTGATGCCGGCGGCCTTTACCGCCAATTCATCTTCCCGGATGGCATGAAAAATAATACCGGTATGGGAGTCGGTTATTTTCCACATGATCACCGACAGAATAAGAAAGAGGATGATATAAATATAATAATTGCCGAGAAGGGAATTGGTCAGACGCTGCAGTCCGGAAATCCCCAACTCACCGCCGGTCAGATCGGGGAGGGCAAAAACAATCCCGGTCAGGATAATCGGAAAGGCCAGGGTCGTCAGGGCCAGATAGGTATGTTTCAGCCTCAGGCAGGGGATACCGATGATCAAGCCGGCCAGGACCGCGGCCACCCCCCCCAGAGGAATGCTTCCCCAGGGGGGAATATGGACGTTGATATGCAAAAGGGCTGAGGCATAGGCCCCCACTCCGAAAAAAAGGGCGTGGCCGAAGTTCATCTGGCCCGTGAACCCGGAAAGTAAGTCCCAACTGGCCGCCAGGATGGCAAAGATGCTGGTCAGAATAAGAATACGGATCATATAGGGGTTCTGGCTTATCAAAGGCAGTCCCAAAAGGAATAGAATAAAAAGGCCGACGATGATTCGGCTGGGGAGGACCAGTACCTCCCCCCGAATAAGTCTGAAAAATTTTTTCACATACCAGCCGACAAGACCCATACTACCTCTCTTCCTCAAAAGCAACGCCGAAGAGGCCTTCCGGCCGTATCAACAGGACCAGAATCATGATCGACAGGGCGATGGATCCCTTTAAGAAAGCCCCTTTGGGGATCAGGAAAACCACCAGGGCCTCTGTAAAACCCAGGATATAAGCAGCCACGAAACTCCCTTTGATGCTGCCCAGCCCACCCAGGACGACTACGGCCATCATCATGATCAGGGGTTCCATCCACATAAAGGGATTAAGCACGGCCAGGGGTACGATGACCGCCCCGGTAAACCCGGCCAGGGCGACTGAGATGCCCAGGGTGATCATAGCCAGGCGGCTCTCGTTCATGCCCATCAGATTGGCTACTTCCCGGTCTTCGGCCGTGGAACGGATGGCCAAACCCAAACGGGTCTTCATCAATAAAAACCAGAGGACCCCCAGGATCAACAAGGCCACTCCGAAAGTCAGCAATTGTTGATAAAAGACTTTGACCCCCAGAATCTGAAAATAGCCGTCTATCAGCGAGGAGACGCTCAGGTAATCTCCGGTGAAGATCAAAAGCATGACCTCTTGAAAAATCATGGCCAGGGCTATGGTGGCGATCAAAACAGCCGCTTCATGCTCCCTGATGGGGTTGATCAAAAATTTATAGGCCAGCAGGCCCAACAGGGTAACGACCAGAACCGCGATCAACATGGCCGCAATGGAATTAAATCCGAGTTTGACCGTCAAAACGAAGATGCAGTAGGAGGCGACCATATAAAAAGCGGTATGGGCGATGTTGACGATGCGGGCCACCCCGAAAATCAGGGAAAAACCGATGGCCAGCAAAGCCAGCATGCTGCCGCTGATCAGACCGGTGATGATGATATTCATAAGACCTCGGGAAAAAGGTTATCTTTGACAGATTAAAAGTTTAAAAATTTTCCTTTGCCATAAGGGAGTCTTTTGCACAGGGCTCAAGGCACAGGGCACAAGGCGCAGGGTTTTAGATTTCCCTTATACCCTCACCTTGTACCTTGAACCTTGCACCTTGTACCTTATCCTACTTATGCATCCAGGGTGGTATCTTATAAGGTTGAATCCCCTTATAGTTGAGCTCGGGGGAGTTGGCGTCCATCTTCCATTTGGGAGGAGGCCAAACACCGACCAGTTTGCCATCCTGCCACTGGACTCCCAGACTGGTCAGGTAGCCCGGACCCCAGGTCAGATCATGGGTCTGTTTGCCTTGGGCATCCTTATAGTATTTTATTTTTCCGCTGGGGACCACATATTCCCGGTTTTCCATGTGGGCGATTATCTTATTGGCATCCAGACTGCCTACGGCTTCAATGGAGGGAACCAAAGAATAGACGATGGCGGCATAGGTGTCGGCCGTGTAGGTCGGAGTCTCTTTAAACCGTTTTTCATAGGTATCCATAAATTTTTTAGTCAGGTCATTGTATTCAACCCCGTGAACATAGGTATCCATGGTCAGGATATAATTCCCCATGCCCTTGGTGGCTTCCCAGAAACCGTCCTTTTGACCTTCCACATTGATCCCCACCTGGACGGCCGGAATCTTGAGTTCCCCGGCCTGTCTGGCAAAGGTAATCCCGACCGAGGCCGAAAAAACAGTAAAGATCATGTTGGCGCCGCTCTTTTGAATGGCCGAAAGCTCCGAAGTCACGTCGGTTGCCGTTGCCGAGGGTCGCCAGACACCGACTACTTCCATGCCCATCTTGGGAATGACCCCCTTGGCCGCTTCGATCATGGGATCGACCCAGATAGCCTTCTCGGCCACCAAGGCTACTTTAACCTTAGGGATTTTCAAAGTATTTTTCAGAAGTTCTCCGACATAGCCCATTTGAAGAAAACATGTCCTGACCAGAAAACCGGAATTAAAGGGGGTGCCGCGGAAGAAATATTTGTAGCGGTCATAATTCTTGGCCACCCGCAGACAGAGCTCCGGATGGGCCGCCCCGCAGCCGATAAATAGTTTTTTGTAGTCCATGGCGATGTCCTGCATGGCCAAAACGGCCTCGGTCCTGAAACCGCCGACCACAAAATCCACTTTGTCCTGGGTCATTAAACGCTCCATGGCGTTGGTGGCATCGGTGACATTTAAGAATTCATTGGAATCGGACTTGACCAACTCTATTTTGATTTTTTCCTTGCCGACCTGAACGCCCCCTTTGGCATTGATCTCATCGGCGGCCATGAGGGCACCGTTCCAATGACCCTTGCCCTGCATAAAATTCATCGGGCCGATTACACCGATCTTGATAGTCCCGGCCCCCCAGGCCGAAAAGCACATCATCAAGACCAAACCCACGGTAAACAAAACGTTCCATCCAAAGGTAAACTTCTTCATCGCACTTCTCTCCTTTCAATTTAATAGATTGGTTTTATTTTGAAATGTGCGGGAAAAAACACAGGCCGGAAAACTTTCTTTTAGAAAAAAGGTGTCTTTGGGTAAATACATCCTTAACTCCAATTGAAAGGGCGGAAATGGTGTCCAGGGTCCATCCACCCGAACCATCCGTTAAAGCAAAATTTGGATTCTGCAACCGAGAATGAGAGTGAGAAAAATCCAATGGGCTCTTGATCCAAAGATTTACAAGATCAAAGACGTAACTCCGCTCTGTAGCAAAACCGGGGTTAAATGTCAATTATTTTTTTGGGTTCCCTGGTTTTTCGTCCATTATTTTATATTATCTATTTTCCTCTTGACTTATTGCAGGCTCTATTACAAAAAGATAGGAATAATAGAGTATCAATACTGAAAATGATCAAAAAATTGTATTGTTATTCTAAAAATTCACGGCACTCAAAAACCGATGGCTACCTGACAGCCTCAATACCATTTAAAAAAGTTGTCTTTCCCGGTCCATTTACGATAATATAGTACGGTAATAACGTTCAGCGTTCAGCGTTCGGCGTTCGGCGAAACCCTTCATGCTTCGTGGTGCCCCAATGGGTCATGAGGGTTTAGTTCGAAAATAGAATTTTAACCACCCTTGGCCTCTGTTGGGGCTCCGGTAGGGGCGGGTTTAAAACCCGCCCCTACGACAGCGGTATTTTCATGCTTCGTGGGGCTCAGCAGAGAGCATGCTGGCTAATACGAAATAAAAAAATAAGGATAAATTGTATGGCTAATCAACCCAAATCGAAACTCAGAAAAGAACAGATCCTTAGGGCCGCCGAGAAGGTGTTTGCCCGGAAAGGCTTCCAGGAGGCCACCATTTCGGATGTAGCCCGGGAGGCCAAGGTCTCGGAAGCCACTATTTATGAATATTTTCCCTCCAAGGAGGAACTCCTGTTCTCCATTCCCGGGGAAACGACGCGCCGGTCCAAGGAAAGCATGACCTTTCTCCTCCAATTTCTACGCGGGGCTTCCAACAAGTTAAGGGCCATTATCTATCACTATCTCTGGTTTTATGAAACGAACCCCGATTACGCCGCTGTAGCCATGCTGATCCTTAAACAGAACCGGAAATTCTTAGAGGTGGGGGCTTATGAGGACGTGAGGGAACTCTCCAGGATCCTCCTGAATATTGTCAAGGAAGGGATTGATTCGGGAGAATTCCGGGCTGATATCAACCTCAATTTGGTACGGGCCATCATTTTAGGAACCGTCGAACATTTAGTCATTCGACGGGTCCTTCTGGGAAAGCCGGAAAGTCTGGTCGAATTATCCGATTCCCTGACCGATCTGATCATCGGCGGCATCAAGATCCGAAGGGAAGAGAAAGTCTGGAATATTCAAATCCGTCAGGAACCGGAAGAGAATAAGCCCCCCACAGAATTACCCTCCATGAAGAAACGAAAGCCCTTAGGGGACCAAAGTCATAAATAGACCCCTTATCAAAGATACTTGAAATTTATCTTGTTAATTCGTTACTGGTTACTCGTTACTCGTTGCTGGTTAAACCCTCATGCCTCTGGGGGCACCACGAAACATGAAAAAGGATTCAATCCCGCCAAAGGCGGGACAGGGGCCAAGGGTTCAAGTGAAAGGCGTGGAATTTAAAACCCTTGAACCCTATTTTCGAAATAAAACGAGAAACGAGTAACCAGTAACGAGAAACCAGTAACCAGCAACGATCTGTCCGTAGCGCTGGAAGGTTAGAGATAAATTCGCAGATCCAGAGCTATATGGTCGTCCCTCCATCCACGGCAATCACCTGGCCGGTTACATAGCTGGAGGCATCGGAGGCCAGGAAAATGATGGCCCCCACCATCTCCTCGGGTTCGGCTACCCGGGCCATCGGGGTCCTGCTCATAGCGATATTCAGGATGGCCGGGTTGTTCCAAAGGGCTTCGCTGAAACGCGTTTTGGTCAGACCGGGGGCGACACAGTTGGCCCTGATATTGTAAGGGGCCCATTGTTGGGCCATCACCTTGGTGGCCATAATCACCCCGGCTTTACTGATGGAATAAACCGGCAACAGATCCGGGCTGATCCCGGCGATGGAAGCCACATTGATGATTTTCCCCCCGCCTTTTCCCTGCATAATCCTGGCCACGGCCTGACTCAGGAAAAACAAACCTTTCAGATTCAGGTTCATGATTGCATCCCAGCCTCGCTCGTCTACGTCCAGGGCCGGAGCCATTGTGGGATTGGTGGCGGCATTGTTCACCAGGATATCGATCCTTCCGAACTCCTCCAGAACCTTAGTAACCAGATCGTTGATTTCCTCTATCCGGGCAACATGGGCCGCCACTGGCAGGCATTTTTTCCCTGTCCTTCTGACCTCTTCCGCTACCCTTTCCAGATCGGGAAGTTTCCGGCTGGCAATGGCAATGTCCGCCCCGGCCTGAGCCATCCCGATGGCTGCTGCCTGACCGATTCCCCGACTGGCACCGGTGATGAGTACAACCTTTCCGTTCAACGAAAAATCCATTTCCCTTTACCTCCGTTTTTAGATTATGCAAAACCTCATGCCCCGTGGGGACCCCACGAAGCATGAAAAAGGATTCAAAAGGTCTATGGGCCAGGGATTCAAGTGAAAGGCTTGGAATTAAAACCCTGCGGTTCCCCGGAGGGGAACCTTTTCTATAGCTCGACGAAGTCGAGCGGCTGAACCCTCGAATCCAGGTTTTTTCACTTGGAACTTGCATCTTTATTCTTTCACTGCTCCCTGACCCCAGATCCCAGATCCCTGACAACGGCCCCCGGCCCCCGATCGCCTGAACTTCGATTTCCTTTGTGACGGGATTATAGAATGAGAAGAGAACGAGGGTCAAGAGGAAAAATTGAATAAAAAAAGGGTTGTATTCGAAAAAAGAGCTGTATTTTCTTCTTGATAATTTCTTTTCATAGGTTATTATTGGTTCTTTATAAAAGTAAAGGAGGTTTTACCATGTTTGATCTTTCCAAGTTCTCTTTACAGGGTAAAATTGCCATTGTTACCGGGGGCAGCCGGGGCATAGGCAAGGCCATCGCCTTGGGGTTTGCCAAGGCCGGGGCAAAGGTGGCCCTGACCAGCCGAAAAATTAACGACCTGGAGGCCAATGCCGCTGAAATTAAGGCTTTTGGGGGAGAGGCCCTGCCTATTCAAGCCCATCTGGGCAAGAAGGAAGAGATAGACAAGATGGTCGGGGTGGTTATGAACCGGTTCGGGAGGATTGATATACTGGTCAATAATGCCGGCGCCAGCCCGGCCATGGGAAGCGTCCTGGAGTCCGACGAGCGTCTATGGGATACTATTATGAATCTGAACATGAAGGGCCTTTATTTTACCAGCCAGGCCGTCGCCAGGGTAATGAAGGAGCAAGGCGGCGGCAAAATCATCAATATCGCATCCGTGGACGGCTTTATGCCGGAACCCGGGGTAAGCGTTTATAGTATTTCCAAGGCCGGTGTCCGCATGATCACCAAAGCCTTTGCTTCAGAACTGGCGCCTTTTAATATACTGGTGAACACGATTGCTCCCGGACCGATCAGCACCAAGATGTTAAACTCCCACTGGTTTCACCTTTCACCGGAAGAGGCCCAAAAGGAGCAGGAGGCCATGGCCGGGATGACCCCCATGAGACGTATCGGGGATCCGGATGAGATAGCCGGAGCGGCGATTTATCTGGCTTCCGATGCCTCCAGTTATACGACCGGCACCGAGATCGTGGTGGACGGCGGGATCCTGCTTTCCGGGGGCTTACAGCCGGCTTCATCCCATTAGTTCGAAAATAGCTCCACCCACCCCTGCCCTCCCGGAGGAGGGTAGCAAATTGTAGGGTGGGTGGAGTGATAACGGAACCCACCGATTAATGCTGAATTCCTTCAATCCTTATCTTCTCTATAACCCTGGAGAGGGTTTCGTGGAGGTCGCAGATCCGATAAGGCTTTGTCAGAGCACCCGAGAAACCGTACAGTTCATAATTCATGATCACCGGGTCATTCGAGTAGCCGCTTGAAACAATCGCTTTCACCTGGGGATCAAATTTCAGAAATTCCCGGATCGCATCCTTACCCCCTGTCCCCCCGGAAACGATCAAGTCCAAAATCACCGCATCAAAGGGATGACCAAGGACCTTCGCCTGTCGATAGCACTCAATGGCCTTTTCTCCGTCTTCTGCAAGAGTTACCTCATAACCCAGGGTCTGAAGTATTGACTCGATCAGTTTACGGACCATCTCCTCATCGTCCATCACCAGGATCCTGCCCACCCCATGAAGACCCTCCGGTACCGTAAACTCCCCTTGCCTTGAAGCGGGAAGATAAATATGAAAGGTCGTTCCTTCACTCAACCTTGAAGCTACGGTGATCGTCCCGCCATGTTTCTGGATGATCGAATGACAAATGGTCAGTCCCAGCCCCACCCCCTTCTGATCCCCCCGTTTTCTGGTCGAAAAATAGGGATCAAAGATCTTAGGAAGAACCTCCCCGGGAATGCCGCTGCCTTGATCGCCGATGCTCAGCTTTACGTAGTCTCCATCGGATAAAGGCAGACCTGACCGGCTGTCAACCGTTTCATTTTCCACTGCCACCGAGACCATTCCGCCTTCCGGCATGGCCTCCCGGGCATTCAAAACCATATTCCGTATGACTTGCCCGACCTGATTCTCGTCGACCTCTGTTTTCCAGGTATCGGACGGAATCGAGAAGGTACAACCTGCCGGGGAACCTCTCAAGGTAAAGGTGACCTGCTCTTTGAGGAGATCGGTCAGGGAGATCATTTTTTTTATCGGTGCTCCCCCTTTGGCAAAGGTGATAAACTGCCGGGTCAAACCCTGGGCCGCGATAGTCGCCTTTTCGGCAGCCTCAAGGTACGGAATCATCATCTCAACGGACTGAGGAAATATCCTGGCCAGCTCAAGATTTCCAAGGATCACGGCTAAAAGGTTGTTGAAATCATGGGCTATTCCTCCGGCCAGGATCCCGGTGGACTCCAGCTTGTCAATTATAATCCGTTCCTCCTCCATCCGTTTACGTTCCGTAAGGTCGGTCAGTATCCCCCGGAGTCCGATTATCCGTTCTTCTTTGTTGATCGGCCGGCTTGAAATTCTTACCCAACGGACTTCACCGGATTGGTGCGGTATCCGAACTTCAATGGAGTGAACCTGACCATTCATAACTTTCCGGATACCCTCTCCGGCTGCCGCCCGGTCTTCCGGAAACAGGAAGTCCGTGATGGTCTTGCCGATCAGTAAAGTCGAACAAGATCCCATAATAGACTCACAGGTAGGGCTGATATAGGTTACCCTCCCATTCTCATCCAATTCAAAGATGACATCATTGATATTTTCTACCAGCTCACGATACTTTTCCTCGGACTTCTTCAGGGCGTCTTCAGCTTTCTTGCGCTCGGTGATATCCTCAATGATGGAAATCCGGTAAGGGGTTCGGACCTCTTTAGCCAACGAAGAGGTGGCCCGGACCCAGACCGGGTGGCCGTCTTTGTGGATATATCTCTTTTCAATGGTATAGGATGACCGCTCGCCTCGAATCAACTGCTCAATCAGGGGTTCTTCACGCTCCAGGTCATCCGGATGGGTAATCTCCTTAAAGGATCGTTGACGAATCTCCTGGGCGGTCAGACCGATAATTTCGGCGAGTTTTGTGTTTCCCTGCAGGAAGTGACCATTCAGGTTATGCTGCTCTATTCCGATGGCTGCTGATTCGAAAACGGCCCGAAACCGCTCCTCGCTCTCACGCAAGGCCTCCTCGATGTCTGAACTTAAGACCCGGTTTCCGGCCAGAATATTTTCAATGGATTGAATCAGTTCATCATGGGTGGAATCTTTCAGGATGTAACCATCGGCTCCGGCCTTGAGCATGGCCATGATATATTCTTCAGAATCTTGCACGGTGAAGGCCAGTATCTTTATCCCCGGCCATTTTTTTTTGATTTCCCGAGTGGCCTCTATACCGTTCATTCGGGGCATGGAAAGATCCATTATAACGAGGTCCGGAAGAAACTTGTCGACGGACTGAATCGCTTCCTGGCCGTCTCCGGCTTCGTCCACGACCCGAAAGCCCTGATGGGAAGCAAGAAGAGACCGTAAACCTACCCTGAGGGTGGTATTGTCATCGACGATAAGGATTTGTTTCTCAGTGCCCATTTCTAAAGCCCCCTTCTTACAAACGAGAATAGATTTTCCCCACCCTCACCATATATTCTTCCCTTTTTTACTTTATCGGTGTTTTTTGGAGATGAAAAGAGGGTTAACGTTGTATTTTCTCAAGAAATAGGCTGTATTTTTTAAATCTTACTCCCGATCGTTTCCTTTACAATAGTTCCCAGTCTCCATTCGCGTCCCAATCGATCGGCAGGTCATAAAAAAATTATTTTTTTGACTTAAATCAATGCAGACTCTTTCAAGGATGATTATAGTTAGTTTCAAAAGGTTATAATATAAAATAATTAATAAAGAAAAAGTCGAAAGGAGAAAGTTATGTTTTGCTACCAATGTGAACAGACGGCCAAAGGAGAAGGATGTACCAAGATCGGTGTTTGCGGTAAACAGCCCGAAGTGGCCGCTTTGCAGGATCTGGTGGTTTACACCATGCGGGGGTTATCCCAGGTGGCGGTAGAAGGACGGAAGGTGGGTATCAGTGACCCGGAGGTTAATGCCTTTACCGCAGAGGCCATGTTTTCCACCCTGACCAATGTGGATTTTGATCCCGAACGGTTCAGACCCATCCTTGAAAAAATCGTCGTTTTAAGGGAAAAGCTGAAGGCCAAAGTTAAAGCCGCCGGGGGCAAAGTTGATTTCCCGGACGGGCCCGCCAACTTGACCCTGGCCGATAGCCTGGAAGGACTGACGGCCCAGGGTGAAAAGGTCGGCATCCAGGCGGATACTACGACCGACAGAGATATTCACGCCCTGATCTGGACCGTTACCTTCGGCATTAAAGGAATCGCCGCCTACGCTGATCACGCCCGGATACTCGGCAAAGAAGACGAGGCCGTTTACGCCTTCATGCATGAGGGGCTGGCGGCCGCCTTGAATAAGGACCTGACCCTGAACGACTGGATCGGTCTGACCATGAAGGCCGGCGAGATCAACCTGAAGACCATGGAAATCCTGGATGCGGCCAACACCGAAACCTATGGTCATCCCGTACCGACCAAGGTCCCCCTGGGCCATAAAAAGGGCAAGGCCATCCTGGTTTCCGGCCACGATTTGAAGGATATGGAGCTGATCCTGAAGCAGACCGAGGGAAAGGGGATCACCGTCTACACCCACGGGGAGATGCTGCCGCTGCACGGCTATCCCGAACTGAAGAAATATGCCCATTTTTACGGACATTACGGAACCGCCTGGCAGAATCAGGGGAAGGAATTCGCCGAATTTCCCGGGGCCATCATCATGACCACTAATTGCATCCAGAAACCGAAAGAGTCCTATCAGGCCAATATTTTCACCACCGGTCTGGTCGGCTGGCCGGGGGTCACCCACATGGCCGATAAAAACTTTACCCCGGCCATTGAAAGGGCACTGGCCCTGCCCGGTTTTGCCGAAGACAGCGACGGGAAAACCGTCACCGTCGGTTTTGGCCGGAACACCGTGATGGGCGTAGCCGGGACGGTCATCGAGGCGGTAAAAAGCAAGGCCATTCGTCACTTTTTCCTGGTGGCCGGCTGTGACGGGGCCAAACCGGGCCGCAATTATTACACCGAGTTCGTGGAAAAGGCGCCGAAGGATACGGTCATCCTCACCCTGGCCTGCGGCAAGTTCCGGTTCTTTGACAAGGAACTGGGAGACATCGGCGGGATCCCCCGTCTGTTGGATGTAGGTCAGTGCAATGACGCCTATTCGGCGGTCCAGATCGCCGTGGCCCTGGCCAAGGCCTTCAATGTGGGGGTCAATGAACTGCCCCTGTCCATGATTCTTTCCTGGTACGAACAGAAGGCCGTAGCCATTCTCCTGACCCTGCTTTACCTGGGGATTAAAAACATTCGTCTGGGGCCTTCCCTGCCGGCCTTCGTTACGCCGAATGTTCTTGATTTCCTGGTCAAAAATTTCAACATCATGCCCATCACCACGCCGGAAGAGGACCTGAAGGCGATTTTGGGATAATAAATGAAAGGTGTACGGTACAGGGTGCAAGGTCCAAGACAAATCAAAACATCTTTATCCCGGCCCCTGTACCTTATACCTTGAACCGTATACCGTGACCGTGTACCTTAAACCTTGAGCTTTAAGCTTTCAACTTTCAGCTTTGAGCTTTGAGCCCTTTTAAGGAGTCTGCTATGAAATGTCCAGGTCAAGACAGCCGCTACTGGCAACCCGGTTCCATCTTTGAAGCCAACTGTCCCCAGTGCGGGCAGGAAATGGAATTCTTTAAGGACGATACCACCCGGCGCTGTAAAAAATGCGGTTACCGCCTTCTGAACCCTAAGATGGATTTCGGGTGCGCCTCCTATTGTCAATATGCCGAGCAATGTTTGGGAGATTTGCCCCCGGAACTGATGGCCCAGAAAGAAGATTTGTTAAAGGACCGAGTGGCCATAGAGATGAAACGTTATTTCGGAAAAGACTTCCGACGTATCGGCCACGCCATCAAGGTCGCCCGATATGCCGAACAGATCGGCAAAGAAGAAAAGGGTAATCTGGCCGTTATCCTGCCGGCGTCTTATCTGCACGACATAGGCATCCATGAGGCCGAAAGAAGATACCAGAGCACGGCCGCCCGCTATCAGGAAGAATTAGGACCGCCCATCGCCCGGGAGATCCTGATCCAATTGGGCGCCCGGGAAGGGCTGATCGATGAGGTTTGTGACATCGTCGGCCATCATCATCATCCCAGGCCCGAGGAAACAACCAACTTTAAGGCCCTCTATGATGCTGATCTGATCGTCAACCTGGAAGAAAACCAGAAAGAAAAACCTTCCAGACCAGAGAGGCTGGAGGAAATCATAGAAAAATCTTTTTTAACTGAAATGGGCCGGAAGTTGGCTCGGGAAGTTTTTAACGTCAAAACAAACACATAGGGCATAGAGTATAAAGGGTATCACTTTAGCCCTTTGAAAAATTAGAAGCTTTTACTTGAAAATTCTGACCTGCTTGCCCCGTCATTCCCGTGAAAGCTTGTCCTCGAAAGTCTTAATCGGGGACGGGAATCCAGGTTCTTTTCGGCTCAGCATGACACCTGGATTCCCGTTTTCACGGGAATGACGGAAAGGAAATCGACGTTTTTTCAAAAGGCTAAACTGATACTATAAAGGGAATTTACTCTTTGCTCTTTGCTCTCTGCCGCCAGCCCTTTGCGATTAAGGAGATAAAAATGAGACTGAAACGAAAGATCATTGAAATTGACCCTGACCTGTGTGACGGCTGCGGTCAATGCGTGCCTTCCTGCGCCGAAGGGGCCATCCAGGTCATCGACGGCAAGGCCCAATTGATGGCCGAAAAATATTGCGATGGTCTCGGGGCCTGTCTGGGAGAATGCCCTAACGATGCCCTCAAAATCATAGAACGGGAAGCCGAAGATTTTGACGAGACGGCAGTCGAAGAACATTTAAAGAAGGTCGAAAAAACGGAATTGCCGACCCCGGACTCTCTTCCCTGCGGCTGTCCTTCCACCCGATTGCAAACCCTGGCCCAACCCGACACCTGTCAGCAGGCCAATGTGCCTCGTTCTCAGGAAGGCCAGACTTCGGCCCTCGGCCATTGGCCGGTACAGATCAAACTGGTGCCTCCCACGGCCCCCTTCCTAAAAGGGGCCGATTTATTGGTGGTGGCCGACTGTACCCCCCTGGCCTACCCCAATTTCCACCGGGATTTTCTGAAAGACAAAGTGGTCATGATGGGCTGTCCCAAATTTGATGACGTCCAGGAATATATCCAAAAGTTCACCGATATCTTTAAAACCGCCGGCATCAAAAGCATCACCACCGCGGTCATGGAAGTCCCCTGCTGTGCCGGCTTGCCCTTTATCGTCAAAAAGGCCCTGAAAGCCTCCGGGAAAGACATTCCAGTGGAGGAATGGGTGATCACCGTTCGGGGGGAGGCGAGGCGATAATAAGGACCAGGGTGGACCTTAGGCGCTTCATAGTTGAAGGATACCCCTATCGCGGCCTCCATAGTCATTTTATCCGTCAGACATCTGACCTGGACCCAGCATGGTGGACCTCTTTCGGTTTCAAAGCGCCAAGCCCCTCGTGCCAGGAAAGTATCCAGGACTTCCCGGCACCAACTCAAAGCCAACACGGGGCTTTAAAGGTAAAATAAATGCCCGAATATTCGTATTCCGAGTCGACCCTGATCCTTAATTGATTACATACATGGCTTGTATAGTAGGCGTTGCTAAAGCCGGATCTAAATAAGCCATGACATATTTGCCCAAAGCCATGGCAGTCACGGCCATGGCCAATTGCTCCTTAGGCTGGTCGGTTCGACAGATCATATATTTATTGGTAAAGGCCCCATTGGTAGCCGTCAAGCAGATATAGGCCGAACCCCAGCCCGGCCCGGCTGAAACCACAGCAGCCGTATACCAGTTCTCTGCTGCCTGAATTTCGGATTTCAAGGCAATAAAAATAACCATCACGACTAATAGTGAAACCAGAATAAAAGCTCTCTTTCTCAGACTTGTTCTCATCTTCCATCTCCTTTCATCGGTTTGGGATCTGAAATTCACCCGGTTAAAATCTTGTGTTAACATTACAGCCTATAATTGAACATTATTCTAATAACCATAGTAAATATTGTAAAAATGGAGCCCTTCGAAGAATCATATCCGAGCCATAATTGGTTCCCGCGCTATTAGTGGCAACAAGGCGATAATGGTAATTTGTGTAAGGATCCAACCCGGTTAAATTGGCTGAAATGGTTACATTGTCCAAGCCACCTTCGATTGACTGGCTGATGGTAGAATTTCCATAGGCGATGGTCAATCCCCACTCAAAATGATAAGTCGTTATTAAACCGTTAGGGAAAACAATCCCTTTTAATGTGCCGGAGGTCGGCGTCACATTGGTGGCCGGGCTCGTGATGACTCCCGGAGGGGTGTCATAATATAATATGATGGTCTGAGTAGTTTGATTCTGATTACTGCTGTTATCATAAGCAATAACCGTGATCGTATTGGCTGAGGGATTCAGGGTAATCGCCTTGCTCCAATTGGCTGTTTCGTTTCCGCTGGCCGTATCATTATCAGCCCGAATCCCATTTATCGTCACTTGAGATATCCCATTACCACCCTTCCCCAAATCCGTAGCCATGCCCCCTAAAGTTATATTCGCGGAATCCACGTGCTGGCCATTGCTGTGGCTGGTGATGGCTAAAGTCGGAGGGGTGGTCTCGGGGACATCATTGTAAATCGTCATGGTCTGCGTGGTTTGGTTATGATTGCTGCTGTTGTCATAGGCTATGATCGTAATGGCATTGGCACCGGGATTCAAGGTAATCGTTTGACTCCAGTTGGCAATTCCGTTACTCGTAGCCGTATCGTTGGCAGCCCTTATGCCATTCACTGTAACCTGGGAAATTCCATTATCCCCAGCTCCCCCGTCGCTGGCCGTACCGGCTAAAGTTATTGGGCCTATTACATGCTGATTGTTGGTATGGCTGGTTATGGCCAAAGAGGGGCTGGTCTGATCCTCGCTGGGGCTGGAATTGGAATACTGGACCCCTGTCAGCCGATTCAGATCATCATAAGTATAAGTGATGGTCGCTCCGAAAGAAGACCACGGGGCGATTAAAATAAGCCAGGCAATAGATATTCCAATAAACAACCTGAATTTTTGCTTCATTTCAGATCTCCCATTTTAAATGAGTACTCAAAAAATATACCCGATACTCAAAGCCGGACCGGCAAACATGATGGTCTTGTCCGTATCTTTCAGCTTTGTCCAGGTAGCACGATAGAGTGCTTTGGCAAGAATGTGGCGGGTAATATCCCAGCGAAAACCGGCACCCAGATTATATGAAAAATCGGTTTCCGAGAAATTAAACCCCCCAGCGGAACCTGAGAAGTTTAAAAACCCGACACCTCCGGTTATCATAGGCGTAATGGTTGTTTTTAGAATATTATAATCTAAATTAAGGTTCATACCCCAAAAGTTAGTTTTTACAGTAACCTGCCTGCCAAAACCTTTGCCGGTAATATCCATTGAGCCGAAGAGTATATCCCAGTTGAGATTGATATAATCATTGATATTGGTCCCGAATCCCAATCCTCCGGCATTGGTATCCTTTAATTCCAGGGTAATCCCAAGGCCAGAGGTAGTATCCCCGCGCATATTTTGGCCTAACAGATAGACCTCGGACTTCCATTTTCGACTCCAATCCTGGGCGTTACCCAAACCTGAGGAGAAGAGGAGGACCAGAAAAACGGACAAGGACAACACGAACCTTAAACAGCTTCTTTCCGGATTAATTGTTTTCATAATCTCTTTTTCTCCTTGATATATGTATTCTAAAGGGTTTGATTCTTCCCCCAAACTTATCGGCGCGCTAATCGACAGCCTTGTTTATCTTTTAACCTAAAATTCGTTACGGGAATAGGGTTCTTTTTATTTCGCCAACCCCCTGTTCACAGTTTTTCAAACGATATTTCCCCTCAATCCCATCAAGGAGTTTGAGTTGATTCCTGGCAAATAAAATACCCATTGAAGGGATTTGTTCAATATAGTAAATTTTATTGGGTTCCACGGTAATGGTGCCTTTAGCAGTATTTTCAGCTACGGAATACAGCGTATATGTCCCCGGTGCGATATAGAAATAAATGTATTGTCCTCCCCTGGTATAACCCGCTTCCATTTCCGGAACATCCGCATCATTCACAAACAAATTAAATCTTACCATCGTGCCTGATAAGTTGGGACGGACCACATAAACCAACCCAACATTATCTTTGGATTGCTGGGGTAAAGCATAACTCTGAGAGTCTTTCAGCATTTGTTCGCGTGAAACCAGTGCGCAACTGCACGTTAAGGTCAATAGGGATATTATTAAGAACAGATAAATTAAGGATTTTGATTTCAAGGTCTCCCTCTCCTTTCCTTTTTCAGAATGAACAATATGGCTTTTTGGAAGCCCTCCAGGATAAAATGGTAAAATTTGCCGGCCTTTAAAACCTGATGATCTTGTAAAAAGTCCGTCAAATCTAAAAGGCCACCGCCAAAGGGAAGTAACTGATTACATTTTGTTTCTTTTGTACCGGCACCACCTTCAAAGAATCGTCGAAAACGGAAATTTTCCCGGTGGAAATATCGGAAGGATTATTTCCTGTTTCGGATTTGGCTTTATCCATCGGGGTTTCAGAAGACACGGAAATAATATAGAAAATCATTCCGATAGCTCCACCAATCAAAGCTCCAATCAAGGCTCCCTGAGCCGCCCCGGAACTGTCCGCTCTGACCGGCGGGGGAATAAACATGGTGGAGCAAATGAAAACAATAACGGAAAAAATGATAATAAGCTTTTTCATGGTCCCTGCCTCCTCGTTTGATAAATAAATTTTTGCTTTGTTGTTGAAATGTTGTAACTAATTCCCATTGCATTAGATCCCGATTTTATAGATACTATCTCCTGAGACATTTGTCCAAAGGTAGGCAACGGGGATGCCCTCTGGGGCGCCGCCAAAGGGGGTCCTCTGAAGGTCTGGGAAGGGTAGGTCTTCTGACCTTTTTTGACCCTCTGCATCAGGTCGTATTCCAGCACCTGGTCCTCGTTGACCATGGACCCCGAAACCGAGATCCTGGTCTGCATCCCCTTGGCATAGACTACTACTGCCGAATCATCGTAGTATAGGTGTGGTGGTCTTATATTATGAGCCATTGCTTTCGTTAAATTCATCACTGAACGCTAAAATTTCTCCCCCTCGTTGGCATAGGAGAAATCTTTATTGCAACTAATCATTACCATTCAACGGCAATTCCCTTCAAGTTTATAGCCGACAATTATTCCTTGCGGATTTACTTCCCAGTGGATAAAACAATTTTTGCTGTCCGGCTCTATATAAACCCAATTGCCATTGTCGAGTTTATAGGTCTTTTCTTTCCATCCTATTCTTGAGGCGTAGGAGCCGGGATCTAAAACACGCTTTATCTGTTTCTCGATGGGGCGCCCTATTTTGTTACTCGTGTAATCTCCGATGGATGGTATATTCGTTAGACAGCCTTGAATAAAAAAGAGTGACAGTAAAATAAGAAAAAGTATTTTCATAGGTTTTCTCCCTCGGTTATTTATGCCTATTAGAGTCTTCATCTATTGCAGGTTGGGTCGATAGCAAAAAGCATCATGGCTCTCGGGTCTGCTAATAGCCCTGTTGTGGTTAGCGCGGCAGCAGGTATCATGCCGGGATAGTTCAGAACACCTCTCATTGAGGCACCAAAAGATTCACCGCCAATTCCGCCAAAAAACTGATCAAGCTTTATCTGCATAACATCGTGCAAACCAGCAGTTGCATTCACACTAAGTATGTAATTGGCACCTCTTGATAAAGCGCTACCCTCTAATGGCAAATCATGCCAAAGGCTGCCATTAGGATCTATACCTTGCCCACCAATATGGCAAAAACCTTCGCGGGGTAAAGTGTAACGCCCTTTTTCTTGATAACCTTCCCCTCCCTCCCAAGTAGCATCATAACCTACTATTTCATTATAGGTATACCGTGCGAATGATGTTAAGCCTGCAAAAAGAGCACCCTTTTCAAACCCCTGCCCTGATAGTTGACTTATTCCTCCTCCTGCCAGGGTATATGCACCCACTCGTCCCAAATCCCATGTTTCTCCATAATAACCACCGATAGCCCCGAAGGCAGCCCCGCCGAGAGCGCCAAGCCCCGCACCCCTTAACATTTCCATACCTATATTACCTCCATAGTAGGCGGCGCTCATTCCGCCGGCTGTTGCCCCGGCGGCTGCTCCCCCTGCGGCACCGGCAATGGTTGAGCTTGCAATGGAGCCACTAACAACTCCACTTACGCCCGAATAAACACCACCGGAAACTCCTCCAATAACCGCTCCGACGGCCATAGCTTGGGGGTTCCATTTACTTTGTATGCCTGCAATAAGAGCACCGATAACGGCTCCTACGATAATGGCAATAGTAAAAGGCTCATAACCACTCGGATCTGTATAAACCAATGGATTATTCGCAACATAGCTATACCGATTCAAAGATTGAGGATCTGCCGGATCGGGAACGATGCTATCCGGGGTGACAAACTTTCCCAAAACAGGATCGTATAACCGAGCTCGGAAATTATATAACCCTATCTCCAGATCTTCCTCCTGATCCGTGAACGTATAAGAAACATTGGGGAAGTTCGGATCATCATCCCGGGTCTCGGAATAGGTCCCGAAGGGATAATATTCCAGCCGTTCTTTTCTGGCCCCGGTCTGATCGGTGACGATGGTGGCCGAACCGAGATGGTTGTCGTAATAATATTGGGAATTCCCATCCGTCCGGAAGGAAGCCACCCGCTCGCCACCGGCATAAACATGGATGATCCCTACCCCGCTTCGCTCTTCATAAAGGCCCCCGAAATAAACCACGTCCTGCCCGATGGCATAGTTATGCTTTTTCACCCGGTTCCCGCTTCCGTTATAGGTGAATCCGATAAAATTGTTTCCGTTCTTCTGGATGATATCCGGCTTGTTGTCATAGTTGTAAGTGATATTTAACGTATCCCCTCCGGATACCGACCGCTGTGTCATATTGCCGTTTAAATCATATTGGAGGCTGATATTCCCGGCGGAATTTACCGCATGGGGTCTATTGCCGTAGTTGTAGGTGTAGCTGCCAACATCGGTTTTGAAGATGATATTGCCGATGGCATCGTAGTTATAGACCAGGTTGACAGGAGGGGTGAGGTTTGGGTCATCATGAACTTGGAGGGGATTGCCCATGGGGTCATACTGATATTCGAGTTTCTTGTAAGTATCGACCAAGGTCCCGCCCGCATATTTTTGGGTAAAGGCGCTGGTCAACCTGGCCGTAACCGGGTCATAGGCGTAGGTCCGCTTGATGGAAACGCCGCCGGATTTAGGATAATCAGCGGTCCGGGACTGGCCCAGGGCCGTAAAATCCGAATAATCCGCTAAGTGGACTCCGGTGGCATTATCTTTCACATAAAGAATGTTCCCGTCCACGTCATACTCGTAGCTGAAGACCTTCTCCGAGGGGCTCCCGGCGAGGTATTTGATGCTCATAGCCCTTCCGGCACGATCAAAAGTCCGCTCAAAGACCGGCGTACTGCTGCCTACTTTCTTTAGATTTTTCTTGCCCCGCTGCATCAGGTCATATTCCAGCACCTGATCTTCATTAATAATCTCCCCGGAAACCGAGCTTTTAGTCAGCTTGCCTACGGAAAAGGGTATTACCGGGTCATCACAGGTGTGGGTATTAGCATAAGGCATTTTATTTGCGTCTCTTTAACCTCTTTTTGCTCAAATTAGTCATCCCATTCAACGACAGTTACCTTCAAGCTTGTAGCCGACAATAAATCCTTGTGGATTTACTTCCCAATGGATGAAACAACCTGGAAGATCTTGTTCTACATAGACCCGATTCCCGTTAACAAGTTGATAGATTTTTCGGTTGGAATCCGGAGAACGCCATTTTTCATCAATTTTTTTCCCCACCCAATACTGAGTATACTTATCGCGAGATACGATGCTTCCACATGCACTAATAAATAAAACTGACAATAAGACAGCCGCAAATAGTTTATTCATTTTATTATCTCCGTTTATCTCCAAATAAATGGTTTAATTATTTTCGGTTGATCGAAAAAAGTATCATCGCCCTTGGATCTGCCAATAACGCAGAATAGGTCCAAACAGCAGCGGGTGCCATTAAGGGATAATTTAAAATTTCTCTTGCTGTGGATCCAAGATATTTTTCCACTGTAATATTTAATCCATCGTGCAAAGGCGAACCTCCTTGGGGAACACCGGGAACATAGTTCGCCACTCTGGCAATTTGACCACCTTCATTTGTCCATCCCTCCGGGTCATTACCGACACCTTGAACGCCAAAGTGATTGTATCCTGGTTTGGGCCAAGTCATACGATCTTTCTGTTGATACCCTTCGCCCTTCTCCCAAGAAACATCATAGGCAACGCCATCATTGTACATAAATTCATTATACCCATACCGTGCAAATGCTGTAGCACCAGCAAACATGGCCCCTTTCTCAAACCCCTGCCCTGATAGTTGACTTATTCCGCCTCCTGCCAGGGTATATGTACCCACTCGTCCCAAATCCCATGTTTCTCCATAATAACCTCCGATAGCCCCGAAAGCAGCACCGCCGAGAGCGCCAAGCCCCGCGCCCCTTAACATTTCCATGCCTATATTACCTCCATAGTAGGCGGCGCTCATTCCTCCGGCTGTTGCCCCGGCGGCTGCTCCCCCTGCGGCACCGGCAATGGTTGAGCTTGCAATGGAGCCACTAACAACTCCACTTACGCCCGAATAAACACCACCGGAAACTCCTCCAATAACCGCTCCGACGGCCATAGCTTGGGGGTTCCATTTACTTTGTATGCCTGCAATAAGAGCACCGATAACGGCTCCTACGATAATGGCAATAGTAAAAGGCTCATAACCACTCGGATCTGTATAAACCAACGGATTATTCGCAACATAGCTATACCGGTTCAAGGATTGGGGATTTGCCGGATCAGGGACGATACTGTCCGGGGTGACAAACTTTCCCAACACTGGATCGTATAACCTGGCCCTGAAATTATACAACCCTATCTCCGAATCCTCTTCCTGATCCGTGAAAGTATAGGAGACGTTGGGAAAACTGGGATCATCGTCCCGGGTCTCGGAATAGGTCCCGAAGGGATAGTATTCCAGGCGCTCCTTGCGCGCCCCCGTCTGGTCGGTGACGATGGTGGCCGAGCCCAGTTGGTTGTCGTAGTAATATTGGGAATTCCCATCTGCCCGGATAGAGGCCACCCGCTCACCACCGCCATAGACATGGATGATCCCTACCCCGCTTCGCTCTTCATAAAGGCCCCCGAAATAAACCACGTCCTGCCCGATGGCATAGTTATGCTTTTTCACCCGGTTCCCGCTTCCGTTATAGGTGAATCCGATAAAATTGTTTCCGTTCTTCTGGATGATATCCGGCTTGTTGTCATAGTTGTAAGTGATATTTAACGTATCCCCTCCGGATACCGACCGCTGTGTCATATTGCCGTTTAAATCATATTGGAGGCTGATATTCCCGGCGGAATTTACCGCATGGGGTCTATTGCCGTAGTTGTAGGTGTAGCTGCCAACATCGGTTTTGAAGATAATATTGCCGATGGCATCGTAGTTATAGACCAGATTGGCCGGAGCGGTGCCGTTCGGATTGTCATGGACCTGGAGAGGGTTTCCATTGGGATCGTACTGGTATTCGAGTTTCTTGTAGGTATCGACCAGGGTCCCTCCCTCCCATTTCTGGGTAAGGGCAGTGGTCAGCCGGCTTGTTACCGGGTCATAGGTGTAGGTCCTTTTGATGGAGACATTTCCCGATTTGGGATAGACGGCCTGGGCGGGTTGACCCAGGGCTGTAAAACCAGAATAATCCGCCAGGTGGCCCCCGGTGGCATTATCCTTCACATACAGCAGGTTCCCGGCCACATCATATTCGTAGCTATAAGTCTTTTCTGAGGGGCTTCCGGCCAGGTATTTGATACTGAGCGCCCTCCCGGCACTGTCGAAAGTTCGTTCAAATATTGCTGAATTGCTTCCTATCGTCTTCTGATTCCTCCTTCCCCTTTGCATCAGATCGTATTCCAATACCTGATCTTCATTTACAATTCCTCCGGATACCGAGGTTTTGGTCAGCTTGCCCCTGGAAAAGGGGACCGCCGGGTCGTCATAGGTATAGGTGACGTTGTAGGTAGGGTAAATTTTCTGATTGACCCGGTTGAGGGCATCATAGCTGAAGGTAATCGTTTGGCCTTTGGCATCGGACTGGCTGGCGAGGTTGCCTGACTTATCATAGGAGTAAGACCAAGCCCCCATGTCCGGATCGGTCATCGTCCTCTTTTTAGAAAGGCTGTCATAGGTCATGGTGGTGACATTCTGTTCCGGTCTCCCTGCGGCCGCCACCACCTGGATCAGATTGCCGAGGGTGTCATAACTATATTGGGTTGCCACCCCAGTGGTCTCATCCACCTGTTTCAACCTCTGGTAAACGTCATAGGTATAAGCCGTAGTCTTTCCCCTCTGGTCCGTAACCGTTTTTCTTAACCCCTGGTAGCCGGTCTGGACATGATAATTGTCCGGGGTCGATACGTCAATAAGTCTGGAAAGGCCGTCATAGATATAGGTGCTGTACCGGGCCGTTTCATTAAAAAAACGGGGGATTGATTTTTGCGCCACCCGGCCTGGTATGTCATACCAGGTTTCGGAGGTAATATCGTTTCCTCCCGGCCCGGTGCTGTCCAGGCGGTAAGGCCGGCCCAACCCATCTTGGAAAACCACGGTATAATGGTCCAGATCTGAAGGCCCGCCTATGGTATAATCCCTTTTGACCGCATATTGGGCATTGGGATCCCCGATATTTTGATAGTCATAGGCTGTCCAGCCACCGTCGGGCCGGCTGATCAGACCGGACCGACCAAATACATCGTAAGAATAATTGATCGTATAAGCCGTTCCCTGCATATGGGGAGGGACAAGTTTCGTTATTTTTCCCGTTCCCGGGTCATACTCGGTCGTGGTAATCTGGCCCAAGGGATTGATGGTTTGATAGACAAAGGTCTGGGTCGGGTCATAATTAAAAGTGGTCATATTCCCCCGGGGATCGGTAATTTGCTGAACGTTTCCGCCCGTATAATATTGATAGGCAACGATAGCGTTCTGGACCGCATTGCGGCTGCCGCAGCCTGCGCTTGGGATATCGCTTTTGCAGACCTCTTCGGACAGGAGGTTTCCGGTATTGGCATCGTAATCCATCCACTTTCTGGTGACGATACTTCCGGAAAAATTTTTTACGGTAATATCCGTTGGTTTGGAAACAATCCAGGGGCCAGTAAAACCGGTATAGCGGAAGGAGGTATGAATCTCATCTTCGGAGGCCATGCCGTACTTATGTTCGGCTATCAGATTTCCGGGGGCATCGCACTCTTGAGAAGGCATGGAGCATAACGAATAATCATAGGTAGTTCTGTGAGAAAAAGAGGGAGCCCCCGCATCTGATATTGTTGATGCAGTTTGCCTTAAGGCAGGGAAGAGCCCCCAACCGGGTATGGAAAGATTTTCCCAGGTGTTGTCGGTCTGCCTCGTATGGCCGTCTCTGGAAGTGAGAACCTGCGTCTCAATTTTTCCCTTTCCATAATAATCCTGTAAAAACCAGGTATCCGTCTGGGTTTCGAAATTTTGCGAATCCCTCATCTGATAAGTTGTCACCTGTCGAAACCCCCGAAACTCCCTTTCCGAATAATCAAACCACCCCCCTGAATAGTTGTAATTTGAGGTTGAAATCGTCCCCCTTCCGTCATCCACCGATATGGATGAAACGGCTTGAACAACAAAGGGCAACAAGGAATTGCTATAGGCTGAGGACGGGGTATAGGAGATATTATAGAGGCCGCCCAGGCTGTTGGTTATCGAAGTCAGCAAATCGGGTTTGCCGGAGGTAGGTGAAGTCGCCACCCAGTGATTGCCGTCGCCGGCGGCAAAAAACAGATCACTTTTCCCATCCCCGTTAAAATCGCCTATTCGGATTTTATATCCGACATCTCCAAATCCTTGGTTGTCCCATGACGCCCAGATTATTTGGGAAATTCTGTCCGATATCCCCACCCAGTGATTGCCATCGCCGGTGGTAAAATACAGGTCACTCTTGCCATCGCCGTTAAAATCGCCTACCTGAATCCTGTCCCCGACATTTCCGAAGCATTTTCCGGGTTCGCATTCGGTAAAATTCCAATCTATGAAAGAACCATTTGATATCCCTACCCAGTTTCGATTATCAGAATAACCTGAGTAAAAATACAGATCGCTTTTCCCATCTCCATTAAAATCGCCAACTCTGATATATAATCCGACATCACCAAACCCTTGATCGCCCAGATCGGTCCAGCCAATATTGGTCCCATTTGATATTCCCAGCGAATGATGGCCATCCGATGCGGCGAAGAATACGTCACTTTTGCCGTCCCCATTAAAATCTCCCACCCGAATCCTATCATTAATGTTGCCGAAGCATTTTCCGGGTTCGCATTCGGTAAAATTCCAATCTATGGAAGAACCATTTGATATCCCTACCCAGTTTCGATTATCAGAATAACCTGAGTAAAAATACAGATCGCTTTTCCCATCTCCATTAAAATCGCCAACTCTGATATATAATCCGACATCACCAAACCCTTGATCGCCCAGATCGGTCCAGCCAATATTGGTCCCATTTGATATTCCCAGCGAATGATGGCCATCCGATGCGGCGAAGAATACGTCACTTTTGCCGTCCCCATTAAAATCACCCACCAAAATCCTGTCTCCGACGTCTCCAAACCCAGGATCACCCAGATCGTTCCAGTTGATATTGGTCCCGTTGGATATCCCTAACCAATGATGGTTATCCGTAGCGGCAAAGTACACATCACTCTTACCATCTTCATTGAAATCGCCAATTCGGGTCCTGTCGCTGATGTTTCCGAAATTGGTTACGGCCCATGGGCGGGGCGGATTCCCTCCCCATTCGAAATTTTGGCTAATGACAGAGTATGCATTAACCTGTTCCGGCAGAGCTGAACCCCCGACTATCGTTCCTGCTCCATCCAAAACAACATCGCTGCCGAATTGCTGCACGCTGGAGAGAAGTGATTGACCGGTACTGTTGCTCATAACATATCCCAGTTTATAAGAGCGGACTCTGATTCCATTGGCCATCACATCGATGGTTTTCAGCCGATAGGCCATTTTAACCTCTGAATTGGTAGTATACAATGATGGCGCATCCGGCCTTGATTCATAATAAAACCCGATATAATTCGTGGGACCAAGACTTCCATTCCCGGTATAATCAATTCGATCAGGATAAATCTCCCCTTGATCTTTCCAGTAACTTATCGTTAAATAATTCCCATTGGTATCCTGCACCTTATCCAGACACCATTTGAAAACCCCATGGATATTATCCTGCCTTGCAGCCGAAGTTGAACCATAGTAATATAAGGTCCCATCCTTGGTTGTCACTTCCCAACCATTGGTTGAGGGGTTAAAATAATACTTGAAAAAAGCCCCTTCGATCCTGCTGCTGTAATAATTTGATCCCCAGTCTGCTCTCGGCAACAGTTCTGAAGAATTACCGTTTATGACAGCCACATAGTTATCGGCAGTATAATTCAATCCCCATTTCGTGGACCTCTGGATAGCCCCCAGGTCAAGGCCCCATCCGACCCCCACCACACCGTTGCTTTGGAAGCTGTTATAATTCAAGGAAATGTTGGGGGCCACCCCCGCTCTTCCCGGCGGCACCGTAATGGGAATTTTCGAAGTAAGCCCTCCGGTAAAGATGGCCCCTTCGGTAATCGGAAGCGGCACATTCAGCCCGGGACCATCGGACCCCACATCGTCCCCCTGGGCCTCGGAGACAAAGAAATAAAATTTATAGGGAATGAGGGTTGCAAGATTAGGGATAGAATAGGAGCAAAAAGCAAAGACAAAAAACCAGATCAGACATCGGAAACGGGTGGTGAATCTGGAAAGCATACAACCTCTCCTCTCAATATGAAGTATTTTTCAAAAGGTTAGGCTTCAGTTTTTGTTAATATATTTTTAAGATCCGTTAAAATGGCAAAATCTATGCCATCGAATCATAATTTTATAATCCTATTATTTCAATTAGTTATGTTGGCATGAGGGCGAGAGGGAAAATGGAGATGCACAAAAATATATGCAATACTGCACAAGATTTTTGGCGTAATTTGTCGGGCTTCTTAAAAAAATTGACACGTTCAGACCAGAACAAAACCCTACTCTACTATTTAGATGGAGTTGAAAGAAGGGATCTATCTCGATTTTCGCCGGGAATTTCTGAAAGACAAGGTGATCATAATAGGCTGCCCTAAATTTGATGACAGAACCTATAGGAATCCTGAAGGTTACCGGTTTCATATTAAGCCCTCATGCCCCCTTGGGGGCGCTACGAATATGCCAAGGGGACATGTTCACTGGATTCAATAACTATTGGAAAGCATCGGGAGGTTGGAACAACAGAGGTCTACGGCGTTTGAGGTAATGAAGTGCCATAGAATAACTGAATAAAATAAATTTTTTCTTTTGGTAACTAAAGAATCAAAATCTTCTCAAAATGGGTAGAATAATTTTCTAAACATGGATCAAACGTGCGCCAATTGCGGGATTACAGACATATTTCGGATGGTCAAACCCGCTGTGATTACGGCCTTTCCAAGTTTGGTAATGTAGTACTTGTAAGTTTTCCCGACTTTGCGAATTATGCCGTGGAGATGGAGTCGTTTCAGGATTCTGGTCATTGCGGCGGTGTTTATTGCCGGAATGTGATTGCGCAGAGACTTGTTATGAAGTCCGTTG
>CAZVHO010000007.1:81259-84464 GCA_964627515.1 uncultured Thermodesulfobacteriota bacterium | reverse complement strand
CGGCGGAAAGGTAAAACATCTGTCCCACGAAGGCCGCCGGTCCGGAAAAAGAGGCCACCATGGCGATCTTGATGGTGTCTCCGCCGGTTACCGCCGGATTATTCGGGTCGAAGTCGGACATGTCCCCCATTTTGCCGACCTCAAATTTGGCATTCACCGCCAGGGCCCGGGATGGGCCAAAGGCCACCAGGGAAAAAAGGAAAAACAGACAACCAACCAGCAAAAACCCTTTACCAACTTTTTTCATCGTAATCCTCCTTTATATTTCTTAACATTGTATTTGGAATTTATATTGTCCGTTGTCAAGTTTTTTTAATTCTGACCTTCGTCCTTTTTTCTTCCTTGACATTTTGGGGGGGCCAGGATAAAAAAGTTTTTTAAATACCGGCTGGCTGGACTATTTTTTGCGGAAAGGGGTAATGAAAGGTGGCCTTTTTGATCATTGATAAGAGTAAGTGTAAAAAAGATGGCATCTGCGCAGGGGAATGCCCCGGGGGCCTGATCAGACTCCAGGAGGACACCGGCTATCCCGCGATCATTCCAGGCGGCGTCAGGGGCTGTAACCTTTGTGGACACTGCGTGGCCGCCTGTCCCCAGGGCGCACTTACCCATTCGGACATTCCGGCCGAAGATTGCCCGGGCATTAAGCCGGAACTCAGCATTAATGAAGAACAGGCCGTACAATTCCTGCGGTCCCGCCGTTCTATCCGTGTCTATCAGGATAAGCCCGTAGAAAAGGAGAAAATCGCCAGGCTCATCGAGACCGCCCGCTACGCCCCCACTGGCGGAAACGGCCAACTGATAGAATGGTTGGTTCTGACGGATAAAACCAGGATGCATTCATTGACAGGCCGGACGGTGGACTCCATTCGTCAGGCTATTGAAGCGAATCCCCAAGTCCTGATCCGACAGCCCTACTTGCCATTGGTCGTCAAGGCCTGGGAGGCGGGGATTGATTCCATACTCCGGGGTGCCCCGGCCCTGGTGGTGGCCTCCGCTCCCAAGGAAGCGCCGGACGGCCTGGTCGATTTAAGCCTGGCCCTTTCTTATCTGGATCTGATGGCCCCGACGATGGGTCTGGGCACATGCTGGGCCGGATTGCTGCAACATGCCCTCCTTTCCTCCCCATCCCTGAAAGAATTCCTGGGTATGCCGGTGGAGCATCCCCATTTTTATCCCATGATGCTGGGATACCCAAAGGCAAAATATTATCAGCTTCCCGGGCGAAAACCGCCCAAGATCACCTTTTCCCCTTGACAGAATCTTAAGACGAAAATACAGTTTCAAGATGCAAGACTCAAGATTCAAGTTGCAAAGTTGTGAATCCTGAACACTGTACATGGGACCTGTTTTCATGATCTGGAAATGCCTTCAAGGGGCATAGGGGTGTGGACTGAAATGGTGAGAGATCCAAGGCCTGAATTAGATAAATATGAAAGGTTTACCGAAAAAGGGCAGAAAAAAATTAATGAAATCTGCCGGGCGGCCGCTATGGTTTTTTATGAAAAAGGCTATCTCTCGGCTACGCTTGGTGATGTAGCCCAGGCCGCCGGCCTGACCAAAGGGGCTATCTTTCATTATTTTTCCACCAAAGAAGAACTCCTTTTTTTAGTCTTATACCGGTATACGGAGAGTACCTTGAGTGAATTAATTGTGAGGCTTAATGCATTCAATTCTCCTCATGACCGGATATTTGAGTATATTTATCTTTTTATCATGACTTATAAAAAGAGGCAGTTTGAATCCCGCCTGGCACTCAATGAAGTGGTGAATCTTCCTGAAAAATATCTGAACATTATCAAGGAGAAGCAAAGGGAATTCGTAAAAATATTGAGATCGCTCATTGAGGATCTGTTGGAAAAAAAGGAAAGAAAGCCCGGATTGATTACCTTCCTCACCTATTCATTACTGGGCATGTGTACCTGGCCTTACCGGTGGTTCAATCTTGACGGAAAATCGTCTCCCGAGGAGTTAGCCCAGGTTATTTATAAGATATTTATGGGACGACTGAAATTTATTGAACCAGGTGGGGATCAGGTTTTTTCCCCTAAGGGCAAGAAATTAAAGAAATAACCTGAAGAAAAAAATTTTTCAATAAAACATACCGGCTGGCTGGTTACTTATGAAAGATTAGGGCAAAGGGTTAGAGTTCGGAGTTCAGAGTTCGGAGAAAGTCCTTCTCATGCTTCGTGGCGCCCCCGAGGGGCATGAGGATTTAGTTCGAAAATAGGGTTCAGGGGGCAGGGGGTGGGGGTCAGGACTTAGTTCAAGAATAAAGTTTTAGGCTGCAAGTTTCAAGATGCAAGATGTAAGTCGCAGGTTGCAGGTTTTCGCTTTGAGCTTATTTCTTGAACCTGCGGATATAGGCGAAAATCAGTGTCCTAATTTGAAAGGGGGATAACGGTGATGACCCAACAAAAATTAAAGGATCGTACGGCCCTGATTACCGGCGGCAGCCGGGGAATCGGTAAAGCCATTGCCAAGGGTTTTGCCGGAGAAGGCGCTAATATTTTTCTCTCCGCCCGGGGGGAAGGTCCACTCCAACAGGTTTCAGAAGAAATCCGGGAAATGGGCGTTAAGGTGGCCATCTCTGCAGCCGATGTTTCCGATCAAAGGTCCGTGCAGGAGATGGTTCGGAGGGCCTTAAAGGCCTTTGGCCGGATTGATATTCTGGTCAACAATGCCGGTGCCTATATCCCCCGGCGTTTTATGGAGTACTCCCTGGAAGAATTTGATCAGGTCATCAAGACCAACTTATATGGCGTTTTCCATGTCACCCAGGCGGTGCTTCCGGCCATGATCGATCAAAAAAAAGGAAAAATCATCAACATCGCCTCTACTGCCGGTAAATGGGGATCTAAAAATCAAAGTGCCTATAATGCCTCCAAACACGGTGTGGTGGGGTTGACCCGATGCCTGGCCCTGGAAATGGCGCCTTTTAATATTAACGTTAACGCCATCTGTCCGGCCCTGGTAGAAGAAACAGGCATGACCGACCCTTTGATGGACTATATCTCCCAGGTTTCAGGAATGTCCAAGGAAGAGGTGCGCAAAGACGGCATGTCCCGGGTCCCTATAGGCAGATTTATAAAACCGGAAGAAGTCGCCGCATTGGCCATTTACCTGGCCTCTGATGAATCGGATGGTATGACCGCCCAGTCCCTGTCGCTTTGCGGCGGGTATTTGATGATTTAGGGCGAAAATA
>CAZVHO010000007.1:11388-81159 GCA_964627515.1 uncultured Thermodesulfobacteriota bacterium | reverse complement strand
ACCGCCCAGTCCCTGTCGCTTTGCGGCGGGTATTTGATGATTTAGGGCGAAAATAGCTATCAGCTTTCAGCAGTCAGCGAAAGATATTTTCATGATTCGTGATGTCCCGGCGGGCATGAGGGTATTGTTCGAAAATAGCATTATTGGTTTTGAAATTGTAGCACAGCCCCGCGATTTGCGGGGCTGTGGCCATTAATGACAGGCGAGGGCGCCTGTCCCACATAAATCTTTAGCCCATTTTAATCCTTCGTAGTGTCCCGCCCCAAGCGGGACATGAGGGCTTAATACAAAAAAAGATTCGAGAAGCAAGATGCAGGTTTCAAGTGTGACAAATCTTGAGCCCTGAATCTTAAACCTATCCAAGTTGGTAAGGAGAAAAGTATGGAACCGGAACGACCCTATTGGAATATGGAGATTGAACCCCTTCTTAACACGCCTGCAATGCAACCAATCCAGTTGGAAAAGCTCAGAAGACAGTTATCCAGGCTCAAGGCCCGGGCGCCCTATTACGCCCGGATGATGGAGAAAAATAAGCTGGAGCCTGAAAGGCTGAGCGGATTTGATGAATTCAAGGATAAAATGGAACTTTTCACCAAGGCCAACTGGAGGCAATTAGTTGATGCATGTAATGGCGATTTATTAAAAGCGATCGATCAGCGGATAGCCGTTTCGGTGGATGAACTGGACTGGATGGCCACCACCACCGGAACAACCGGTGTCCCTACGCCTTACCCGATGACCAACCGGGATCTTAATGCGTTTTGGGGGGAATTTGAGGCCCGGGGTGCCTGGCGTGCGGGCGTTCGTTCCCACGACCGCATTCTTCACTGTTTCGCTCTCTCCATGGTCGTTGCCGGAGTCACGGCCGCCATTGGGTTTCAGAAGATAGGCTCCCTGATGCTGCCCGTGGGGGCGGAGGCCAAAAGCGAGCGGATCTTGCTGACCCAGAATCTTTTCCACGGAACAGTTTATGTGGGTACGCCGTCATTGGCCGAGTATTTGATCGAGCAGACCCCCAGGCTGATCCACAAAGAGGTTGGGGATCTGGGCCTGAAGATTCTTCTGTGCGGGGGAGAGCCCGGGGCCGGGATTCCCGAGATAAGGTCCAGGATCGAAAAAGCTTATAAGGCTAAACTTTATGACATGGGCGGGGGGTTAGGGTTTTCCTGCGATCATGAGGAATACCAGGGGATGCACTGGCTGGTGGATGATCTCTGTTATTTCGAACTGGTCGACCCTGATACCAAAGCACCTGTTCCCCTGGAGGATGGGGCCCGGGGCGAGGCCGTCTATACTACTCTGGAGAACGACGGCTGGGTCTGGGTCAGGGAGAGCCCGGGCGATATCATGCAGATTTTCACCGAGCCCTGCCCCTGCGGCCGCACCGGGTTCCGGTACAAGATCATCGGCCGCGTCGATGATATGTTGAAGGTCAAGGGGGTCATGGTCTATCCGAGTCACCTCAAGGCCGTGGTCAACGGATTCGTGCCGCGGGTGACGGGGGAGATGCGGATTGTCTTAGATGAACCCTTGCCACGGGTCGTCCCGCCGCTTAAACTCCGGGTGGAGCAGGCCGGAGGAATAACCGGTGCCGAGTTGGAGGTGTTGGAGAAAGAGATCCTGGATACGATGAGCAAGCGCCTCAAGATCAACCCGCAGATTCTTTGGGCCGAACCGGGCAGCCTGGAACGCAGCCACTATAAAGGCAAGATTTTTGAAAAGTTTTACGGAAAAAAATGAAATTTTTTATGGTCGATTTTTTTCTTGACAGCCTCTAAAGGGGGATGTTATAGATAAGCTAAAACATACCGGCTGGCTGGTAAATTATAGAAGGGTATGAAGACCGTGAAGGATCGAGTACCTGAATTAGAAAAATATGAAGCCTTTACCGAGAAAGGCCGGAAAAAAATTGCCGAGATCTGTCAATCGGCCGCCCGGGTTTTCTATGAAAAAGGATTTTTGTCCGCCACTTTAGCCGATATCGCCTCAGTGGTAGGCCTGACCAAAGGGGCTATATTCCATTATTTTTCAACCAAGGAAGAGCTGCTTTTCCTGATCCTTTATCGCTATTATGAATTTGCGCTCAGCCGTATGAAAAATGAACTTCAATCCCAGCAATTCCCCCGCGACAGGATATTTACCTACATCAGAATCTTCATTATGGGCTATAAAGACCGGCAAATCGAATCCCGCCTGGCCATGAACGAGCGGGTCCATCTTCCCCAAAATTACCTGGAGGTCATCAAGGAAAAAGAACGGGAATTTGTTGACATCCTGCGAGCTTTGGTTGCGGATCTCCTGGGGAAAAAAGGGAAAAGCCCAACGCAAATTACCTTACTGACCTATTCGCTGTTAGGCATGGTTACCTGGCCTTACCGCTGGTTTGATCCCAATGGGAAATCATCCCCCGAGGATCTGGCCCGGACCATATATAAAATTTTCATCGGCGATCTAAATATTTTTACCCCTCCGTTCAATCGAAAAGTTTCCTGATCTATATATGACAACAATAGAGCGATTTTAAAGTGCAGGCTTAAAAAGATGCGATCAAGATATACCGGCTGGCTGGTTTAGAATTTGAGATCAAAGGCCAAAAGGGTCTTTAGCTTTCCGGGGGCAGAACCCTTTATCTCCCTAAACGGCTCAGGGGACCTGCTTCTGATACCCGATGACCAATAACCTCGTAAGAAGTCAGGAAAAATGACTCTAACATGAAAATAGAGTTCGAGTTCAACCATCAATTGCGCTATTTTCATGATTCGCGGTGTCACGCCACTATCGTGGCATGACGATTTAACACGAGTTCATTATAGTCGTTCCTGCTTTCGGCCGCAGAATGTCATGTGGAAAGGGTTAGAGAGATGGAAGTTTATCCAGCGTATTTCCGGACTTTGGGACAGATCCTGGAGGAAAAAGCCGCCACCTGCGGCGATCAGGTCTTTCTGCAATACGAAGAGGCCCAATCGATCACCTATCGGGAGGTGAATGAGACCGCCAACCGTATTGCTAACGGACTGATCCGGCTTGGTGTAGAGAAAGGCGACAAGGTTGCCCTTTTTCTGCCCAACTCTCTGGAATGTCTCTATCTCTGGTTTGGCGTATCCAAGGCCGGGGCCATCGATGTTCCCATCAATCTGGCCAATAAAGGCACCTTTCTCTCCCACCAGATCAGCGATTCCGAGGCCAGGGTTCTCATTATCGAGCGAGGGCTCATAGACCGTCTCAAGCTGGTTGAGCAGGACCTGCCCAAGCTGGAAAAATTGGTGGTCTGGTCGAAAACCACCGGAAGCGATAAAATGCCCGATCTCCGATTGGATTGGGTGGATTATGATGACTTTATCTCCGGCTCTTCGGAAACGCCCCCAATCGAGATTAAACCCTCGGATATTCAAACCATCATTTATACCTCGGGAACGACCGGGGCCGCCAAGGGCGTCATGGACCCTCATACCAAGATAGCCCATTCCGCCCTGGAATACATCGAGGCCATCAGGGCCACGGCCGGGGATGTCTTCTTTACCTGTCTCCCCCTTTTCCATGCTAACGCCAGGATTTTGTGCATTTACCCCACCCTGTTATTAGGCGCCAAGGTCGTTATATACGAAAAATTCAGCGCCACTAAATTCTGGGACCAGATCAGAAAAGCCGGGGCCACGGTCTTCAATTCCCTGGGGGCCATGGCCCATTTCATCTATAATCAGCCCCGGAAGGAGGATGACGGGGACAATCCGGTAAGGGTCTGCGCCGCCTTTCCCATGCCGGCACCCATTTTCGAGGATTTCCAGAAAAGGTACAATCTAAAAGTGACCGAGGGCTATGGTTTGACAGAAGTAGCCATCATTACCTACGATCCTTATGACAAACCCAGGAAGGGGTCCTGCGGTAAGGAGACCGGGAGTTTCGAGGTCCGGATTGTCGATGAAAATGATTTCCCGGTTCCGGCCGGCCAGGTGGGGGAGATCGTCGCCAGGGGGCGAATGCCCTGGATCACCTCCCTGGGTTACTGGAAAAACCCTGAAAAAACCGTGGAACTCATGAAGAACCATTTTTATCATACCGGGGACGGTGGGTATCTGGATGAAGAAGGCTATCTTTTTTTCATGGACCGGATGAAGGATTATATTCGCAGGAGAGGAGAGAATATCTCTTCTTTTGAGATTGAACGGGTGGTCAATGCCCATCCCCAGGTGGTGGAATCGGCTGCAGTCTCCGCTAAATCCGAACTTTCGGAGGATGAAGTCAAGATCACCGTGGTGTTGGAAAAGGGAGGGAAACTGACCCCGGAAGAATTGTTGGCCTTTTGCGAAGAACGGATGCCCTATTTTGCCGTTCCCCGGTATGTGGAGTTTATGGAGAGTCTTCCCAAAACCCCTAATGAAAAGATACAAAAGAATAAGCTCCGAGAGGCCGGCATTACGGCTGATACCTGGGACAGGGAGAAGGCCGGGTATAAAGTGAAGAGAGTCTAAGGAGGATACGATGATGGATGGAATCCCGGTGAGGGAAAACCTGTTTGATACTATTGATGGCGGGAGGCTCTTAGCCAACCGATGTGGGGCCTGCGGAAGGATCTATTTTCCAAAAGCGCCCTTTTGTTTCGATTGTTTGGGAAAAAATATGGAAGAGGTGATCTTAAGCCGCCGTGGCCGGCTTTATGCCTATACCATCGGACGTATGGCCTCCACCCACTTTAAGCCGCCTTATGCGGTGGGGCTCATCGATCTGCCTGAGGGGGTGCGGATCTTCGCTCCCCTGAAGTGGGCGGAGGATGAATCTTATAAAATCGGTATGGAGATGGAGGTTTTTATCGACAAGCTGTGGAAGGATGACGATAAGCAGGTCATGGGGTATAAGTTCAAAGCCGTATAACACGAAAACACGGTTCAAGGTTCAAGGTTCAGGGTTCAAGGTTAGGAAAAACCCATTTTCATGATTCGTGGTGCCCCAAAGGAGCATGAGAGTTTAGTTCAAAATCAAAATTCCGAAAGCGGAATTCAGCGATATAAAGAGGAGGATTTGATGAGGGAAGTAGCAGTAATAGGCATAGGTCAGAGTGCATTCGGAAAGTTTCCCTGGAGAGCAGCGGCCGATCTGGGCGCCGAGGCGGTCCGGGCGGCTGTGGAGGATTGCGGTATTTCCCCTAAGGCCATTCAGGTGGCCTACTGTGCCCGGGCCTATGATGCCAATTGTACCGGCCAGGGCATACTGAAAGAAGTGGGAGTTAGAAATATAGAGATCATCAACGTGGAAAACGCCTGTGCCGGCGGGGCCACCTCATTCAGGGGGGTCTGGAAGGAGATCGCCGACGGGCGCTATGACGTGGGGATCGCCATAGGCGTGGAGTCCATGACCACCAGTCCCATAGCAGGCAGGCTCATCCCGCCGGAAAAAACAGATCTCGATGGTCACCTTGGGTTGACCATGCCGGGCATGTTCGCCATGGTGGCCAGGAGGCAGATGGAATCCGGGGCTACGGCCGAAGATTTCGCCCAGGTTTCGGTTAAAAATCATCATAACGGGTGCCTCAACCCCCAGGCCCAGTATAAGAAAGAGTTTACGGTGGAAGAGATCCTCGGTTCCCGAATGATCTGTGACCCGATTACCCTGCTCATGTGCTGTCCGAATACGGATGGGGCGGCGGCGGCCATCCTTTGTTCCATGGACGTGGCCAAGAGATATACAACACAACCCATACGGGTCCTGGCCTCGGCCCTCTGTTCCGCCGATTATAAATACACCCAGGATGACATTTGCGCCTCCCCCGTGGGCGTCAAAGTAGCCAAGATGGCTTATGAGATGGCCGGGGTTGATCCCAAAGACATCGATCTCGTGGAAATGCACGATGCCTTCGCCAACGAAGAGATCCTGCGTTATGAAGACCTTATGCTCTGCAAACCGGGAGAAGGGATAGATCTGCTCCGTTCCGGGGCGACGGCCATAGGCGGCCGGATTCCGGTGAATCCGAGCGGCGGTCTTCTGGCCCTCGGGCATCCATTGAGCGCCTCCGGGGTCCGCACGGTCTGCGAGGTGGTCCTCCATCTCCGGGGACAGGCCGGGGAGCGGCAGACGCCAAAGGCCAAGGTCGGCCTGGCCCAGATGTTAGGCGGCCTGGTGACTAATCTCGAACACGGGGCCGTGGCCGGTATTCATATATTGGCTCGATAGGATAGAAGTTTGCATTTTGGACGCCGATTAGCGCAGATTGCCAGGATTTAATTTGAAAAAAAGTTTCAAGTTTCAAGTTGCAGGATGCAGGTTTCAGGTTTTCGCTTGAGCTTTCAGCTTTGAGCTTATTTCTTGAACCTGCGGGTATCGGCGAAAATCTGCGTTCTAATGGAATAAGGGGTATGGGATGATCAAGAAATTTAATCATGTCGGGATCGCCGTTAAGGAACTGGAGAAGGCCATTGACTTCTTCGAAAAAACTTATGGCGCCAAACTCATCAAGCGGGACCGGTATGAAGATCAGCAGTTTGAAACGGCCCTGGTGGGGATCAATGCGATGCATCTGGAATTGATCGCCGGTCTTTCTCCGGAAAGTTTTATCGCGCGTTTCATCAAAGACCGGGGAGAAGGGATTCACCATATGTCCCTGGAGGTTGAGCAGTTTGAAGAGGTCATTAAGGATTTGAAGGCCAAAGGGCTGAAGGTGTTGGGTGAAGCGGACAACGCTGATTTTAAGGCTTGCTTCATCCATCCTCAGGGGAACCTTGGGATCCTGACGGAAATTATAGAACCTAAAGGGGAGGACACGAAGGCCCCCACCGGCACACGAACATCAACAGGAGGATAAAGACTATGGAAGAACAGAAACAAACCTTTGAGGAACTGAAGCCGATGCTTCGGCCCACCGGTGTCGAAACAGGAGTGATGAAAGTCGATCCGGAGAAGTGCACCAGTTGCGGGCTTTGTATTGAAAACTGCCCCTTTAAGTGCATGGAAATGGACGAAGACGAACACCCGAAGATGAAGAGCCACTATGTATGCATTTCCTGCACCAACTGCATGGTCGCCTGTCTGGTGGATGCCCTGTCGGTGGAGCGCATCTACAACGTCAAGGGGGGGTTCTTCGATACCCAGACGCCCCCGATTAAGATGCCGCTTCCACCCAAGGATGGAGAAGGAAAACCGGCCGAATGGAACCCGGTGGAACGATTGGTATTAGAGCGCAGGAGTGTGCGGCATTATAAAAAAGATCCGGTCCCCGATCCTCTGATCCACCGGGTGCTGGAAGCGGGGCGTTTTGCTCCCAGCGGCGGCAATCATCAACCCTGGAAATTTACCGTGGTGACCAATACGGAGAAGATCGCCGAATTGGAAACGGCCTGCCAGGCCTTCTGGGCCGGGGTGTATCCTGCATTTGAAAATGATGAGGCCATCATGAACATGGTGGGGGTGGTGGAAACAGGGGTTTTCGATCCCCGGACCCAATACGGCATCCGATGCGTGGCGGTCAAGGAGTTACCCGTGTTTCTGGGTGCCCCGGCGGTCATCTTCCTGGGCGCCCATCCCAAACTGAACAATCCGGCTTTGGCCATCGGTATCTGCGGCCAGAACATGAATATCGTGGCTAATTCCCTCGGTCTGGGAGCCTGCTGGACCAATTTCGGAGGTGTGGCGGTCAATGCCATTCCCGAACTGAAATCCAGCCTGGGATTTGATGACCCCTGGGTGGTTCACACGGCCATGGTTCTGGGCTATCCGAAATTCAAACAATCCGGAATGGTGGCGCGCCATTACCGGCCCGTCACCTGGTTTCGTCCAGGGTCCAATGATCCGCAGGTGGAGGGATAGGGCCATTAAGATGCAAGATTGAAGGTGCAAGGTGCAGGGTACAAGGTGCAAGGCTGGGTGGAGAAGAGCGCCACGAAACATGAAAATGGTTTTTCCACGGAACCCGAAACACGAAACTCGTAACGCGAAACTCTATTTTTTGAAAGGAGCAGGACAATGGATTATTTCGATCTTAACATGAATCTATCCTCGGAGGACATCGCCCTGAGGGAAACGGCCAGCAAGTTTGCCCGGGAAGTGATGCGGCCTATTTCCGTTAAGCTTGACACCATGACCCCCGAGGAGGCCTTTGCCAAAGGATCCCCTTATTGGGATTTTATGCGTCAGGCCTACCAGCTCGGCTATCATAAGCTCCCCTTCCCGGAGGATTTCGGCGGTCCGGGTCTGAATCCGCTGCAGATTCAGATCGTCATGGAAGAGCTGGCCTGGGGAAGTTTCGGCTTGACCCTGGCCTTGAATACCAGCCTGGACGCGGCCGTGGCCATGGCCGGGACCGAAGAACACATCAAAGAATTCACCATTCCCTATTGCCAGTGCACGGATGGGAGTTATGTCGGTTGCTGGGCTATCACCGAGCCGGACCATGGGTCGGACACGGTTATGGCCGGGTATCCCAGCTTCCGGGATCCGAACATTCCCGCCCAGTGCCGGGCCCGCTTAGATGGGGACGACTATGTGATCAATGGCCAGAAGGCGGCCTGGGTTTCGGCCGGACCTTTGGCCAACCATATCCTTTTGATGTGTCAGATCGACCCCTCGAAGGGGCATGCCGGGAGCGGCATTTTTATCTTTTCCCTGGATCGCCCCGGGGTCTCCCTGGGAAAACCCCTCAATAAGTTGGGTGCCCGGGATTTATGCCAGGGTGAGGTCTATTTTGATAATGTGCGGGTTCCGAAAAAATATTTAATCGTAGGACCGGAAAATTATGAGGCCGCCCTGGAGGCCCATTTGTGCCTGACCCTGCCCATGGTCGGTACCTGGGCTACCGGCCTGGCCCGGGCGGCTTTTGATGAAGCCCTGGCCTATGCCCGGGAACGGGTCCAGGGAGGTAAGCGTCTCATTGAGCACTCCAGCATCCAACTGAAGATCTTTGACATGTTTCGCAAGGTAGAGGCCAGCCGGCAGATCTGCCGGGCGGCCTTTGTGTATAACTGGTCCCAGCCGTTCACTCCTGAAAAAAGGGCCATCGAATATTCCATGGCGGCCAAGACCTTCGCCACCCAGGCCTCCCTGGATGTGACCAGCGACGCCATTCAGATTCTGGGAGGAAACGGGATCTCCAAGGAATATGTCGTGGAAAAGCTTTTCCGAGACGCCCGGACGACCCTTATCTGTGATGGCGCCAATGATACGCTTTCAGTGGCCGGCGGGTACAAGATCGCTAACGTTTATCCCCGAAGGGGTTAATACGAAAATAACGTTCGGCGTTCGGCGAAACCCATTTTCATGTTTCGTGATGTTCCAGCGGGGCATGAGGATTGGTAAGAAAATAGATTCAAGGACAAAGTTCGAAGTATGAAAGGAGGTGTCGAATGAAGTTAAAGGGTAGGGTCGCCCTGATTACCGGCGCCGGCAGCGGCTTTGGCAAGGAAATAGCCATACTGATGGCGCAGGAAGGGGCAAAAATTGCGGTGAACGATGTCAATGTCCGGGCCATTGAAGAAACTCTGGGGATTATCCAGAAGACAGGATCGGAGGGATTGTCCCTGGAGGCCGATGTCAGTAATGTTGATCAGGTCAAAGCCATGTTTGAAAAAGTGGTTTCAAAGTGGGGAACGATCGACATACTGGTCAATAATGCCGGTATCGTCATGAAGCCGGACTGGAAAGACTATGAGGACCTTCATAACAGTTCCATTCTTAAGGCCGTGGATGAGGTGATGAAGACCGGGAAAGTTCAGGAGTCCATGAAAATCACCTCCGCCTTTAAGGACGAATGGTGGCACACCACCATCAATATCAATCTTAATGGGACTTTCTATTGCACCCGCGAGGCCCTCAGGGTGATGGAAAAGAAAGGAAAGGGGAAAATTGTCAATATAGCCTCGATTGCCGGGGTCCAGGGTGAACCCAATATTCCTGCCTATTCTGCCTCTAAGGGCGGGATTGTCGCCTTCACCAAAGCCGTGGCCAGGGAGGTGATCGGTTCCGGAATTATGGTCAATGCCGTAGCACCAGGCTATTGCGATACCCCTCTTATCAAAACGATTGATCCCCAGCTTCTGCCGATCCTGAAAAGTCAAATACCCATAGGACGTCTGGGAACGGCCAGGGAAGTAGCCAGCCTGGTTGTTTATCTGGCCACGGATGACGCTGATTATATTGTGGGGCAGGTTATCGGGGTCAATGGGGGGATGGGGGTTTAGTTTAAAAAAGCGTTGCGGGTTACGGGTTGCGAGTTACGGGTTCAAAATTAAATAGGTAAAAAACCAAATTACCAAGGAGGATTATGCAATGAAGCGCACCGGATTGTTTTTAACTTTGGTTTTTATTTTTGCGGTTTTTGTGGTCTCAGGCCAACCCTGTTTTGCGGCCAAAACACTTAAGATCGGGGTCCTGGATTCCCTGACAGGCGTCATGGCCCCTGGCGAAGGTCTCATGCACCAGGGGGTGTTGATAGCCGCCGACTGGATTAACGACAAAGGGGGTATTACCATTAAGGGGGAGAAATATAAGATCGAATTGGTCTCCGAAGACACCAAAAGCAGCGGCGAGGGGATGATCGCTGCTGCCAATAAGTTGATCATGGAGCAGGACGTTAAATTCCTGGTCGGCGGAGTGATGACCGAAATGAATTTAGCCGCCAATTCAGTCACGGTTCCAGCCAAGGTGACTCATATCCGGCAATACATCTGCCTGGCCCCGGATGAATTAGGACCTAATGCCCCCCAGGTATTCAGCCAGAACCCGGGCATCGTGGCCGGCATGCGGATCGCCTTCGCCCATCTGAAGGCGAAGTACCCCAAGGCCAAAACCATGTCTTTTATCTGGCCGGCCGACGGCGGTGAGCCTTACCGACAGAAATATCTTAAGCTGCTGGCCGATGAATTCGGTTTCAAGGTGGTCTTCACCGGGGCCTTCCCGAACGACACCACGGACTTTAATCCTATTGTGACCAAGGCCCTGGAGGCCAAGGCGGACATTTTTTCTCCGATGGATGGCTGGCCCTATCATATCGGCTCCATCATTAAAGCCGCCCGGGCCAAGGGCTACAAGGGACCCCTCTTCAACGTTACCCCCAGCGCTTTGCCCGACATCATCGAAGCCGCCGGCGCCGGGCCGGAAGTGGAAGGGTTCTTTATTGTCAGTTGGTTTATGCATGGCGAAGGGGTGCCGCCCCTCATGAAAGAAATAACGAAAAGAGGCGTCGCCAAGTTCGGAAAGAACTTCCACTGGCATTCCTTCGGGTTCAATACCCTTTGGAGCCTGGTTCAGGCCATTGAGTCCGCTCAAAGCCTGGATCCGACCGTGGTGGCCAATCACTGGCGTACCATGAAAACCATCCAAACCGTGACCGGCCCCGGGATCATGGGCGGGCAGAAGACCTACGGGATCAACAACGTGGTCTGTCAACCTTTAGCCGTTGTTCAGGTCGTTAAAGGAAAACCGGTAAACGTCAAGTGGGCCGGTAACAAGCACACACCGTAGTAGAGGCATTTGCATTTTGGACGCAGATGAACTCGGATCGGCAGAAGGCCGATCGTGCAGATTTCCAGGATTTAACACGAAAATAGATTTTTAACCGTCCTTGGCCTCTGTGGGGCGCTGTAGGGGCGGGTTTAAAACCCGCCCCTACGACGGCGGTATTTTCATGATTCGTGGTGCCCAAAACGGGCATGAGGGTTTGGTTCGAAAATAGGGGTCAGGGGTCAGGGGGCGGGACTTAGTTCAAGAATAAAGTTTTAGGCTGCAAGTTGCAGGTTGCGGGTTTTGGCTTTGAGCTTATTTCTTGAACCTGCGGGTATCGGCGAAAATCTGCGTCCAAATTTAATTCTTCGGGGGTATAGAGGCGTGGTTTCACAAATAGCAGGGCATCTGATAAATGTGATGATGATATCGTCCATCTATCTATTGGCGGCCTTGGGTTTTGCCCTTGTTTTCGGCGTCATGCGCATCATGAATTTCGCCCACGGCGCCATCTATATGGTCAGCGGTTATGTCTGCTACTATTTCTGGGTGATCCTGGGTTTAAATCCATGGGTTGCTTTGCCGCTGACCATGGTGGCCATGGCCATCATCGGTCTTTTCCTTGAGAAGTTTTGTTTCCGCCCTTTTCGAGGCGACTTTGAAAAAGCGACCGTTATGGCCATCATTCTGGTTATCGTTCTGAAGACCGGGGCCGATCTGACGGTCGGTCCTTTTACCAAGAGGTTGCCATCCATAGTCGAAGGCGTTATAACCCTCGGGGATATTAACGTTAATACCGATAGACTGGTAATCCTGATTATCTGCGCCATCCTGTTGACGGCACTCTCCCTCTTTATTCAAAAGAGCAGGACCGGTCTGTCCATGCTGGCCATCGCTGAGGATCGGGAAGCGGCCGCCTTGCAGGGGATCAATATTAACCGCATTTCCGCCCTGGCCTTTGTCATGGGTTGCAGCTTAGTCGGGCTGGCCGGGGGCGTCATGGGCTCTGTATCCGTCTTGCATGTCGGGGTGGCCGACATCATACTGATCCGAATCATTGCTGTGGTTATTCTGTCCGGGATTGGAACGATCGGCGGTATCTGGGCCGGAGGACTGGTTATGGGGGCCTTGGACGCCCTTTGCCCCTATTTCCTGCCGGCGGTCTATTCCGACTTAACCGGTTTTGGTTTAATCATCCTGATACTGGTCATCAGGCCCCAAGGTTTTTTTGGACATGAGGTGTGATCTTGTCTAAGAGTAAAATCCGCTCAGGGAAAAATCCCGTCAAGACTTTCTTCGGCCTGGGGATATTAATAGTCCTTTTTCTGGCCCCCCTGTTTTTGAACAACTATCGGCTGCACCTGGCCAATCTCGTGTTGGTCTATGTCCTGCTCACCAGCAGTCTGCGGACCATCTATATCTCGGGGCAATTATCCCTCGGCCATGCCGCCTTCATGGGTATCGGGGCTTATACCTCGGCTATATTGGCCAAACACGCCGGCTGGACTCCCTGGGTCACCATACCGATCGGCGGATTGGCGGCCATGACGGGCGGGATTTTAATCGGGTTTCCCTTTTCCCGGTTAAGAGCCATCTACTTTTCCATGGCCAGCCTTTTCTTCGGGATTATGATAACCGCTCTGACCGGTGTCATTCCTGACCTGACCGGCTATTTAGGCGGGATGCCCGGGATTCCCCGCCTCTTTGGATTTTCGAAGATACCCTATTACTATTTTTTCTTAGGCCTGACCTTGGTTTCTCTTTTAGTGATTTACCGGATTGAGCACTCCCGAATCGGTATGACCTTTATGGGCGTTGCCCAATCTTACCTGGCAGCCTCGAGCCGGGGCATAAACGAGGCCGGAGCCAGGATACAAGCCCTGGGTATAGGCTGTTTTTTTGCCGGTCTGGCCGGGGCCGTCTATGCCCATTACAACACCTTCATCGCCCCGTCCAACTTTTCCATGCTGCCGAGTATATTTTTAGTCGTTTATCTCTTGGCCGGGGGGACAGGCAGCTTCGCCGGACCGATTATCGGGGCTTTCATTCTCTATCTCGTCCCTTACGTTATGGGGGGGCTCAAAGGATACACCCCTTTTGTTTTGGCCGGTCTGCTCGCTGTGGTTATCTTTTTGATACCGAAGGGCATCGTCAGTTTGCCGGAACAGATTACTTCTTGGATTAAAAACAAACGCCAGCAGAAGGTGGCCGACAATGCTTCTTAAAATCCAGGGATTGACCAAGATATTTGGTGGACTGGTGGCGGTTCACCGGGTTGATATGGCGATCGATGAGGGACAGATCGTCGGTTTGATCGGTCCCAATGGGGCCGGTAAATCGACCATGATCAATTTGATCAGCGGATTTCTCAGGCCCAGCAGCGGAAGTATTTTTTTTGACGGAAAGGATATAACCGGGAAGAAACCCCATCTGGTGGCCAGAATGGGAATAGGGCGTACCTTTCAGATCACCCCTTTCTTCGGCGAATTCACCACCCTTAAAAATATCGTGGCCTCCTTTTATCTGTCTGCCGATACCAGTCTGTGGGGATCCATATTAAACACGCGGTCCTATCGCCGGAAAGAAGAAAACATTTTGAACCAGGCCGAAGAAAATTTGCAGCTTGTCGGGTTAGGCGGAGTCCGGGACGAGCTGGCCAAGAACTTGTCCCACGGATACCAAAAAGTACTCGATCTGGCCGCGGCCCTGGCGGTTAAACCCAAATTACTGCTGCTGGATGAGCCCATCGGCGGGATGGACCCGGATGAAATCAGCCTGGCCCTGAAAGTGATTAATAAAATCCGCGCTCAGGGAACGACGATCCTCCTGGTGGAACATAATGTAGCCGTTGTGATGAGTCTTTGCGACCGGATTATCGTGGTCAATTACGGGGAGAAGATTGCCGAAGGCTCACCGGAAGAAGTGAGGGGCAATAAAGAGGTCATTCGCGCCTATTTTGGTGGTGAATATGCTGCTTAAGGTAAAAGGGATTACCGTTCATTATGATAAAGCCAAGGCCGTTGAAGAGGTTTCCCTGGAAATGGCTGAGGGAGATTTGATTTCCGTCATCGGCAGTAACGGGGCCGGGAAGAGCACTATTTTGCGGGCCTTATCCGGGCTGAAATCGCTTACCTCCGGGGAAATCTGGCTCCAGGACCAACGGATCGACCGGATGGCTATTCATGAAATCGTAAAACACGGTCTGGTCCAGGTTCCTGAAGGGCGGAGACTTTTTGCCCATCTGAGTGTCCTGGCCAATCTTAAGCTGGGAGCGGTTTTGCGCAAGGAGTCGGCCGGCATTAAAAAAGATATGGAAGAGATCTTTGGATATTTCCCCCGGTTAAATGAAAGACTGCATCAAAAAGCCGGAACCTTGAGCGGCGGCGAACAACAGATGCTGGCCATCGGGCGGGGATTGATGGCTAAACCCAAACTGCTGTTATTGGATGAGCCTTCACTGGGATTAGCCCCTCTGGTGGTTCAGGAGCTGGGTTCGGTAATCGAACGCATTAATCAAACCGGCATCAGCGTTATCCTGGTGGAACAAAATGTCCCCCTGGCCCTCCGGGTAGCCCAAAGAGGTTATGTATTACAGGTCGGCCGAATCGTCCTGGAAGGGGATTGTGAAGTACTCAAAGGGAGTGAACATATCCAGAAAGCCTATCTGGGCAGTTAAAAAGCCAGGACTGCTTTTGTTGGATCTTGTCTGGTTGAAAGGAGATGTTGTATGCCTCGTGAGCTTTTAAGCGAAGAACTGCAACACATGGTTAAGCAGATGGAAACCAGATGCCTGGACAGAAGCCAGCCGGAGCCAATGGCCGCCTGGAGGGCACTGATCGGCAATCCCATCATGGACGAACTGCCCATAGGATTTTCGTATTATAATAATGATCTTGTCCTGCAGGGACACAATCGCACTTATGGTGACTATGTCCGGACCTATACTCCCTATAGCCCTAAACAGGCGGTCGGCATGTGTTTTTTCGATTATAAGCCCGGCAGCGCCCCTTCCAGCGAAAAATGGCTCAGACATGTCAGAGATTCCGGCAAGGGGGTAACCCGTTATGAATTACCACTCTGGATCATGCGGGACGGAAAGGAAAACGTCAGCTACTGGGATGCCCACTTCGCTCCCATCCAAGATGACGGCGGAAGGGTCAGAGGGCTTATGATTTTTTCCGTGGATGTGACGGAACGCAAGCTGGCCAGCCAGGCCTTCCAAAAAAGAGGTGATGCCGTGGCCAGCTACTCGCAGTATCTGGAAGAACTTAAGAGAACGTTGCGGGTTTTGTTGGATCTCCGGGACGAGGATACTCGGATGTTGGAAGAAAACATTCTATGTAATGTGAGACAAATGGTTCTTCCTAACGTAGAAAGACTGAAACAAACCAGCTTAAGTGGGGAACAAACAGCCTATCTGAAGGCCATCGAATCCAGTTTACGGTCCATTCTAACCCCCCTATCACGAGTACTTTCTTCGGAACAATACAATCTGACACCCATAGAGATGCAAATCGTCGGGTTTGTGCGGGATGGAAAAATAAGTAAAGAAATAGCCGACCTGATGGGGGTTTCCAAGGCTTGTATTGACTTTCATCGAAACAATATCAGAAAGAAGCTCAATCTGAATAACAAAAAAGTGAATCTCCGGACCTATCTTTCGTGACCGCCACAATACTTTGCTTTTTTGGTTGAATCCTGTCTCCCCATTGGCGGGGAATAGAAGGATATTAGTTTTTTATTCATAGTTTCCTCATATATTCTTATCATTTACACCATTATTGGGGCATGGTAGGAAACCGATAAATAAAAAAATAGTTTCAAGATGCAAGATGTAAGTTTTAAGTGTGATAAACCTCGAAAGGAGAAGGCATGGAAGGCGTAATAGGGGCGATCATTGATGCCCTGATGTTATCGTCCATATACATTCTGGTCTCCCTGGGTTTTGCCCTGGTCTTGAGCATCATCGGTATTTTGAATTTTGCCCATGGTGCCCTGTATATGATCGGGGGGTATGTCTGCTATTGGCTGTCCACCCAGTTCGGCCTGAACCAGTGGTTATCCCTGCTTTTGGCCGCCATGATACTGGCTCTGACCGGCCTGCTTCTGGAGCGATTCTGTTTCCGTCCCTTTGCCGGGGACCCCAACCGTACCATCATCATGGCCATAGCCCTCATTCTGATCCTGGAGACCACCATCAACATATTGGCGGGGGGTACTACCAGGACCATATCGCCTTTTGTGACCGGCATACTTAAAACCGGGGCCGTATCCGTGAGCCTGGAAAGGGTAGCTACCATGATTATCGGGGCTGCCCTGCTGCTGGTCCTGACCCTGTTCATCGGGAAGACCAAAGCCGGTCAGCAGATGTTGGCCGTTTCCCAGGACCCGGAAGGGGCCATCCTGCAGGGCATCCGCATTTACCGGGTCTCGGCCCTGGCCGTTGGTATGAGTTGCGCCCTGGCGGCCGTGGCCGGTTCTTTTATGGGGGCTATTTTCGATCTCAAGCCGTTCATGGGTGGGCCCATGCTGGTCAAGGCCATTCAGGTAGTCGTACTGAGCGGTGTGGGAAGCATAGGCGGCATATTGGCCGGGGGGCTGATCATCGGCACCATCGATGCCGTTCTGCCCCTTTTCGCAGGCGGGGCGGTGACTCAGGCCGTGGGACTGGGCATCATCATCGTGCTCCTGCTCCTCAAACCCCAGGGGCTGTTCGGTCGCGAGGTGGCCTGAGCGTGACCGGTGACCGTTCGGCGTTAAGCGTTCGGCGATGAGGGCTTAGTTCGAAAATAACCCTGGATTAACCTCCAAGTTTGTTAGTTCTCCGTTATGCCGGACTTGATCCGGCATCCAGGGGGGGTACGGACTTTCTTTAGCCTGGATTCCGGCTTTCGCCGGAATGACGAACTAACTCCACATCTTAGCAATATTTTCATTTTTCGTGGCGCCCCGTGGGGCATGAGTGTGGGATTTCACTTTCAACTTTCAATGAGGGTTTAAGATGAAAGCGGCAAATGGAGGCGGGTTGATGAGGATCATTATATTAACTGCACTGATTGTCCTCCTGGCCCTTATTCCTTTTTTTGCCAGGTCCGTCTACCTTTTGCACATCTTTATTCTTGTTTATGTCTATATCATTACCACCAGCAGCCTGCGGACGATCGCTATTTCAGGCCAATTGTCCCTCGGCCATGCCGGATTCATGGGGATCGGGGCCTATACCTCCGCCATTTTGGCCAACGAATTAAGCTGGACGCCCTGGATTACCATGCCCTTGGGGGCCCTGGCCACCATGGGAGTGGCCATCCTGGTCGGTTACCCCTTCTCCAGGTTGCGGACCTTTTATTTTTCCATGGTCAGCCTCTTCTTCGGTATAGGCCTATTGGCCGTCAATACCATATTCAGCCGGTTCACCGGAGGCTATTATGGTCTGGCCGGAATTCCCCCCTTATTCGCCGAATCCAAGGTGCCGTTTTACTTCTTTTTCCTTGGGCTGACGGTCCTGAGTCTCCTGGTACTTTACCGTTTTGAGTCCTGCCGGATAGGGACCTGTCTGAAGGCCGTGGCCCAATCGCATGAAGTGGCCTCCAGTGTCGGGATTGATGAGGCCGGCTACCGGATCCTTTCCCTGGCGGTAGGTTGTTTCATCGCCGGATTAGCCGGGGCCGGATACGCCCACTATAACCTGGTCTTATCGCAAAGTACCTTTGATCTGTTGGCCAGCATCAACCTGATGGTCTATATGATCGTCGGGGGCATAGGGAGTTTTGCCGGTCCGATCATCGGCACGGCTGTTCTGGTCATCATCCCCGAGATGTTTCGGGATTTGAAGATGTTTACCCCCTATGTGTTTGCGGGGGTTATCATACTGATCATCTTCCTTATACCCCAGGGTCTGGCAGGCCTGTATGAAAAGATCGGCGCTCGCTTCAGGAAGGCCGATAACGGAGGCGGGAACAACGGTGCTTCTTGATATCAGGGATTTGACCAAGTTTTTCGGCGGACTCACCGCTGTCGGCAACCTGGACCTGCACGTTGAGGACGGGGAGATGGTGGGTCTTATCGGCCCCAACGGCGCAGGCAAAAGTACGGTCTTTAATTTGATCACCGGCTTCATCCGCCCCACCAAAGGGAGGGTCCTTTTCGACGGGAAAGAGATTACCGGCCTGAAACCCCACCGGGTGGCCAGGCTGGGCATAGGGCGGACCTTTCAACTGAACCCGCTTTTCGGGGACTTTACGGTCCTGCAAAATGTCATGGCCTCTTTCTATCTCCATCCCAAATCCAGTTGGCGGGCCGCCTTTTTCAATACGGCCACCTACCGCCGTAACGAAGGGCAGATCGGCAAAGAAGCTTTAGCCATCCTGGACCTCCTCGGGCTGGAAAAGGCGAAAGATATCCTGGCCAAGAACCTGCCCCATGGCTATCAGAAGATGCTGGGCATAGCCAGGGCCCTGGCCACCAGGCCGAAACTGCTTTTACTGGATGAGCCGTTAGGGGGGATGAGCGAGGATGAGATTGCCTTCGCCATGAGAATCATCGACAAAACAAGGCAGCAAGGGATAACCATCCTGTTGGTGGAGCACAATATGCAGATCATGGATATCGTCGATCGGGTGGTGGTCATCAACTTCGGTATGAAGATCTGCGAAGGGACCATTGAAGAAGTGCGGGAGAATCCGCAAGTCGTGGAGGCCTACTTTGGCACCGACCAGCCTGCTTAGCGTAAAAGAGATCAGTGTCCGCTACGGCAAGGCGACGGCAGTCGACGGCGTTTCGCTCTCGGTAACCGAAGGGACCGTAGTCGGAATGGTCGGGGCCAACGGGGCGGGCAAGACCACGGTTCTGAGGGCCATTTCGGGGTTGGCACCCCTAAGCTCGGGGGAGGTCTTTTTTGACGGCCAAAGGATAGACCGGATGGATCCGGCCGATATCGTACAGATGGGCCTGATCCATATTCCGGAAGGCCGGAAACTTTTTCCCTATCTCTCGGTCCTCAGCAACCTCAATCTGGGTGCCAGCCTGCGGAAAGATAAGGATGGCATCAGGAAAGACCTGGAAGAGGTCTTTGGGTATTTTCCCAGGCTTTATGAAAGAAAGAACCAAAAAGCCGGGACCTTGAGCGGCGGGGAGCAGGAGATGCTGGCCATCGGCCGGGGCCTGATGGCCAAGCCGAAATTGCTCTTGATGGATGAGCCTTCGCTTGGATTAGCCCCCAAGGTGGTCAGTGATCTGGCCCCGGTGATCGAAAACATCAACAGCCGGGGGGTGTCGGTGTTGCTGGTGGAACAAAGCATCCCCCTGTTCCTTCGTGTGGCCCAGTGGGGCTATGCCCTGCAGGTAGGCCGGGTGGTCATGGATGCCGACATAGGGCAATTTAAGTCCGGTCTTATCCGAAAGGCTTATCTGGGGGGATAAGCGGGTCAGGGATCGGGGGTCGGGGATCAGGGTCTGAAGTTCACTTACACCTTATACCATAGACCGTATACCTTAATATGAAAGGAGAGGAAAGTTATGCGTTTGGAAAACAAAGTTGCTTTAATAACAGGAGCAGGGGGCGGCATAGGCCGGGCTATAGCCGAGCGTTTTGCCGAAGAAGGCGCCAAGGTGGTGGTCAATGATATCAACGGCGGCACAGTTAAAGAAACCGCTGAAGGCATTAGAGCCAAGGGCGGGAGCGCCGTCCCGATTCAGGGAGACACCAGCCGGGAGAGTGATGTGGAAAAGGCGGTAGTCCTGGCCGTCGATACTTACGGGGGATTGGACGTTCTGGTCAACAACGCCGGAATAGAGGTCTGGAAACTGGTCCATGAAATGACCGTAGAGGAATGGGAACGGGTTATGAGTGTCAACATGAGAGGGGTCTTCCTCATGTCCAAGCATGCCGTCCGGCAGATGCTGGCCCAGAACCGGGGAGGGGCAATCGTCAATCTTTCTTCGGCCGGAGGTCTGGTCGGCCTTCCCCAGTTGGGGGTCTACTGCGCCTCGAAACACGGCGTCATCGGGTTGACCAAGACCATGGCCCTGGAACTCCGGGCCCACAACATCAGGATTAATGCCATGTGCCCCTCTTTTATCGATACCGAAATGGTCAGCCGATCCTTTGACCTGCTTAGAAGCCAGGGGGTTCCTATCGATGATCTGCTGATTCAGTTGTCGGGTCGCCTGGGTACTACCAGGGAGGTTGCTAACCTGGCTCTATTTTTAGCCAGCGACGAATCATCCTTTATAAATGGTGCGGCCGTGCCAATCGATAACGCCTGCACGGCCCAGTAGGGGGTTGCGTGAGCGAGTGAGATGGAAACGCTCCGGCCCACCCCCCCGGGTCGCCGCTCCCGGGACAAATCAGACTACACCCATCTGGATCATCAGATAGAATCGATGATCCAGGATAACAAACCGGGAGACCTTCTCGATCTGTCAACGACCTACCCTTCCCGTGTGGGCGAGGTGCTCGGAAACTACCTGATGGTCCTGGCCCAATGGGAGGAAACCAACCCCGACCTGCTGAGGAAGCTTTTGACCTTGACCTGGAGCCGTCTGGATGACGAAACCCGTCGCCAGTTCCTCCACCTCGTTATCGGCATGATCTATCGGGTAGCCAAGAGCGTCCTGTGGCAGAAAGGATGTCCCACCGGCCAACCGGTAACCAGGTCTTTAAGGTTTCAAGGGGATGAAGTCGACCTCGACCGGACCATAGAAGAGATCGTCGAACATCGGGTCTTTTCCTATGAGAATATTTTTGGCCTGGATCGCCAAAAGCATGAGAAGGCCACGGTGATTATGATGGACGCCTCCGGCTCCATGCAGGGATTGAATCTCTCCATGGCCGCCATAGCCACCTCCTCCCTGGCCATGAATCTCAACGTCCGGGACCAGTATGGTGTGATCCTTTTCTCGGAGCGATTCAATGTCTTCAAGGGAATCGACCAGCCTAAATATTTGGACGAGGTCTTGAGCGGTATCCTGAACAGCCTGCCTGAGGGGCGGACGAATATCGGGGTCGGCCTTTCGGCCGGGTTGAAGGAGCTTCAAAAAACGAATGTCCAGCACAAGATGGGGATTCTCCTGACCGACGGCTGGCAGAACATCGGTTCAGATCCGGTCAAGATAGCACCAAAATTTCCGCGCCTCCACGTCATCAGCCTGCCCGGCGGAAACCCGGTGCTGGCGCGAAAGATCGCTCAGGTTGGACGGGGGTACTTTATACCGATAAACGGGTTGCTTGACATTTCCAGGGCTATAGTGACCTGTTTGAACTGACCGGCATCGACCGGCCCCCCCAAAAAAACCGGGGCAATCATCACCAATGACTGCTCCGGCTTCGGAAACACCCCAATAATCTACGGGGCCGTTATGTCAATCCACTTCATGGTCTTCGGTTCGCCGTTCACGTAGGTCATGACCGGTATGGGATGGGACATGGTGTGTTTGATTCCGTAGGTTTTCTGCCCGCCCAGGTGGGCTGTTCCCCAGACGCTCTTCATGGTAGCCATCTTCTCCCACTTGTCCCTCACTGCGGTAGGGTCGAGGCTCTGGGCTGCTTCGATTGCTTGCACCAGCATCCAGAGGTTGTCAACCCCGAGGCTCGAGTAATAGACGATGTCGGAGTTGAATCTCGCCTTGATCCTTTTCTGAACCTCCGCGACCATAGGCGGGTTCTTAGGGTCGGTCGCAAGAAGACCCTGGAACAGGAAGCCCTCCGACGCTTCCTTTCCTGCGACTGTTATCGCGTCCTTGGCCGGCTGATAGTTTGTCATAAATATGGGTTTTGTATAGCCCGACTGGCGGGCAACCTTGAGGATGCCGCCGATCATCGATGCCCATCCGTTAATCATGCATATCCCGTCGGCGTTGCGGGCAATAGCCTTTTTAGCGATGGGTGTGAAATCAACCGTGTCGATGGCCCAGCCGATCGCGTCTCCCACTACCGTCATCCCGCGTTCTTTGGCAATCTTCACGACCCACGCCTGAAGGTCGGGGATAGAGCCGTCATCGGGAATGGTGACCGCGATCGTTTTGACCTCCGGGTGGGCTTCTTTTACGTAGTTGAGCATAGTATACATGCCCTCGATGGTGCCGTTCATGGTAATGAAGGTATAGGGTGTCTTCTGTCCGTACTCGGCACGGCTGCCGGTGTTGTAGATCCTTACGTGGAGGACCTTCGCTGGTTCGGTCACGCTCGAGATGGCGATATTGGTAAAAGGCATGATGCCGCCGATGATGAACTTCACCTTGTGGTCGTGAACGAGCTTCGTTGTTGCTGCTGCCGCGCCTTCGGCAGTGCTCTTGTGGTCCTCGATGATGAGCTTTATCTTGTACTTCTCGCCTTTGATCGTGATCCCTCCTTTCTCATTGATCAAATCCTCCATCACCTGGCTGCCCTGCACCATGGGCGTCTCCCCTTGGGCGGCAAAACCCGTCAGGGCGCCGAGGCAGCCGATTGTCAACGTCTTGGCCGGAGCCTTCTCTGCGGAAAACCCAGCGGAAGGAAAGAACATCAACCCCAAAAAGAAAACCATAACCAAACTACCCATTGTCAAAAAAATCCCCTTCATTTTCATAAGACCCTCCTTGTTCGTATTGTGGGATGAGAGAATTTTGTTCTTTCATCCCTTATTTGGCTATTTCCTTCCTAAACCCTTATGCCCAGGGGGCACCACAAATCAAGAAAATGGCTTTTGCCGGACCTGATCCCCGACCCCTGATCCCGTTTTTCAAACTTGCAATTTGTGACTTGCAACTTGATTCTCTAACTGAAACCCCTGAACACCATAAACCCGTATAGCCTTAGAGCGCCTGGCCGCCATCCACCCGTATCAGATCGCCGTGTATGAATCGGGACTCCTCCGAGGCCAGAAAAACAGCCAGATCGGCCACGTCATCTGCCTCTCCCCATCGTCCCAGTGGGACCTCTTGCACAAACATCTTGGAAAACTCGGTGTCTTCGTATACACCTCTGGTCATGCTGGTTTTGCAAAAGGTCGGACAGATCCCGTTGACCCGGATGCCATTCTGTCCATACTCAAGGGCCAGGGAATTGGTGAGATTGGCGGCGGCAGCCTTCGAGATGTTGTAGACCGACTGGAAGGGGTAGGCCCCCAGCCCGGCGACGGAGATGATGTTGATGATGTTTCCGCCCCGGCCTTGGGCCAGAAATTGTTTTACCGCCTCCTGGGAGCCAAAAAACATGCCTTTCACGTTGACCCGGTAGCTGGCGTCGAGATCTTCTTCGGTGAATTCGTGGAACGATTTCCCGCCACGGTAAATGCCGGCGTTGTTGACCATAATGTCGAGCCCGCCGAAGCGGTCAATAGCGGCTCTTAAAAGGTCTTTCACCTGGCCAGCGTTACTCACGTCGCAGGATACGAAGATGGCTTCCCCGCTCTTTTTCTGTATGGCCACATGTGTTGAAAGGCCCTTATCATCCTCGAATCCTTGGGGATCAGGATCTTCCTTGATGTCGGAACAAATAACCTTGGCCCCTTCTGCTGCGAACTTCATGGCGATGGCCCGACCGAGACCAGAACTCGATCCGGTAACTATGGCCACTTTATCTTTTAAACGTTGCATGGTTTGCCTTCCTTCCTGGGCTTTTAAGTATAAGTCTTATAGGTCATATAGGCCTTATAAAGGCCAGGTCAGCTTTTCAGCGGACCGCCGGGTCTTCGCATCTTCATCATTTCTCTCCACTCATCGGCCGTGACGATCTCTCTTCCGAGCAGCTCCACCAATTGCCTGGCCGACTGGTAGATTTCGAGGTTGTTCTTGATCAGGTCGTCCCGGTGGGGCCAGCGCCAGACCGTATCTTCCATGCCGACACGAATGTTATGACCCAGAAGGAGGGCAAAGGTGGTCAGATAGGAAGATGCCCTGCCCGAGGCGCAGACGACGATCTGGGAGTCTTCGTCGATCTCCTTGATGCGGTTGCAGTAGTGCATGAGCACCTCCACCATCGCCTTGGGGCTATGCATGGGGGATGAGCCGGGCAGTGCGGGAAGGACGATCCAGTAATAGGGTTTTTCGAGAAGCCCAGTTTTGATGAGATACCGGTGGGCATTATCGATGTCTCCGTCGCTGTAGACGGCCAGTTGGGGCTTCACGCCCAGTTCCTGGCAGATCCGTGTCTTTTCGATCATGACGTGAGGGGGCTTCACCAGCATCGTATCCCCCACATAGGTACAGGTCGTATTGATGGGGGTCTGATCCAGGAGGCCGTCCTGCATGACCTCCAGCATCTTCTGCCAGGAGCCGTCGAAGTCCGGCACCATGCAGCCGCAGACCATCCGGTCGGGATACACTTTTCTTATAGGATCGATGACATGGTGGAAGAGCTCCGGGTCCAGTATGTTGTATCCGTTTTTATCGCGGACATGGACATGGATGTTGGGAGCGCCGGCTTCGAGACAAGCCAATGCCTGTTCTCTGATGACATCGGGATCGATCGGTTGATTCGGGTTTCCTTTTTTACTGTAGAAGGCGCCGACTACGGTCTGGCATATTAAAACCTTCCTGGGGATATTCCACTTCGGCAAAACTTCGACGTCGATCCCGAACCGGGTACCGTAGGGATCAACGACCTCTGGAAGGCCAAAAGGGATGGAAATGGCTTTGAATTCTTCCTTCCGGCCCAAGGGATTCACATCTTTTTTCCATTCGTTCACATAGTCCCAATTGACTTTGTCTTTGCCCATCATAACCTCCTTGAAAAAAGGTAAATAGTCTTTAAGATAGTAGTTGTTTAACACGCCGAAGTCGTTAGGTAAATGCTAAGAATATATGAGGGAATTATGAAAGGAAACCTAATATCGAAGACGATTCATTCCTGGTTGCTCGTTGCTTGTTGCTGGTTAAAACGAGTAAACAGAAACGAGTAATGAGTAACAGAAAAATTTCAAATATCTTTGGATAGATTTCAGTAAATATTCAAGCCCCTTGAATCTGGGAGAGGTATTTCAGGTAGCGGTCCTTTGAACGGGTTAAATGGGATTCTATCAGGCTTTCTATTTGCCCCATATCATGGTCACGAAGGGCTTTTAGGATTTTTTTGTGCATCAGGGCGGAATTCTGTGAGTATTTTTTTTCTTTCCAGAAATAGAAGGTGAATTGATAGGACCGCAAACGCAGGTCTTCGGCTATCTTAATCAAGAACGGGTTCCCGCAGAAGCCGATGAGGGTGAGATGGAATTCCTGGTCTTTGGCGATCATGGAAAGAAAATCATTGGCCTGCACCGCCTGAATAAACTGCTGATTGATAGCACTTAACTTTTTAATCTCTTCCAGGGTGATCCGGGCACAGGTCAACCTGGCGGCCAGTTTCTCGTTCGGGATGCGGACCTGATAAAGGGCTTCGATATCTTCCAGGGAGAAATCGTTTACGGTGGCACCCTGATTGGGGATGAGCCGCAAAAAACCCAGACTTTCCAGCCTGCGCAAGGCCTCGCGGATCGGGGTCCGGCTGGTATTGAACTGGGCCGCCAGAGAACGTTCCATGAGGCGTTCCCTGGGCTTGAATATCCCCTGCATAATCGAGAGTTTCAGTTCTTCGAAGATATCTCTTTTCTTTATGGCCATAGCCGTTTTACCTTCTCTCCTTCAGTTCGAAAAAAAGTTTCAAGATGCAAGATGCAAGTTTTCAAGTATGGAAAACCTTGGCCCCTGTACCTTGAACCTTGGACCTTTTGGGGCCATGCGCTTCTCTGGGCATCTGTTGCGTCCCGATTCCTGGAATCGATTATTTCAATAAATGTTTTTACCATAACCAACAATCTTCATTCCGTCAAGTGAAAGGTTGCCGGGAAAAGTTCCAAACCCGCACGGGTTGCCTCCGGAAGACGGTTTGGGGGGTAAGGGTCCGGCAAATTTTTTAACAATGATATTGCATGGTTACGTTTTAAGGAAGGGGTTTGCGGAATAAATTGGGCCGGGCTGAAAAATTTTTCTTGACAAGGGCCCATAAATTGTGTTCCATTTGGTTCAACAAAATGGTATACCAAAAACGGTTGCCCTTCCGGCAGGGTGGCCCCAAAGATTCATCTGAATGCCTTTGAGGAGTTGCCATTGAAACCTCTCGACCTGCTCATCAAAAACGGAACCCTCGTCGACCCGGCCCGCAAACTTAAGCTGAGAGGGGATGTGGGCATACGGGACGGAGAAATCGTGGAGCCCCGGCCCTCTGATCTTCAGGCCGCTTATATAATTAACGCCAAGGGGTGTTTGGTCCTGCCGGGTTTAATCGACTTCCATGCCCATGTCTTTTCGCCGGGAACCGAATTCGGTGTCCGGGCCGATTCCGCCTTCTTACCCCAGGGGGTGACGACCGTGGTCGATGCCGGCAGCGCCGGTTTTGGAAACTACGAAAGCTTTGTCCGGACCGCTGTGGCCTTTAACCAGATGCGCATCTTCAGCCTGGTCAACGTTTCCGTGACCGGCCAAATGACCCTCCGCTTCGACGAAAATGTCAATCCCCGATATTTTGACATAAAAGCCCTGAAAACCTTGTTTGCCGGATATCCCGGCCAATTAATCGGCTTGAAAATCCGCCAGGGTAAAGATATTGTGGGGGACATGGGATTGGAACCCTTACAGGCCACCTTGAAGATGGCCGAAGAGATCGGTTGTCCGGTGGTGGTCCATGTGAGTGACCCTCCTTGTCCTCAGGAGGAGATAGCCGCCTTACTACGCCCGGGGGATGTTTTCTGCCATGTCTTCCATGGACGGGGACCGACTATTATCGATCCGGATGGTCGGGTGTCGCCTGAAATCAAGTCCGCCAGAAATCGGGGGGTCCTCTTTGACGCAGCCAATGGCAAGCTGAATTTTTCTTTGGCCGTGGCCCGGGCGGCCATCGAAGAGGGATTCCTGCCTGATATGATCAGCACCGATTTGACAACCCTGACCCTTTATTCGGATTACGCTTTCGGACTGCCCTATGTGATGTCCAAGTATCTCGGTCTTGGCCTCGATCTTATGGATGTGGTGGCAGCCTGCACGGCGGCACCGGCTGCCTTCCTAGGAAAAGAGGGGAATATAGGGACCCTGGCCCCGGGGGCCTTAGCGGATATCGCAATTTTTAGATTAAGTAAACGGAAAACGCAGTTCATCGATCACCGCGGGGAAGGATTCCCCGGTGAGATTTTGCTGATCCCCCAGATGACGGTTCTGGGTGGGCGGATTGTGTATCGCCAGATTGATTTTGGGACTTAATGCTTAATGCTTAATGCTGGATGCTGGATACTGGATTCTTGATACTGGATATTGGATACTGGATATTTCATGCTTGATATTGGTTTTTATCAAGTATCGGTTGTTTGTTTTTATCCAGAATCCAGTATCGTCCGGCCAGAGGCGGTTGATATCGAGTTTACAAAAATTTGAGATGAATTTTAAGAGAGGTAACATAAGAATATAAAGGAGGATCGAGATGAAAAGAATTTTTGTGATCAGTCTTGCCCTATTAACACTGTTCGTACTGGCCGGCCCGGCCTCGGCCCAGTACAAGGCCACCATGAAACTCGCCACCATAACCCCTTCGGACCACCCTACCACTGTGGGAGGACAGAAGTTCGCTGACCTGATCAAGGAGAGAACCAACGGGCGCATTGTCATCAAGGTTTATCCGGCCATGCAATTAGGCAAAGGCGCCCGGGAGATATTCGAGGGTGTCCAGCAGGGATCGATTGAACTGCTGGTAACGGCCAGCGGGCCCATGGGTGGATTCGTCCCATCCATAAACATTACTTCCATGCCCTTTCTTTTTCGGGATTACCATCACGCGGATGTGGTCCTGGACGGTCCCATCGGCCGCAAACTGTTAGACGACTTTGAAAAGGCCAATGTCAAGGGCCTGTCCTTTTGTGAAACCGGATTCCGAAACCTGACCAATTCCAAGCACCCGGTTAAAAATATCGAAGACGCCAAAGGACTCAAGATAAGGGTTATGGAAAACAAAATCGATCTGGAGGCCTGGAAGGCTGCAGGGGTAAACCCGACGCCCATGGCCTGGGGCGAGGTGTTCACCGCCTTGCAGCAGAAGGTCATCGACGGCCAGGAAAACCCCATCGCGGTTATTCACAGTACTAAATTGTGGGATGCCGGCCAGAAGTACTTTTCCCTCACGGCCCACTCCTATTCCCCGGCTCCACTCATCATGTGCAAAAAAACCTTTGAGGCCATGCCCAAGGAGGACCAGAACCTGTTCCTGAAGGCCGCCCTGGACGCGGCCAAGTATCAACGGAAATATCAACGCGATACCGAAGAGGCCAAGCTTAAGGAAATAGCCGCCAAAGGGGTCACCGTAACGCGTGACGTGGACCGGGAGGCCTTCCGGAAGGCCATGGCCCCGGTCTATGATAAGTTCAGCAGCCAATTTTCCAAGGCCGATATCGAGGCCATCAGAAACACTAAATAGGGCTTATCCTGAAATGATTTTTCCCTGAAAGCTGTCAGCGATCAGCCGGCAGCTTTCGGGAAAAACCTTGATAAAAATGCTATGGCTGACCGCTAAGGAGGAGGTGTCGATGTGCATGCACTGAAAGGGTTCAACGATTTCCTGGTAAGGATCGGAAGCTGGGGAACGATCCTCTTTATGGCCCTTCTGGCCGTCGTCATCCCTTATGAGGTAATCGGGCGCTATGTGTTTCAGAAGATGAGCACCTGGTCGGGCGAGGTGTCCACCTATTCCCTGGTATGGGCCTCCATGCTCGGGGGGGCGGTGGGGCTAAAGAAGGGTTACCAGGTCAAGATGACCACTGTGGTGGAGGCCTTGCCGCCCGTTGTGGCCAAGGTCTTGATGCTGGTGGCCTATTGTTTTACCCTGTTTTTTTTCGGGGTCATGTTTTATTACGGGTTCTACCAGACCATCTATAATGCCAGGCAGCTTTCTCCGGCCATCGAACTGGTGATGAGCATACCTTATGCGGCGCTCCCGGCCGGCTTCCTGCTCATGTTCTTTTTCACCTTGGAGGAATTTCTGTTATTCCTCGGCCTGGGTGCGGAAGGAGAAGGCCGATGATCCTATTCGTCTCCGTATTTGTTATTCTGTTATGTATCTCCGCTCCCATTACGGTGGCCCTGGGCGGTTGCGCCTTGGTTTATGCCTTGATCGGCGGCACCGTCTCGATCACCACGCTTATTCAAAACATCTTTGGAGGGTTGGCCACCTTTCCCCTTCTGGCCGTACCGCTGTTCATGCTGGCCGGAAACCTCATGAAGGAGGGAGGGCTGACCCCGGACCTGGTGAACTTCGCCCGTTTGCTGCTCGGGCATATCCGCGGGGGGCTGGGACTGGCTACGGTTCTGGCTTGTGCCATCTTTGCGGCCATTTCCGGGGCGGCCGTGGCCACGGCCGTAGCCATCGGCGTGGTCATGATCCCGGCCATGAAGAACGCCGGGTACGATGAGGGCGTAGCGGCCGGTCTGACCTGCACTGCGGCCTGCCTGGGGCCTATCATCCCGCCCAGCATCGTTTTAATCGTCTATGGGGTCATTGCCAATGTTTCCATTGCCGAGCTCTTCCTGGCCGGTGTTTTCCCCGGCCTTTTGCTGGCCGCCGCCTTGATGGTCTATATCTATTTTGTTGCTAAAAGGAATAACTACCCCCGAGATCCGAAAAAATCGCTGAAGGAAATTTTAGTGGGGGGATTCAAGGCCCTGCCGGCCCTGTTCATGCCGGTGCTGATTATGGGCGGCATCCTGAGCGGCATGTTTACCCCGACTGAGGCGGCCGGTGTCTCCGTAGTCTATGCGGTCATCATGGGGGCCTTTTACTATCGCCAACTGACCTTTAAAAGCCTGCCCAAGATGCTTTTGGCCTCCGGCCTGGAATCGGGTATGGTGATGCTGCTTATTTCCATTTCGGAACCTTTCGCCTGGTTTGTGGCCGTGGACCAGATTCCCCAGTTGCTTATCCAGTGGATTTCGACGGTGACCACCTCACCTTATATGGTCCTGCTGATGACGAATATCTTTCTTATTCTGTTGGGTATCCCCCTGGAGGTCGGTCCGGCTCTGGTCATTGTGACTCCGGTGTTGGCCCCGATTGCCTCCATGGTGGGGATTGATCCGGTCCACATGGGCATCGTCATCTGCCTGAACCTCGTTTTAGGCCTGATTACGCCGCCGGTCGGCGCGGTTCTTTTTGCGGTTTGCGGCATGGCCAACATGTCTTTGGAGCGACTGAGCAAAGGGGTCTGGCCGCCATTTCTCGTGGCCCTGGTGGCGCTGGCCATTGTGACTTATTTGCCCTGGTTGAGTACCTACCTGCCCAGGGTACTGTTGGGGCATTGATGGAGAAATAAAGTCCGGAGATCTGGGATCAGGGGTCGGGGATTAGTTAGAGAATAAAGTTGCAAGTCACAAGTTTCAAGTTGCAAGTATGAAAAACAGGTTGCAAGTTGCTGGCACGAAAAAATTTGAGCCTTAACCCCGGTCCCCGACCCCTGATCCCTGTACCCTGTACCTTTTGGCCGGAGAGATTTATAGGAAGGAATCGGGCATGATTATTAAAAATTGCGAAGTGATCCCTTTTGTCATCCCCCTTAAGAAGCCGCTGAAGTGGGCGGCGGGCTATATGACCGAGGTGGATTGGTTATTGCTGAAGATTCAAGGGGAAGATGGAACCTATGGCGTGGCCGAGGCTATTCCCAGGCCGATGATTTACGGTGAGACCCAGGAATCCCTATATTATGCCCTTAAAAAACATCTCGCCCCGCTGATTATCGGCGAGGATTCCTTCGCCCTGGAGAGGATCTGGGAAAAGATGGGGGCTCTGGCCTGGAATCCGGCGGCCAAATCAGCCATTGATGTGGCCCTGCACGATTTAAACGGTAAATTGCTCCAAGTGCCCATCTATAAGATGCTGGGCGGGCCCTACCGGGATAAAGTCGATCTTTGTTGGATGATTGGGCTAAAATCCAACGAAGAAATGATTAATGAAATGATACAAAAAGTCGAAGAGGGCTTTAAGGCTTTTAAAGTAAAAGGCGGAGTAGATCCTGAAAACGACATCAAAGTGTTGACGCTTATGCATCAAAAAGTTCCCCAGGACGTAAAAATTTATGTGGATGCAAACCAATGCTATGACAAAGAAACCGCCTATCGGGTTCTCAAAGCCTTGGAGGATGTCCTGGACAGTGTGGAAGAACCGATGCCGGTCTATGATGATGCCGGTCGGAAAGAACTGTCGCAAAAGGTGAGTGTGCCCCTTATGGGCGATGACAGCGTCTTTACCGTTGCCGATGTCTATCGCCAGATTCAATTGGGTGCCCTTAAACGGATCAGCCTCAAAGTGCCCCGGACGGGATTTTATCTCGCCGGCAAAATGGTCCATCTGGCCGAAGCGGCCAATATGAAGATGCAGATTTGCACCCAGTCCGAAACCACCCTGGGCACCGCTGCCTGCCTGCACCTGGCGGCCGCTTATAAGCAGATCAGTCTGCCCAATGAGATGACGGCCTATCAGGATGTCTGCGACAGTCTGATTAATAATGAATTGGTCATAACCAACGGCGCCATGGAACTCTTAACCGGTCCGGGGCTGGGTGTGGAGATCGACTGGGAAAAAGTCGAAAAGTATGCGGTGACTATATAACACTAAAATAGAGTTACGGGTTGCGAGTTGCGGGTTCAAAAACAACCTTACTTCGACATTCGATATTTTCATACTTCGTGGCGTCCGCGTGGGGATATGAGGGTTTAATGCGAAAATAGATTTTTAACCACCCCTGGCCTCTGTTGGGGCGCTGTAGGGGCGGGTTTAAAACCCGCCCCTACGACGGTGGAATTTTCATGCCTCATGGTGCCCGCAACAGGCCGGCACGAGGGGTTAGTTCGAAAATACAGTTTCAAGAGGTGTTTGCATGATCAAAAATCCGTTAAAAGAAAAGTTGGCCCGGGGAGCGGCCGTCGGGACCATTGTGAATTTTTATGCCCCTTCACTGGTTGAAATCATCGGCTATTGCGGTCTGGATTTTATCGTCATCGATGACGAACATGGGGCCTTCAGTTACCCCCAGATCGAAGAATTAATCCGCATAGCCGAGTTGACCGGGGTGACGCCCCTGGTGCGTATTTCCTATGATAAAGCGGCTATCCAAAAAGCCCTGGACCGGGGGGCCAGAGGGATCCATGTCCCGGTGGTCAATACCAGGGCCGATGCCGAAGCTGCGGTCCGAAAGGCCAAATTCCCTCCCCTGGGCACCCGGGGGGCGGCCTATTCGGTGCGGGCCGCCCATTTCGGCGAATATAAGGGCAAAGCCTATCTGGACTCTGCCGACGATAATACGCTTATTATCGTGCATATTGAAACACCGGAAGGGGTGGCCCATTTCGACGAGATAGTCAGCGTGCCCGGCGTAGATGTGGCCTTTATCGGCCCTACGGACCTGTCGGTTTCCCTGGGCTATAAGGCCGAAGGCCCGAATCATCCGGAAGTCAAAAAGGTTATCGGGGAGCTGTTTCGCAAAGGCCTCGACAAAGGGGTTAGCATGGGGTTTTTTGCAGGAGGCGCCGAAGAGATCGCCCAATGCGCCGGACAAGGGGCCCGGTATATCGCCACCATGTCTTCCGGCCTGATCGCCTCCAAATTCAAGGAAATAGCCAAAGCCGGACAAAGTCTTCAATCATATATAGGACGCAGATAAACTCGGATCGGCAGAAGGCCGATCGTGCAGATTGCCAGGATTATATGAAAAAAGGTTTCAAGTTTCAAGATGCAAGTTGCAGGTTGCGGATTTTCGCTTTCAGCTTTCAGCTTTGAGCTTATTTCTTGAACTTGCGGATATCAGCGAAAATCTGCGTCCTAATTTAAACAGAAAGGACAATTATGGCTTATACCATACTCATTCCACAGGATATCGCAGCGGAAGGCAAAGCCTATCTGCAGGAGCGAGGCTTCCGGATTAAAATGGGATCAGGGACCACAGTCCAGGCCATTAAAAACGACGTCGTCGATTGTGAGGCCATTGTGGCCCGAACAGCCCCCTATCCGGCAGAGGTGCTTGAAGCCGCTCCGAAATTAAAGGTCATCAGCCGTTGCGGTGTGGGTGTCGACAACATCGACCTGAAAGGGGCGGAACGTCTCGGCATCTGGGTGACTAATGCCCCGGAGTCCAATGCCCGGACCGTGGCTGAAGCGGTACTCGGCTTCATCATCATGCTCGGTCGCCAGATGACCTACTGCGAACGGGAATTCCGCCGGGGCAACTTTGAAATTCGCAACCAGTTCCGGGGTATGGATTTGGAGGGAAAGGTCCTGGGCATCGTCGGCTGCGGCAGGATCGGACGGCAGGTGGCCAGCAAGGCCCGGCTGGCCCTGGAAATGAAGGTGTTGGCCTACGATCCTTATCTATCCGGGGAACAGGCGCCTGAAGGGGTGGAGATGGTGGAAAACTGGGAGGCGATCTTTGCCCGGCCTGATTTTGTCTCCCTGCATCTGCCGTCTACCGGCAACCCGCTGGTGGGGATGAAAGAATTTTCTCTTATGAAGCCCTCCGCTTACTTCCTGAATCTGGCCCGGGGGGATGTTGTATTTGAAGAAGAATTGATCGAAGCCCTGCAAAAAAAGCTGATTGCCGGGGGGGCCCTCGATGTCTTCGCCAAAGAACCGCCGGACCGGGATAATCCCTTGTTTGCGATGGAAAATGTCATCGTTACGCCCCACAACACCGGGCTGACCACGGAGTGCGCTATCCGGATGGCTATGGATGCGGCCAGCGGCGTCGAGGAAGTGTTGAGCGGCAAAAGGCCCAGATGGCCGGTTAATAAGCCGGCTTCGCCGAGACAATAATGAGTGTTTAAGGATCGCAATAATTTAATGGTATAGGAATTTCCATTTTGGACGCAGATCGACTCGGATCGGCAGAGAGCCGATCGTGCAGATTGCCAAGATTTTGAAAATAAAGAATAGTTATCGTTGCGAGGAGGCCGAGGTGGTCCTGGTCACTTCGGGAACCATTACGAGCTCGGCCCGCGACACCGTGGACGATCTGAGAAAAAGTGGGCAGAGAATCGGATTGATCAAGATCAAAATGTTCAGATCCTTTCCCTCCGATGAGATCGCTGCCTTGTTGTCCCCTTATGAAAAGGTGGCTGTGATCGATCGAAACCTTTCCGCCGGCAACGGAGGGATTTTCGCCGCTGAGATCAAGTCCGCCCTGTATAACCGGAAGAAAAGGCCGGCCCTCTTATCCGGAAGGATTTGAGGAACGGTCAATGCAATACAAATCATTCATGGCGAAGTGCTTCGATCGGGTCCAGCCGGGCGGCCTTGAGGGCCGGGAAATAGCCGAAAATCACGCCGACCGCCGCCGAGAACAGAAAGGCGATAACGACGATGCCGGTGTTGAAGACAAAAGGAACGCGCAAGATGCCGGTCAGCCAGACCGAGGCAGTGAGGGCCAGCACAATGCCGATTAAGCCGCCGAAGGAAGACAGCACCACCGCCTCCACCAAAAACTGCATGAGCACCTCGCGCTCGTAAGCGCCGATAGCCAGCCGGATACCAATCTCGCGGGTCCGCTCGGTAACGGATACCAGCATAATATTCATGATACCAATCCCGCCTACCAGAAGACTTACGGCCGCTACGGCACTCAGTAAAGCCGTAAGCAGTTGGGTGGTCCCCGTAAGCATATTGGCGATTTCCTTCATATCCATCACATTGAAGTTGTCATCATCACTGGGTGACAGATGACGCCTCTCCCGCATCAACGACCAAATATCCTGCTGCGCCTTATCGGTCGAGGAGCCCTGCCGGACCGAGACCTGAAGAAGGGCGACATCCTGATTACCGGAAATGCGCCGCTGATAGGTCCGTAACGGGATGACCACGACATCGTCCTGGTCCATACCCATGGTGTTCTGTCCCTTGGCGGCCAGGGTCCCGATCACCTGACAGGAAAGTTTTTCAAGACGTATATTTCCCCCCAAAGGGTCCTGTCCGCCGAACAGTTTTTTCTGCACCGTTTCACCAACAATACAGACCGCTGCACCGCTGCGCAACTCGCTGTCACTAAATGGTCGGCCTGATCGGATGGATCTGTTGGTGACTCTGAAATATTGATTGTCGCTTCCGGTTACCTGAGTCGACCAGTTTTGATTTCCGTATACGGCTTGGAGGCTTTGGGAAGAGACCGGGGCCACGGCAGTCACCGAGCCGACGTCCCTGGTGATGGCTTCGACGTCATTCAGTTTGAACAGGGGTACGCTGGAAGACTGGCCGGGGCCGAGTCTTTTCCCGGGAGTAACCATAAGCATGTTACTGCCCATGCTGGCAATCTGCTCTTTGACTTGAGCCGTGGCGCCTTCTCCGATAGTCACCATGGTGATGACCGCTCCTACCCCGATGACGATGCCCAGGATGGTCAGGACCGAGCGCATGACGTTTCGCTTAATTTCGCGCAAGGCCAGTTGAATCGTGTTCCATAGCATCAGGCTTCCCTCCCATTTTGCTCGTCTGACGCAACCAGGCCATCTAAAAAACGGACCATGCGCCCGGCATAGGCGGCCATATCCGGTTCGTGAGTGACCATAACGATGGTGATTCCCCGGTCGAGGTTCAGCCCGGTGAGCAAATCCATGATTTCACGGCTTCGGGCCGTATCCAGGTTACCCGTGGGCTCGTCGGCAAACAATACGGCCGGCTCATTGACGATCGCCCGGGCAATAGCGACCCGCTGCTGCTGACCCCCTGAGAGTTCGCCGGGTGTATGGGCTTCCCATCCCTTGAGGCCGACCCTATCCACGGCCTGAAGGGCGCGGGCCCGCCGGACTCCGGCGGGGACACCACGATAAATCAGGGGAAGCTCTATGTTCTCCAGCACGGAGGTGCGGTTTAACAGATTAAACCCCTGAAAGACAAAACCAAGGTAGAACCGGCGTAACCGCGTGCGCTGATTGCGGGTCAGTTTGCCTACCTCAAGGCCTTTAAATTTATAAACCCCGGCAGTTGGCGTATCCAGACAGCCAAGGATATTCATACACGTGGACTTGCCCGAACCGCTTGGTCCCATCACCGCCAGGAAATCGCCTTCTTTAATGCGAAGGTCTACGCCGCGCAAGGCCTGCATGGTCGCCTGGCCGGAGCCGTAGACTTTGGTCACGCCCTTAAGCTCAATCAGGGATTGATTGTCCGTTTGGCTGAAGGCCTTCATATTCATTTCCCCGTACTGACGGTGTCGACCACGACCGCCATCCCCGGCTTGATGTCGCCCATTATAACTTCGGCCATGTTCCCATCTGTCGACCCGATCGTGACCGGCACGGCTGAGAGTTTCCCATCCTTTACTATCCAGACCCTCTGTTGCTTTTTATCGCCGGCAACGTTTTCGATCTGTTTGGCCGGGGAACCGGGCGGCCGCGGAAGCAGTGCGCCAACCAGACCGGTGGAAGGTTTCTCTTCCTCCTGTACCGGCGGGGTAAAACGCAGCGCCGTACCGGGTACCAGGACTGCGTTTTCCACTTTTTTGACCGTAATGTCGGCGGTAGCCGTCATTCCCGGCCGCAGGGACAAATCCGAGTTATCGACTTTCAGAACGGTTTCGTAGGTCACGACCCCTGAAGTGGTTGACGAACCGTAACGGGTCTGGGTGATCCGTGCCTCAAAAATCCGGTTCGGGTAAGCGGCAACGCTGAAGGTGGCTTTCTGGCCTTTCTGCACTTTGCCTATATCGGCCTCGTCTACATTCACGTGCAATTCCATCTGAATTAAGTCCTCGGCCAGAGTAAACAACACCGGGGCCTGAAGGGAGGCGGCCACTGTTTGGCCCGGTTCCACGCTGCGGGTGAGGACGATTCCCTTGATGGGCGAGCGGATGACCGCTTTGGACAGGTCCGTCTCATTGGCATCGAGCGTGGCTTGAGCCTGGGAGACCGCTGCCCTGGCGCTGGCGTCATCGGCCATGGCCCGCTCAAAGGCCGCCTCAGCCGCATCGATGTCGGATTGTGAGGGGATCTTTCCGCCGCTCAACTCCCTTACTTTTCGAAGCTGCTCAAGTTTGGTGCGGGTCTCCTTGACGGTCGCCAGGGTCTGCAAGGCCTTCCCCTTGGCGGATTCCAGGGCGGCCCTGGACTGCTTGACCTGCGCTTCGAGTTTGGAGGTGTCCAGTTTTGCCAGGACCTGGCCGACCTTGACCTGGCTGTTATATTCAGCTTCAACACTTTTGATGATGCCCGATAGTTCGCTGCTCACCTCGACCTTGTTGGTCGGTTGCAGGGTGCCGGTGGCCGTGACCATGACGATCAGACTGCCTTGCTTTACTTCCTGATTTTTATATTGAATACCATCGGTTTTATCTGCCGTTTTCCAGATGATCACCGCAGCGGTCAGGACCACGATTACCGGGATAATAAAAATCAACGACCATTTCAGCCGTTTATGGTGTGCCGGTGTCTGATCTATCTCCAGGATTTGAGTTATATCCGATTCTTCAGGGAATTCTGGTTTCATTTTTTTTCTCTATTAATTTAAAGTATAAGATTTGTATTTTGGACGCCGATGAACGCAGATTGCCAGGATAAAAAGGATTATCGGCGAGTATCGGAAAAAAATTGGGTCCTAATTAATCATTTTTTTTCATCGCCCGCTGCCAGAGAGGTCCACCCTCCCCCCAAGGCCTTGTACAGACGAATCAGATTGGAAGTCACTTTCCCATCGCTCTGTGTCAACTGGTCCTGGAAGGACAGGAGTGAACGCTGGGCCTCCAGGACATGGCTGAAATCCGTCAGGCCTCCTTCGTACTTACCCTGGGTCAGCTCGGCCGCCTGTTTGGCTGCTCCAGCCGCATCTCTTAACGACTGCCGGCGGTATTGCTCCTCGGCATAGGCTGTGATGGCGTTTTCCACTTCCTCCAGGGCCTTGAACACGGCGGCTTCATAGGCGATCAATGACTGTTCCTGCAGGGCTGACTGCACCTCAATGTTTTGGCGGATAGCGCCCCCGGAGAAGAGCGGCCAGGTGATGCTGGGACCGAAGCTATAGTTTTGACTCCCGGCTGAAAGCAGGTTATTCAGGGAGAGGGCTTCCAGGCCGATGGAGCCGGTTAATTTTAATTTGGGATAGAGATCCGCCGTAGCCACGCCAATCTTGGCTGTCTGGGCAGCCAGACTGCGTTCGGCCTTTCGCACGTCGGGTCGGCGACGCAGGATATCTGCTGGCACGCCAACCGCAACCTTCAGGGAAGTAACCGGGATGGGCTCTTGTTTTTCCAACTCTGCATGAACCCTGCCCGGTTGTTCCCCGAGGAGAACGGCAATGCGGTTCATGGCCTCTTCCAGCCCGATGCGCAGGGGCGGTATCTGGGAACGGGTGTTTTCGAGGTTGTACCGGGACTGTTGTACGGCCAGTTCATCGCTCAACCCCGCCTGATACCGCCATGAGGTCAACCGCCAAGTTTCGTCCTGGGACTTCAGGTTCGCTTCCGCCACGGCAATCCGGGCTTGATAGGTACGGACATCACCATAGTTCAGGGCCACCTCGGCCAAAAGCGAGACGAGCACGTCACGCCAGTCCTCCTGACTGGCCTGGAGGGTGGCCTCGGCAGCTTCGACGGAGCGGAGGACACCGCCGAAGATATCCAATTCCCAGCCGGCATCAAAGCCCACGGCATAAAGATCGCTGGTCATAACGGTTCCGACCGTCTCGCTATTGCGGCCCCGGCTGCCCGTGGCTGTGGCCTCGAGGGTGGGGAAGAGATCGGCCTTGGCCACGCCCCTTCGGGCGCGCGCCTCGCGGACCCGGGCCCGGGCCTTCTTCAGGTCCAGGTTGCCGGCTACGGCGCGGTTGACCAGGCTGGAAAGCTCCTGATCATTGAATAGGGTCCACCAGGCGGCCAGACCTTGGGGACCATTCTCGTCAATGGTCAGACCCCCTTTGAGCCCGGTATGCCAGGTTGCCGAAACAGAGGTGGCTGGTGGGACATAATCAAGGCCCACAGTAGCGCACCCGCTCAGGACCAGAACCGACAGGACCACAGGAAGACATAACGCCGGTCTGATCCAGGTTGTTTTATAAAGAAAAATCATGGGTTGCTCCTATGGTTGGGCCTCTCCATTCCCTCATCGCTTTTTGAGACCCCTTCGTTTCTTTCCATCTCCATCTCGGACTGCTCGGATTCCAGCTAAGGAAAACTCCACGACGTGTCTCGAATAGGCCTCGATATCATCGACTCCAGGAGGACTATCCTTGTCTTCTTCCCTTTCCTTAGATCCCTTTCTCACAACCATTGGATTAATACACTGACTTATGATGCTTATCTCGCAAAACCGTACCTGAATGTCCGACACATGCGGGCCAAGCAGCTCACGAATCAGGATCTCCATCCTTTCTTGCAGGGGCCGGAGTTCTTCTCGCAGGACCTTATTTAACAGCCCCGTGGGATTGGCGAGTTCCTTTTGCACAATGGAGAATTCTCTATTGTCTTCGTCAGCAATTCGACGCAAAAGGGCTACCACCTGACCTCGCAGGCGCTCTTCGGGTGGTGCGGCCTTACTCACACCGCCATCCGGGGGATGTTGTTTCACGGATTCAGAAAAGGAGTGCCGCCAGGCTTCGGTATAAAGGGTCTCTTTATCACCGAAGTGATAATTTACCGCTGCAATGTTGGCCTTGGCTCGTTCGCAGATTTCTGCAACGGTTGCCTCCCGATAGCCTTTCTTGGCGAAAACATCGCTGGCCGCCGCCAACAGGCTTTTGGCAGTTTTGGCAACACCTTTTTTTGGGATCCTCATTTCATTTTCCCCTGACTATAATAAATTCAAATAAGTATTTAAAATAATCATTTGAAAATGTCAAGTGAAAAAGGTAAGCCTATTCATTTTTGGTCCCGTCACCGCCAGGAAAGAGGCCGCCCATGGTTCGCCTTAGAGAAAACCAGGGTTGGTGACCTCTTGATTGCAAAGTTTACCTGAGGTCCATTTCCAGAACCGTATCCTCATCCTCTCCCACCTCCCAAGGTGAAAGCATACCCAGACGATCGTCCATCATCTCTTCCCTCAGTCCTCGCTCTCTCATCCTGGGACCGGCTTTCCGCATCTCCTGGAGTTTTTCCCTCTGGTCCGGTGTTAACTTTGTTTTGACCTCTTCCACGGCCCTGATGAGGGAAAGGTGTATTTCCGTTCTTATGACCTCTATCCGTTTAACCGTCATCTCGACGGCCTCCATATCGACCGGGTCTTTTTCGAGAAGGTCTCTTAATTCAATCCCGACGATCTGCTCATCGGCCCTTTTCCTGATCATCTCTTTCCTTACCCTGCTTTTCATCTCCCGGATTTCCCCTTCCTGTTTTTCATCAAGGCCGAGTACGCTAAGGTGCCGCCAAATCGGGTGCCCGGCATCCATCATCATCTCGAGCCTCATTCCGTCGCCCGGCATACCGGGCGGGAAGGGCTTCATTTCCGGATGCTCCCCGCCTCCTATCATCCCAAAACCCATGGGCGGGGGCATTGGACCGCCTGTTTTGGCTGAAGCCTTTCCGGCCCAGAGGGCCATTATAAAGAGAAAAACCAGATCTATGAATAGGACAAAAAGAACTGTTACGATATACGGTCTTTTCAGTGTTGCGTTCTCTGCATTTTTTGAATCGTGGATCGGCGTGCAATTGTTTTCCATCTCATTCCTCCATTTTATGTTTTTTTGATCGATGTCTCCCCGCAGACTGCCTTGTGGCAGATTACTAATAGCCAATAAATATGGCTAAAATAAGTAAGCAATGAGGAATTAATTCTTCGGTACAAAAATAAATCTTAATCGTTTGGGGAAGAACGAAACCACCACTTCTAACAGCAGGATAAGAAAGTCGAATATCCAACACTTCCGTTTTGTCGGAAAATAAAAAATATTCATGGATCAATCCTTTTCGCTTCAAAGAGTGTTGACCGTTTTAATTCCGATGGGGGAAATATCAACGTTTTCAGGACGGTTCCTTTCCAATACTTCCCTATAAACATTTTCGGTATTATCGGCCATGCCTCTAACTGAAAAATAATTCAAGGTTGACTCCCGGGCACTATGAGCCATTTTCAAGCTTTCCTCTCTGTTTCGGTACACCCGATCAATGGCTTCGCTTAAAGCCTGAACATTCCGCGGGGGAACCAGAGTCCCGGTCTGTCCATTCTGTATTACTTCTTCGATACCTCCGGCAAAGGTGGAGATGATCGGAATCCCCAAAGCCATGGCCTGAAGGATGGCCTGCGGAATTCCCTCATTAGCATAGGAGGGAAGCACGAATAAATCCAGGCTGTTAAGAATTTGAGGTACCTCATTTCGATAACCGGTCATAATCACGGTTTGGGTTAGGCCGTTGTAGGTAATATAGTTCCTGATATTTTTTCCCTGCGGGCCCTCCCCGGTGATAATCAATCTGATGTTGGGTATCTTCTTCTGTAATGTTTTTACAGCTTCCAAGAGATAAAGATGCCCTTTCCAGCTCCTCAGCATGGCGACGATCCCTAGAAGGAAATCATTTTTTTCTATATGAAATTTCTCTCTGGCCCATTGTTTACTGGGTTCCGGAAAGCATGTTTTCTCGTTGATCCCCGTAGGAATAGAAACTATCTTTTGGGAATCATATCCATTCACTTTGACCATTTTTTCTTTAATCATTTTCCCGCTGGTAATAACCCGGTCGGCCAATTTCATATATAAAAAGAAGGAAAAATAGTTGGGATGGATGGGTGCACTGATGTGACGACTTCGAATAACCGGAAGACCTGACAACTTGGCGGCAATGGAACAGCACCAACTATCGACTGAACTGTGGGTGTGGACCAGGTTAATCGAATTTCTTTTTATGATCTGAAGGCATTGCCAGATAGCTAAAGGATCTAAGGGCGTTCTCATCTTTAAAGGAATAACAGGGATGCCGTTTTCTTCTGCAGCCAAGATAATCCGGCTTCCGGGCTGACAAGCGATCATCATTCGGTAACCTCTCTTTATGAATTCCAGAGATTCCTGGATGATCCTTATCTCCTGGCCACCCCATCCTTTTGACCATTCTGTATGTAAAATATTGTACATGGTTTCACCCAAAGGGGATAAAAGGTCCCCCCCCTTGTTTAAGTGTTGTCTCGACGGCCTTTCATGTCCCTTTTCAGTTTTTTGTCCTGGCCGGGTTTCCTAAGTTCAAAAATAGAATGGAAGTGTGGCAGGAATATGGAAGAAATGAGGAATTGTTAAGGGAATCTGCCCTGGCCCGCCTGACGGTGAATCTCTAAGTTTCCCTGAGCATAAAAAGGGCCATTTTTATTCCAACTGAAATCCTTTCTCTCTAAAAAGCCGCAAGCAGGCATCCACTACCTCAGAGTCATAAAGCATATCTCTCTTCTGTGAGATTTCCGCCAGGGCGTTTTCAATACCAAGGGCAGCCCGGTAGGGACGGTGTGAGGCAATAGCCTCGACCACGTCGGCTACGGCTAATACACGGGCTTCCTGGAGGATTTGTTTACCTCTGAGGCCATGAGGATAACCTGAACCGTCCGACCTTTCATGATGTTGAAGGACTATCTCGGCAATGGGCCAAGGGAAGTCTATTTCTTTCAAAATGTTATAGCCCGCATCTGCGTGACCTTTTATCATGCTGAATTCAAACGTACTGAGTTGGGTGGGTTTGCTTAAAATTTCGGCAGGGACCGAAATTTTACCCAAATCGTGAATCAACCCAGCCATGTGCAGCCCATCCATCTGTTCCTGGGAGAGTCCTATCTCTTGGGCTATGGCCCTGGCCAAGTCGGCCACCCGTCTCTGATGGCCGCCTGTGTAAGGGTCCCGGGTTCCCACGGTCAAGGCGATGGCTTGAATAATCCCTCCCATAGTTTTATTTTGTTTTTCTAAACTTTGTTTAAGTTCTTCCATCAACCCGTATAGCTGGGTCGTTCGTTCTAGAACCCGGGCTTCGAGCCTGGTCCGCAAATGGCTCAATTCCAAATGGGTTCGCACCCTCGCCAGGAGTTCTTCGCGTTGGAAGGGCTTGGAAATAAAATCGACCGCGCCGAGTCCAAAACCCTTCACTTTTTCTTGGAGGTTTGTAAGGCCGCTAAGGAATATTAAAGGGATTTCCCTGCTTTCTTCATTTGATTTGAGCCGCCGGCAAACTTCGAATCCGTTCATCTCTGGCATATTGATATCCAGCAAAATCAATCGGGGTGGTTTGGAAGCGATTGAGTCCAACGCCAGTTCTCCATTATTGGCGGATCGCACCTGGAATCCTTCAGCCGATAGGATATCCGTAAGCAGATTCAATGTTATTGGAGTGTCATCGACCACCAGTATTTCATCTTGCTCGCCCATAATGGATTATCCTCTCCGCCCGGTTTTGAAAACCCCAATGACCATTCCCACGAAAATTCCTATCAATTTTTCCTCAACTTACCAGCCGGACAATCCCCTCCCCCATTAAGAAATGGCTCGGCGGCTTCCAACCCTCTATGGATTTTCTGCCAGACCCGTTTTCTGAAAAGAATCGACTGGATGAAGGACTTGGCTTCTTCCCAGGCGAAAGCTTCTTTGACAAAAAATCGGTCAGCCCCGGCTTGGAGGACCGCCTGCCTATATTCCGGCATATCATAACTGGTCAAAATTGCGATTTGAATGTTTGGGAAGTCTTTTTTGATTTTCTGGATCAGTTCAAGACCGCTCATTTCAGGCAATTGCAAGCTTATGAAGATAAGATGGGGGGAAACCTCCTGGATACTTGATAATGCCCCCTTCCCGTTTACCGCATCGGTTATGATTATGGAAGGAAAATATTTTTGAAGATTTTCTCTTAGCATCTCTCGAATAACACGGTTTCTTTCTATAAGCATTACTCGTAACATATAACCGGTTTCTCCACAGCCCCCAAAAACCAAAACATCAAAGAAGGAGAAAATTTAAATATCTTTGGCCAGAAACTTCCTAACAGTATTAAGAATAGCATACAAATATGGCAGGAATAAGGAAGAAATGAGGAAAATGAAAGTGGGGACGTTGTTTCATATTGTGCATTCTGTGTCGTTTTTTTGTTTTATGACAAGTAGTTACAAAAGTTATGCATTCTATAAAACAACGTCTCCACTGATTAAGCCGTTACATTGAGCACCGAGCTGCCGGCTCCGTTGCTGATGTTTTCCATGAGCATTGATAGATAGGCACTTATGGAACTGCCGTTACCATTGGCGTTTGATCCGACCAGGTCAGAGATGTTCTTAAGCAAGTCCAGCAGAGTAGACATCTGGTCGCTGCTCTGGTCTGTCCCATAGGCCGACGCGGCCTGTTGCATTTGGCCCGGCGGAGGAGGGGGGGGGAGCGTTATCCTTCATGAAGGACTTCAGCTCCTCCGTGCTCAAGGACCCATCGCCGTCCGTATCATAAGTGGAGAAAACATCATCCACATTGATAGTGTTGCCTGTATCCTCCGAGAGCTTTTCGGAGAAGGTGGAAAACTCGGACTTGTCGATCCCGCTGTCACTGTTACCGTCTAATTGAGCGAACAGATCGTCCGGGCCCTGGGGGCCGCCGCTCATGCCGTTCGGAGGCGGCGGGGGTGGATTGTCCCGCATAAAGCTCTTCATCTCATCACTGCTCAAGTGCCCATCGCCGTCCGTATCATAAGTGGAAAAAACATCATCCACATCGATGGAATTTCCGCTATCCTGCGATAGTTTTTTGGCAAAGGCGGAAAACTCCGTTTTATCTATCCCGCTGCTGCTGTCACTGTCGATTTTGCTGAATAGATCATCCTGACGTTGTTGTATGGGCCGGGCATTCATCTGAAACAGATAATTGTTATTGCCCAGGCCGCCTATGCTGCCGATGCTGCTTGACATAATAACCTCCTTTTAAATGTTGGTTCGTGGTTAAAAATAATTCGGCCTTTTTCTGGTCATCCAATCTCTTAATGATAAAATTTTGATACCCACCCCCTTTCTATCCGATCGGTTATTGGAATTCATAGGCGGATAAAGCAACCACGATGCCATCTTACATTTTTCAATTTGGATAAGTTACGTCTGACAACACTTTGCGGATCATCCCAAAAGAAAAGAGCTGATGACGATGGAGGATTCAAAGGGCCAAGGCTTCGGGATTCAAGGGTGATTCTCCCAATGAGTCGGAAGAAAGGGTGATTCAAGGGATTAAATTATCTTTTTTTTGCATAGAGTTTTTCGATAGGACTGCTTCATTCTTACAGAATGGAATTTAAAACAAGGCTTCAGCTCCCTATTGATTTAATTTTCCTGCCCGCCTTTTGTCATCGAGGAGTTTGACCGCTTGTTTCAGGAACAGGGATTTCCAGTTTTTGATCTGGTTGGGGTGCAGTTCATATTGAGCGGCCAGTTCGGTCAGGCTCTTTCTATTACGGATTAATTCTAAAACCACTTTAGCCTTAAAGTCACCCGTATAGGTTTTACGTTTATTCATTTTTTCCACCGTAACTTAATGAAAAATAGAGTCAGCCTGTCAACGAAAGGCAAAGGGCAGTCCATTTCGCAGAGGGGCAGGTATTTTTTTCCCAAGGGCGAATTTTTTTCCTGCCTTTTTTAATCGGCGGTTAGAAGAATGATTATTCTTTTGATGGCATCATTAGAGGACAACTATGGCTAAAATAAGGAAGAAATAAGGAAATTAAAGGGAAATTCCCGGAAAGGCGTTTAGGGCTTGCTTCACCAGACAAAATTATTATAATACTGAAATCGTTATTGGTAAGATTATCTAAAAAAATCATGAAACTGAGTATCCGTTATCGCCTTTTTCTCTCTATCCTCGCTGCCACCTGTCTGGCCCTGCTGTGTATGTTCCTCATCATGCAGTGGAGTATCAATCGGGGGTTCATCCAATATCTCAACGCCCTGGAGCAAGGCCGGCTCGAGAAGACGGCCAAGGGTCTGGAACAGGCCTATGCCGAACAGGGCAGTTGGGATTTTTTGCGGAATAATCCGGAAATCTGGATTGGACGTTTGCTGAATGCCCAATCCGATCATGCCGACCCCTGGAGAAGGAAGTCCTTCGAAAAGAGACTGGAAGTTCCACCACTGCCCCCGCCGCCCATGGGCCCGCACCGCCCAAGATGGCCCTTTATGGTTTTAGACTCCAATCGGATCCCCATATTTGGAAACCCCGAAGAAATGAGGGGAAGAAATTTCAAGCCCCTCATCCACAATAAGGAGACTGTGGGCTATATCGGAGGGCTGCCTCCAATACAGTTTCTCAACCCCCTGCAGCTTCAGTTTTTAACCCGGCAGAAATCGGCTTTGATCCTTTCGGCCTTGGGGTTGGTGCTGGTGGTGGTGCTGTTCTCATTGCCCCTGGCCAACCGTCTGGTCCGGCCCATCAGGGCTCTGGCTGCGGCCACCCGCGAACTGGCTTCCGGAAAGTATGCTGTTCGCGTCCCGGTCTCTTCTTCGGGTAAGACTGACGATGAATTGGGACAACTGGCTCAGGATTTTAATAGCATGGCCCTGACCCTGGAGAAGAATGAAAAGGCCCGCCGCCAGTGGGTCGCCGACATTTCCCATGAGCTGCGGACCCCTCTGGCCGTCCTGCGGGGTGAAATAGAGGCTTTACTGGAGGGGATACGCCCTATTAATCCGGATGCGATCCGGTCGCTCCATGCCGAGGCCCTTCGGCTTCATCGTCTGATTGATGACCTTTATCAGTTGGCCCTATCCGATCTCGGGGCCCTGACCTACCGGAAGGAATGGCTGGATTTAGCTGAAGTCCTGAGGGACGCCCTTTTACCTTTTCAGGCCGAGATGTCCGGTAAGGGTATCAGTCTCGACAGGCATCTTCCCGAGGGAATCAAGATCTCTCTATGGGCCGATGCAGAGCGTTTGCACCAGCTTTTCATCAACCTCTTAGACAATTCCTTGAAATACACGGATCCGGGAGGGGAGTTGTTCATCCGTCTGGATTGCCGTAACGGTCTGGCGGAAATAATTTTCGCAGATTCGGCCCCCGGAGTGCCGAAAGAGGATCTGGACCGACTTTTCGACCGTCTCTACCGGGTGGAAACATCCCGGAGTCGGGCTCTGGGCGGGGCCGGGCTCGGTCTGGCCATCTGCAAAAATATCGTCGAGGCCCATGGGGGGACTGTTGTGGCCCGTCCCTCACCCCGAGGCGGGCTGGAGATCCATATCACCCTCCCCGGTGCAGAAGGATGTGCCTGATGGGGACCATATTGATTGTCGAAGACGAGCCGAAATTGGCCAGTCTTCTGGCCGATTATCTGAAGGCCTCCGGATTTGATTCCTTTTGTCTCGGAAACGGTCTGGAGGTGGTGCCCTGGGCCCGGGAGCACCAGCCGGATCTTGTACTCCTGGATTTGATGCTCCCTGGTCGGGACGGCCTGGAAGTCTGCAAGGAACTACGCACCTTTTCCAGGGTGCCGATCATCATGGTAACGGCCCGGATCGAAGAGATCGACTGTCTGCTGGGTCTGGAACTCGGGGCCGATGATTACATCTGCAAGCCCTTCAGCCCCCGGGAGGTGGTGGCCCGGGTCAAGGCCGTCTTGCGCCGGACCGCCGACGGCCGGACGATCCAGGCCCAGGGGCTGGTCCTGGACGAAAATCGTTATCAGGCCACACTGGATGGTAAAGATCTGGACCTCACCGCCGTAGAGTTTAAGCTGCTCCATTTCCTGGCCGCCCATCCCGGCCGTCTGTATGGACGTCAGCAACTCATGGACCATATCTATCCGGATGAACGCATCGTCAGCGACCGGACCATCGACAGCCACATCAAAAAACTGCGGAAAAAAATAGCCGCCGCCAGTCCCAACCAGTCCTTTATCCATTCCGTTTACGGGGTAGGGTATAAGTTTGAGACGGGATAGCCGCCTATTTTCTCTGCCTTATAGCCGCCGCCGTTTTTCCAATTCCGACCTGATAATCGATCACGAGCATCATGGACCCCAGTTTCCCATCATAGTGAAAAATTCCGGGACATCTTAAAAACCACCCCAGCCCCTTATCCGATATTTTATATCCTATTGATTTAAAGCCAATTTGTAAAATTAATAGCCGGGTTCATTTTTTTCTTGACAGGATTTTATCAATTTATTAAGTTGTATGATCATAATACGGTAGTATAGTAATATTAAATAACTCGATCAATGGAAACCATCAAAAAAACCAATCTGTCCGAGGCGGTCGCCCAACGACTCCTGTCCCTTATTTCGGAAGGCCAAATTGAGCCGGGGGGCAAGCTTCCCTCGGAACTTCAATTATGTGAGATGCTTGGGGTGAGCCGGACCGCCGTCCGTGAGGGGATCAAGGCCCTGGCCGGACAAAACATGCTGACCGTCTTTCCGGGGCGCGGGACTTTTGTCAATGAAAGCCATGATGTTATGGTAAAAGACCAAGCCTTGGGAATTGCCCTTAACCGGGAGACGGTCAGAAGCATTTACGAGGTCCGATGTGTCCTGGATGCCGGTATTGCCCGATATGCCGCCTTGAATGCGACCAAAGAAGATATCGAGGCCTGCCGCAAGGGGCTGAGAAAAATGGAATCCTCCCTCGAATCGGTCCCCATCGACTTCAAGGCGGCGGCCGAAGGAGATGAAGCGTTTCATCTGGCCCTCTGTCATGCGGCCCATAACCGATTGCTGATGAATATAAGCTGGCCTATTGTCAATCATGCCGTTTTGAGGAATTCCAAACATTCGGACTCTTCTGTGGAAAATGTCAAGGCCGGGATTGAAGGCCATCGGATGATCCTTCAGGCCATAGAAAAAAGGGATATCAAGGCTGTGTTAGGGGCGGTGGAACTCCATTTAAAAAAGGTTTTCGAAAGACTGTACAAGAAGAAATAGGTTCCAATGCGGAATGCGGGAATGGAAAGTGCGAAATGGATAGTAAAAGGCGTATCACTTCTGAGTCTTACACTTGGTAAAAGGGTTTCTTGAATATCCGGTATCAAGGTTCCAGCATCCAGCATCGCTTTAAGAGAAAGGGGGTGGGGTTAAGAAAAAACCAGGGATCATCGGGGAATTATAAGCCTTTGTAGAGAACAGCGCACACATGAAAAAGCCGAAAGGAGGCAGATTATGAAAAGCATTCAAAAGGTAAGTCAGAGGATTTTAATATTCTTGTCGGCATTGGTTTTCGTGACCATGATGGTGGGACCGTCGTTCGGTTCGGGACCGGTTATGAAGATCAATCCAAAGGAAAAAAAGCAGATCAAGATCGGTGTCCTGGATCCCAATGCGGGAATCGAAATCGCCGGATGGTTCAATCGGGAGCATAAGGCGGCGGCCGATAAAAGAAAGTGGCAAATTCAATTCTTCGATCTTAAGAGCAACACGGCGGAGGGACCATCGTTCATGGAAAACATGATCTCTGCCGGTTTTGATGGGATTATCCTCCACTGGAACACACTGAAGAGCATTGACAAGCAGTTGAAAATGGCCTTCGACAAAGGCATCCCCGTCATTACCGTCGCGAACATAGGCGAGAGATGGCCCGGCGTTTTGGCGGAGGTAGGCCCCATGGAAGCGACCATGGCAGCCACGAGCGCCGAGTATATGGCCGGCAAGCTGCAGGCAGGCGATAAAATCATTACGATCTCTATCCCGATCATAGAGATGCATCAAGTGAGGCTCACCGCTATCAAAGGTGTAGCCCAGGCATACGGCCTCAAGATTGCTCAGGATCTCCAGTGGACACCTATGGGCGATCCTTTCCAGTGGGCCAAAGACCAGACGAAGAATACCCTTCTGGGCGATACCAAGAAAGAGATTAAGGGTATTGCCGCCACCTGGGAGGGCATGGGTGTGACTGCCGCTCGGGCCGCTCATGAGCTGGGAAGGGATGACGTTGTTGTGGTAACGGTTGATGATAGCCCGAATACCTATAATGAAATCCGAAATCTTCCCACAATGTGGGCGGGAACAGGTTTCACCGGCCAGCTCAAGGAGATGAATGATCAGATATTCACCATTTTCGAAAAGGTGTTTAAGGGGGACTCCGTACCGAGCCAGCAGTTCTATCCGTTTCTGGCGAGGATGGTTACAAAGGAAAACCTCCCGCCAAAAGGATATTTCACGAATCCTTTAGGCTACAAGGGACGTAAGCCTGATTTCCAGGTTAAATAAATCCGATTTCGGATTTCGTAATAAAAAGCAGGTGACGTGGTCAGCCATCAGCTTTTAGCAAAATCCTTTACCGTTAATGGGTTAGCTGAATGCTGATCGCTGACTACTGAAAGCATTATCCTGAGAATCTAACCCATCTGGAGAGGACCTGATCGATGGAACAGACGGGAAGTGGGGAGACACTCTTAGAGGCCCGGGGAATCGTAAAAGACTTTTCAGGTCAACGGGCCCTCGACAAGGTGGACTTCGATGTCCGTGGTGGAGAGGTGCATGCACTTATCGGCGAGAACGGAGCGGGTAAATCAACGTTGATCAAGATCATTGCCGGCCTTTTCCGGGCAGAGGAAGGGGAGATCTTGATGGACGGGCAGGTCAAGGCTATCTCCAGCCCCAGGGATAGCCAAGACCTCGGTCTCGCCTTCATCCATCAGGACCTCAACGTGGTGCCCCATCTCTCCATTGCCGAGAATATATTCCTGGGAAGATACCCGAAAAACGGTCTCGGGATGGTGCGACTCAAGAAAATGGTGGAAATGGCACACGACATCCCCGCGGCAATACCCATAGATGCCGATTTCCGCAGGCCTGTTGGGGAGCTTCCCCTCATCGACCAGTGGAAGACCGTCATTAATCGTGCCCTGGCAATGAAATCACGGATCATCTTCATGGATGAGCCCACCACGTCTTTGACTCACAGCGAGGTCGACGAACTCTTCCGCTCCATTTCCCACCTGAAAGAGGGCGGCAAGGCCATAGTCTATGTCTCCCACCGCATGGAAGAGGTATTTAGATTAGCCGACCGGGTAACGGTCATCAAGGATGCGAAAAAAGTGGGGACGGTCCCGGTGAAGGTCATCGATTCGGGAAAATTGTATGCGATGATGTTAGGGCGGGAACTGAAAGACGTCTTCCCACCGAAAGATGATCCGCTGGATAAAGTCTGCCTGGAAGTAAAAAACCTTTCCCGGGGCAGTGCCGTTAAAAATGTGAGTTTCCAACTGCGACAGGGTGAAATCCTCGGTTTGGCCGGTCTGGTGGGTTCGGGTCGGACGGAACTGGCCCGCCTGCTTTTTGGAGCCGACCGAAAAGACGGGGGTGATATCTTCATCCAGGGGGAAAAGGTGGATATCCAATCACCGGTCGATGCCATCCGATACGGTATCGGCCTTGTTCCGGAACAGCGGCACAGCCAGGGGTTGGTCCTGCCGATGGACGTCAAACAAAACATTACCCTGGCGAGCCTTAAAAAATTATGGCGTTCGTCTCGGATCCCCGTTTTGAGCCGCTGGAAAGAGAGTTTCTTAGCCGAGGGGTTTGTCCGTTTGACGGCTGTGAAGGCTTACGGCCTCGATCAAGGAGTTGCCTCGCTCAGTGGTGGCAATCAGCAAAAGGTCGTCGTCTCCAAATGGCTCTGCAGTGATTCGAAGATTCTGATCCTCGATGAGCCAACCAAGGGGATCGACGTGGGAGCCAAGTTCGCCCTTTATCAGCTTGTCACCGATCTGGCCCGAAAGGGTGTGGCGATTATGGTCATATCGTCCGATCTCATCGAAGTGGTAGGACTTGCCCACCGTATCCTGGTGCTCGATCAGGGCAGGGTCAAAGCGGACCTCAAAAGGGAAGAAACGGACCTGACGTCTCTTCTTGCCCTCTGTTTGGAGAAAGGGCCGACAGGTGCTTGAGTCTGGATACTTGATGCTTGATATTTTCTGCCGGATTTTGAATTTTTATCCAGGATCGGTATTTTGGTTTTATCCAGTATCCAGCATCGTCAGGCCAGAGGCCGTTGAAGGCGCGTTTTAGAAAAATTAGAGATAAATCTCCAGAGTGATAATAAGCGACTAAGGAGTGGGTTTCATGAAAGCAAAGGAATCAGCAAACAGGCAGGCCCTGGCATTTGCCGCCAAGTACGGTACGGTAATATGCCTTTTCGGCATGATCGTGGTCTTCAGTATCCTCCTTCCGGCATTTCGCTCGGGTACCAACGCGGTGAACCTGCTGGGGCAGATAGCAATCCTTTCTGTTATGGCGGCCGGGTTGACCTGTGCGCTAAAAATGGGCGATATTGATATGTCCATCGGGGCCATAGCATCCCTATCCGGGATTGTGGCGGCCAAGGTCATGGTAGCCGGGGGCGGGATGGCCCTCGGTATCGGCTGCGGCCTTCTGGCCGGGGTCCTTATGGGCGCTCTGAACGGCTTCCTTGTTGCCTACGTGGGGCTTCCCAACTTAGTCTGCACCCTGGCTACTTCCTTTGTCATCAGCGGGTTCTGTATGGCGGTCACAAAGGGGCTGGGCATATATGATCTGCCACCGGTCTTCGAATTCTTCGGGAGGGGAGATGTCCTGGGAATTCCCTTCCGTTTCATCTTTATGATCTGCCTCCTCTTCGTACTTTGGTTTCTGCACAACTATCTGCCTACGGGCAGGCGGATGGACGCCATCGGAGGGAATCCCGTCTCTGCGCAACTATCGGGGATTAAGGTGGAATGGAACAGGTCTCTCGGGTTGATGTTGTCAGGCCTTTGCGGTGCTGTGGCGGGTATCCTGCTCACATCGTCGACCATGAACGCAAATACCTTTCAGGGCCCTCCGTATCTGTTGGATGCCCTGGGTGCTGCCTTCATAGGCGCCGCAACGATTCGTATCGGACAATTCCATATCCTGGGCACCCTTGTGGGCGTGCTCATCGTCGTAGTGGCGGTTAACGGATTGGTCATCCTCATGGTGCCCAGCTATCTTACCGACATGATCAAGGGCCTCATCCTTCTGGTAGCGATTATGCTGTCGGGAGGCGTTGGGAAGTTCCTGCAGGGGCGATAACAAGATAACAAGGAGGATTTATGGGAGCAATAACTCTTTTTGATCTCCGTGGACGCGTTGCAGTAGTGACCGGCGGGAACGGTGGCATCGGCCGCGGTATGGCCCTTGGTTTGGCCCGGGCCGGTGCGGGGGTGTCGGTTCTGGCCCGGAATGGTCAAAAGAATCAGGATGTAGTTAATGAACTTAAGGCCCTCGGTGTGCCGGCCATGGCCGTTAAAATCGACCTCACTCAGCGTGACCAATTGGAACCGGCCCTGGAGGAGGTGGAACAGACCCTTGGACCGGTGGACATCCTGGTCAATAATGCCGGGATAGCCGTCATCGGGGGGACCCTGGAACAAAAGGCGGAAGATTGGGACCGGGTGATCGAAACGAACCTGAATGTCGGCTTCTTCCTCTCCAGGCTGGCGGCTCGTTCCATGGTCAAGCGGGGCTCTGGAAAGATTATCAACATTGCCAGTGAGTATGCCCGGTTCGGCTCCGGTTTTCATGCCTCCTACAGTGTGGCCAAGGCGGCTATCGTGCAGCTTACTAAATCCATGGCCATTGAATATGCCCCCTTTAACATCCAGGTCAATGCCATCGCACCGGGATGGATTGAGACGGACTTGACGGCGGCCGTAAAGGGTCTGCCGCTCAATGATGAAATCCTCCTGCGAACCCCGGCCAGCCGCTGGGGTACCCCGGAAGATCTGGCCGGTACGGCGGTCTATCTGGCTTCCAGGGCCTCTGATTTCGTCACCGGCGCCACCATTTTCGTCGACGGCGGTTATGCCATTCGCTGAAAAGAATGTCCTTCAAAGAAATTTCTGAGGGAGCAGAGAAGATGAAGCCGATCAAGGTAATTATTAATGGTAAAGAGATAACAGGCGATGCCGGGCGGACCATCCTCGAGACCGCTGCCCAGGCGGGTATCGAGATTCCCAGGCTTTGCCATGAGGAGGGGATCAGGCCCGCGGGCAATTGCCGGATCTGCGTGGTGGAGGTGGAGGGCTCCCGGACATTGGTCGGTTCCTGCCACACCCCCATTGCCGAAGGCATGGTGATCCGGACGGGCTCGCCGAAGGTCCTGGAGGCCCGTCGGGCAACGATCGAGCTGCTCCTGAGCGGGCACACGGGACCCTGTGTGACCGACTCCGAAGCGCGGGAGTGCGCCCTCCATAAACTCGCCTCCGATCTGGAAGCAGGCCCTCCCCGCTTCCCGGTGAAAAGGCCTCGCCTCTATGCCGTCGAAGAAGTCAGCCCCTATATTCGCCGCGACCTGTCCCGATGCATCCTTTGTCGTAAGTGCATCCGGGCCTGCACCGAGATGGCCGGTCAAAAGGTCTACAGCATGGCCTATCGGGGATTCGGCTCCAAGGTCGTGGTCGATTTCGATATTCCCCTGGACAAGGAGGTCTGCAGGGACTGCGGCATCTGTATCGATTACTGCCCCACCTCGGCCCTCTTGTGGCCGGAGGGGGTAAAGCGTAGAGAGGGCAGAGAGCAGAGGCCCGAGGGCAAGGGGCAAAAAGCAGAGAGCAAAGGGCAGAGGGAAGAGATGCGGGAGAAGCTTTTGGGTCTCCTTTTAGCCCGGCAGAGGGCAGAGGGCTATCTCTCGGAACAGGCGATGACCGGGATTGCCAGGGACTGCGGTGTCACCCTGAGCGAGGTCTACGGTGTAGCCACCTTCTATGCCTTTCTTTCGACAAAGCCTCAGGGAAAGAACATCATCAGGATATGCAAAAGCCTCCCCTGCCACCTGAAGAACGGGTTTATGATTATTGAAAGTCTGATGCGAACTCTCGGTATCAGGCCCGGCCAGACCACCGCTGACGGGGTCTTTTCCTTTGAACTCACCAATTGCCTCGGCGCCTGTGACCAGGCCCCGGCCATGCTCATTAACGATACCGTTCATGGAAACCTCACGCCGCAAAAGATCACCGGTATCCTGAAAGAATATCAGGAAGGCAGGAGGGTATGATGCCAGAGAAAATCGTTCTCCGACACTGTGAAACCATAGATCCTGGGAATATTGCCACCTATGTGGAGCGGGGTGGGTTCCAGGCCTTATCCAAAGCCCGCAGGATGGGACCCGAATGGGTCATTCCCGAAGTTAAGGCCTCGAACCTGAGAGGGCGGGGCGGTGCAGGCTTTCTTTGCGGTCTGAAATGGGAGCTGGCCCAAAGGGCCTCGGGAGATGAAAAATATCTCATCTGTAACGCCGACGAAGGCGAAGTCGGTACCTTCAAGGATCGCTATATCATCGAGCACGATCCCTTCTCTCTCATTGAAGGCATGGCCATTGCCGCCTATGCCATTGGGGCCAAGGAGGCTTACCTCTATCTCCGGGGAGAGTATCGTTATCTTTTAGGAGGCCTTCAGGAGGCCATCGATCAGGCCACCGCAAAGGGCCTTATCGACCTGCCCATCGAGATACGGGAAGGCGCCGGTGCTTACATCTGCGGAGAGGAATCGGCCCTCATGAACTCTATCGAAGGCCAGCGCGGCGAGGTCCGGTTCCGTCCGCCCTTCCCCCCGACGAGTGGTCTCTTCGGCAAACCGACCATCATCAATAATGTAGAGACCCTGATGAATATCGTCCCCATTATCGAAAAGGGCGCCTCCTGGTTCGCCTCCATCGGTACGCCGAAAAGCGCCGGCACCAAGGTCTTCTCCGTGAGCGGGGACGTCGAGAGACCGGGCGTTTATGAACTGGTCATGGGAACCAGGCTTTCCGAGCTCCTGGACCTGGCGGGTGCAAAAGAGGTGAAGATGGTCCAGGTCGGCGGAGCCACCGGAGGGGTCGTCTCGGCCTCCATGACCCTGACCCCCCTCTCATACGAAACCGTTTTAGGCTCCGGGGCCGTCCTGGTCTTTAACACCAGAAGAGACGTAATCGACTTTGTTTACCGGACCATGACCTTCTTGAACGAGGAGTCCTGCGGAGAGTGTACCCCCTGCCGGGAGGGGACGGAGGTCATGGTGGAGATCTTCGAAAGACTCACCAGAGGAGAAGGTGTACCGGAGGATGTGAAGGCCCTGGAAGACCTCTCAGGATTGATGATGGCCTCTTCCCTGTGCGGTCTGGGCCAGGCGGCACCGGTCCCGGTGCTCGACACCCTTAAATATTTTAGAAATGATTATGAAAACAGAATTCAGCAGTCGGTGTTTTTAAGGACTTTGAGAGATCGATGATTGATGACTGAAAGATAAAGGTCCTGGGTAGTCTAATAATGATGACTATGCAAAAACTCGTCATTCCCGCGCAGGCGGGAATCCAGATAATGCCAAACCTATTAAAGACACTGGATTCCCGTTTCCACGGGAATGACGAAAAGGGGACTCCGGTGACTTTTTATGAGTCTTTTAACAATCAACGATCGACATTGGAAACGGAGGAATAATGACAAGCACTCTATGCCCTTATTGTGCAGCGCCCTTTGACGATCATGAGGCCCTCAAGACCCATGTCGTCGGCGAACACGGAACAGAACCCTTGCCGAAACCTTACGGCCTTATCCACCTCTTCGTAAACGGCCGGAGGCATGAATTTAGGGTTGAGCCGAATATGACCCTTTACCAGCTCATTCATGATCAGATGGGTCTGACCGGTGTCAAGATGTTCTGCGACCGGGGGGCCTGTGGTTCCTGTACGGTTATCATGGAGGGCCGCCCCATCCTCTCCTGCATGACCCTGGCTATTGAGTGTGACGGGAAGCACCTCGAGACGGTCGAGGGTGTGGCCCAGGCCGATCACCCCCTGATTGAGAGCTATGTCAAACACCATGCCATGCAATGCGGGTACTGTACGCCGGGATTCGTGGTCACTGCCAAGGCCTTGCTTGATAAAAATCCGGACCCCACGGAGGACGAGATCCGGGAGGCCCTTTCCGGCAACCTCTGCCGGTGCGGCACCTATCCCCAGCACCCCAAGGCCGTGCGGGAAGCAGCCCAAAAACGGTGTCCCCCAACGGAGGATTAGACCATGGCCATGGAAACTAATGAGTCGTTGAGTGTTACGTCTTCGGGGCCGAAGGATAAGGATGTTGTTTCGCCGAACACCCTCCGGGGCGTAGGCCCCTCTGGGCCGGAGGCCGAACACCGAACAGCGAACAGAGTTCCCATTTCGGAAATGCCCAGCAATCCTATGGACCACGATCGGTTTATACCGGAGGCCTTCCAGTTCGTCGGAAAACGGGGAGTCCGCAGGATAGATGGGTACAAAAAGGCCAGCGGTGAGGCTGTTTACACCAGGGATATAACCCTGTCCGGTATGCTGTATGCGAAATTTATGACCTCTCCCTATCCGAACGCCAGGATCATAAGCCTGGATACCAGCCGGGCCGAGTCCCTGCCCGGGGTCCGGGCCGTATTGCGCTATGATGACCCGGAAATTGCCGGGAAAAAGGCCATAAGCGTCTTCGGGACCGAAGAAGATATCCTCCCCGGTTACACCTATTTCCAAGGTCAGCAGGTCGGGGTCGTTGTGGCCGCGGAAACCGAGGAAATCGCCGACCAGGCCCTGAAGCTGATCAAGACGCATTGGGAAAAGCGCCCTTTTTTCCTTGACGGCCAGGAGGCCCTTAAACCCGGCGCCCCCCTGACCAGGCCCGAGTGGCTGCCGGAGAGCAATGAAAAACCGCCCTTTCAGCCTTCACCTATTCTGCAGGTGGGCGACATCGAAAAGGGGTTTGGGGAAGCCGACCAGATCATTGAATTTAAGGCCCGAAGGCGCTACCACGGCTGCCCGGATGCCGAAATGCTCAGTGGGATCAGCAAGTGGGAAGGGGATTGCGTCGAACTCTGGCTCCATCATCAGCACCCCTTTGAACACAAGTGGGTTATGAAGGAATGGTTCGGCCTGCCCATGAGTAAAGTCAAGGTCAATTGCCCTTATAACGGCGCCATGTTCGGCGGGTGGAATTTTGTGAGCTGGGGCATGATGCCCCAGTACATGAGCGCAATATTGGCTAAACGGACCCGAAAACCGGTTAAGTGGATTTTTAATCGCCGGGACGATTTCACCTTCGGCGCTATGGATGTCATGAACTGTACCTTCAGGGTCGGTGTAAAGCTGGACGGTACTATCACGGCCGTCAAGATCAAAAGCTATTTTGAAAACATGTCTTACGAACCGGCCGAACATTTGCTGGAAAATACGCGGATCCCCCATATTTACTCGGAGACCATCCTGGCCCAGGTCAACAAGGGACCGGTCATGGCCCTTCGCTGCGAACAACTGCCCCCCAGTTTCTGTTTTACCCATATCTTCAGCCACGCTGCAGCGGCCCTGGATATGGATCCCATTGAAGTGGCCCTGAAAAACGACGGTGTTGAAGGAAGAGATATGGATTATCTGGCGGCCTTCAAAGAAGAACATGGCTTTCCGGCGCGGGACAGCCTCCGGGAATGCATCGAAAAAGGCAAGGCCGCTATTGATTGGGAGAAAAACTGGCATCCGCCCGGTGCCCGTAGACTTCCCAACGGCAAGATGCACGGCCTGGGGTTTACCTGGGATCATGAATGGGACGATGGCCGGGGGGCCGGGGCCGCCGGATTACTGGTCCAGCAGGACGGGTCGGTGAACATCATCGCTTTCCGGGCTGACGTCGGGGTGAATGCCGAGACCACCTATTGCCAGATCGTGGCCGAGGAATTGGGAGTCCCCATTGAGCAGGTGCATTTCAGACATCAGGACGATGTCTATCTGCCGCTCATGACCCCCGACGGTTCCTGTAATCTGACCACCAACGGCTATGTGATGAAGAAGGTGGCCAAACTGGCCAGACAGAAGCTCCTGGAGCGGGCCACCACGGCGGTGGATGTCATCGAGCGGGTGGATCCTCCGGCCTTCCCGGGCTTTAACCCCGAAGACCTGGACATCAAAGACGGTATTATTTTTGTGAAGGCCGATCCTTCGATCAGGAAAAAGGTTTCAGAGGTGACCAAGGATGTTTCCGGCAGTCTGATCGCCCAAAGGGAATATGCCAGCATCCAGAACACTACCCGGGAACCGGTCTATGTCTGGGCTTATCATCGCCAGGGGCGATTCGGGACCGAAACGGGAAGGCACCGTTTGTGCCGGCAGGCCCATTTTATGGAGATTGAAGTGGACACCGAGACGGGCGAGATCGACATCAAAAGGGTGGTTAATGTGAACGACGTGGGTAAGGTCATGTCCCCCGAAGGGGCCGAAGGACAGCAATACGGTGGAACCTATATGGCCCTAGGCCGGGGGCGGAGCGAAGAGTTTATCTGGGATGAGCCGACCGGCGTCCTGCTCAACGGGAACCTTCTGGATTACAAGATTGCCACCATGCTGGATTGCGGTCCCATCGATCCGATTCTGGTAGAGACGGGTTTGGGCTATGGGCCTTACGGCTCGGTGGGTATAGGTGAAGATATAGCCACGGTGGTTCCCGCCCTTCTCGGACCGGCCGTCTATAATGCCCTGGGCGTCTGGGTCGATGATTTCCCCATCACTCCGGATAAGGTTTTGAAGGCGTTGGGGAAGGGATAATGAAAACAGGTTCAAGGTTCAAGGTTCAGGGTTCAAGGTTTAAAAAACCGTATACCTTACTCTAAACTCTAAACTCCGAATTCCGAAATCCGAATTCCGAACTGTAGTTTAATATGGTTATTGATGTCAAAGTGAGTGCGGTCCTTCGGTTTTATGTGAAATTTCCTGAGCACTTTCTCAAGGGAGATCGGGTGGAGGTGCCGGAAGGGGCCACCGTAGATCAGGTCCTGCAGAGGTTACACTTTCCGGAACGGATCAATGTATTTGTTGTTTTGAACGGGATTCCCTCCGATCGAGGCAAGGTCCTGAAAGAGGGAGATGAAATGCACGTCCTGGCCCCTTTAAGTGGAGGGTGAGTGAAAAATACCGATAAGAGGTACGAGGTGAGAGGCGAGAGGCAAACAAGGAATAGAAAAAAAATAATTTATGATGGTCTCGTAATAACTCGTCATTCCCGCGAAGGCGGGAATCCAGGCTATATGTAACTAATTAATCCCGCCAAGGGCGGGACCCGTTTTCACGGGAATGACGTAAATCGGCGCTTTTGGACTTTTTACGAACGCATCACTTATAGCTTCTTTTAATTCCATTTTCATGATTAACGGCGCCCCTGGAGGGCCTGAGGACTTAATTCTCAAAAGCAGGCAATGAGCCAAGACACAATTAAAAAGGTTCTCGAACTCGTAGATAATATCCGGGCGGATAAATATCCCCTTGATGCCTACACCCATATCGGCCGGCGGGGTATTCGCCGGATCGATGGGGTGGAGAAGGCCAACGGGGCCGCCATCTATACCATGGATGTCCATCTGCCGGGAATGCTTTTTATGAGATTCCTGACCTCTCCCCATCCCCATGCCAGGGTTGTGCGCCTGGATACCAGCCGGGCCGAGTCCCTGCCCGGCGTCCGGGTTGTGCTGCGGTATGATGATCCGGAACTGCCACCGGGTGCCGATCTGGGCGGCCACTTTCCGTCCAATGAACCCCCTATACCGCACATCGCTTACTTTGAGGGCCAGGAGATCGGGGCGGCCATTGCGGCCGATACGGAAGAGATCGCCGTGCAGGCCCTGAAGCTCATCCAGGTGGAGTGGGAGCAGCGCCCTTTTCTCCTGGATCCGGAGAAGGCCGCGGAGCCCGGCGCTCCTCTGACCGTCCCCGAGTTATTTCCCAACGGCAATGTCTATAATGAAGGTCTCGACGTGCATCAACGGGGTGATGTAGAAAAGGGTCTAAAAGAAGCGGACCAGGTCATCGAGTTTCAGTGCCGACGCTCTTACCACACCTGGATAGGGCCGGAGCGGCCCTGCGGCGTATTCAAATGGAACGGAGATTACCCGGAAGTCTGGGTCAAGCAGCAGCGGCCTCATATCTGCAAGCGGGCCATTGCCACCTGGTTCGGAGGCATTCCGACAAACAGGATTCAATTGCACTGCCTCTATCAGGGGGCCAGTTTCGGCGGTTGGAGCCAGATGCATTGGAACCTGGGAGGGACCTATTGCGCCGCCGTGGCCGCCAGGAGGACCAGAAGGCCCGTCAAGTGGCTATTCACCCGGAGAGAGGATTTCTACGGCGCCCAGGCCGATGCCGGGGTCTACTCCTTTACCGTCGGGGCCAGAATGGACGGGACCATTACGGCGGTGAAGGCCAAGGCGGTCATGAGTAATCAGGATGCGCCTGTTTTCGGGATCATCGGCCACCTGATGGAGAATACCAGAATCCCGAACCTCTATGGGAAACTGCAGGCCGTCATGATCAACAAAGGGCCGACCGTTCCGGTCCGGTGCGAACAGGCCCCCAATACCCTTTCCCTGACCATGGTCTTTGATCATGTGGCCAATGCCCTGGGCCTCGATCCCATAGACGTGGCGCTCATCAATGATGGGGCCGATGGGCATGATCTCGAATGGCTCAATAAACAAAAAGAAGAATTAGGGTTTCCGGTCAGAGACAGCCTCAGAGAGTGTATCGATAAGGGCAAGGCGGCTATAGGATGGGATGCGAGACGGCACAGGCCCGGAGAAAGAAAACTCCCCAATGGCCGGATGCACGGCCTGGCCTTTACCTGGACCCATGAATGGGAAGATTCAGCCGGGTCGAGCGAAATCGCCATACGTATCGAACGGAGCGACGGAACGGCCAGCATCCTCGGAATGAGGGCCGATGGTGGTCAGAATGCTGAAACTTCTTACTGTCAGATCGCCGCCGATGAGCTCGGAATGCGGGTGGAGGATGTTTTCTATCGACCCCATCATGATACCGGTTTCTTTCCCCATACTCCTGATTCCTCCACCAACCTGGCGGTGAACGGATTCGCCATCCGGAACGCGGCCCGGATATTGAAAAGACGAATCCTTGAAGCGGCCACAAGCCCCAGGGGGGTGTCGCAGCGGGGAGATTTTCCTGCCCCTTTTTCCGACCTGAAACCCGATGATCTGGATATCAAGGACAGTGTGATTTACGTCAAGGCCGATCCAGCGAAGCGAATGACCCTATCGGAATATGTGGGGCCCCTTGGGATCGGGGGACCTATGAGCATGGGAGAAATGAAAATAGGCCACGAGCCGGCCTTGCCGAGGATGTCCTATTCACCCCCGCTCTTTGCCTATGGCTGGCAGGTCCAGGAAGGGGCCTATGCCCACATACGGCTGCGTCTTTGCCGACAGGCCCATTTTATGGAGGTCGAAGTGGATACCGAAACCGGCGAGGTGGTGATTACCAGGGTGGTCAATGTGAACGACGTGGGTAAGGTGATCAGTTGGGAGGGCTGCGAAGCCCAGCAGTACGGTGGGACCTTCATGGCCGTCGGCCGGGCCAGGAGCGAAGAAGTCGTCCATGACCCGGCCACGGGTGTTATGCTGAACGGTAACCTTCTGGACTATAAGATAGCCACGATGCTCGATTGCGGTCCGGTTGATACGATTCTGGTGGAGACGGGCATGGGTTATGGGCCTTATGGGACCGTCGGCATTGGTGAGGATGTGGCTACGGTCCTGCCCCCCCTTCTCGGTCCGGCGGTTTACAACGCCCTGGGGGTCTGGGTCGATGACTTTCCGATTACCCCGGACAAGATTTTGAGGGCTTTGGGGAAGACAGCATAAGGCAGAGTGCATAGGGCAGAGATCAAAGGGGCGAGGGCAGGATGTGATTGCACAGAAAGAGACACCTATTTTTACACTATGCTCTATGCTCTTTGCACATTAATGGGAGGACAGAATGAGGACATTTGCACACGTTAACGCTCAGACTATCGACGAAGCCGTTTCGGCGCTGAGACGGTTCGGTGACAAGGCGGAGATTATCGCCGGGGGTACCGATATTCTGGGACGGATGAAGGATGAGATCCTTCCCCGTTATCCCGAAGCCCTGATTAATATCAAGACCGTTTCCGGTCTGGATTATATCCGTGAAGACGGGGATGGGTTGAAGATAGGCGCCCTCACCAGGCTGGAGGATATTGCCAAAGATATGACGGTCAAGGCCGGTTATGGAGCACTGGCCGAGGCGGCCCATCGAACGGCTTCTCCTCACCTGAGGGAGATGGGCACCATAGGAGGCAATATCTGCCAGGACATTCGTTGCTGGTATTACCGGAATCCTCAGAACAGATTCCCCTGTCTTAGAAAAGGCGGCGGCCGATGCTACGCCATTGAGGGGGACAACAGATATCACTCCATCTTCGGCGGCAGTGTGGAGCAGGGCTGCTATGCCGTTCATCCCAGCGACACGGCCCCGGCCCTCATCGCCCTGGACGGCAGGATAGAAACCTCCAAGAGAACCATAAAGGCCGAAGATTTTTTCGCTGTAGGGGTGCGAAAAACCACGGTCCTGGATCATGATGAAATCGTCAAGGAAATACGGGTGCCGAAACCATCGGGTCAATCGCGGAGCGCCTTCCTTAAATTTGCTATAAGGAAAACGATTGATTTTCCCATTGTGAACTGTGCGGCCCTGATCAGCACCATCGACGGGAACGTCAGTGCCGCCAGGATCTGTCTCAATGCGGTCTATGTCAAACCCTACAAGGTCGAGGAGGCCGAAAAATTTATCCTTGGAAAACGGATTGATGAAACAACCGCCGAAGCCGCCGGCGAGGTGGCCGTGGCCGGGGCAAAGCCTATGAGCTGTAACCGGTATATGGTCCAAATCGCCAAAACCCTGGTAAAACGAGCATTACTGGCTTGCGTTTGAGGAACCTGGATTCCTGCTTTCGCCGGAATGACGTAAAAGAAATCCCCAGAGTGGTAATTTAAGAACCTGACAAAAGGAGGTAGTTTATGGGTTTGAAGGTAGTTAATATTATTGCCATGCCGGGTGTCGATTTTGGAGATGAACTGCTGGACTCCTTGGGGACAACCCTGGTCAAAGGGGTCTGGATGACGGAAGAGGAGATTATCGCCCAGGCCCATGACGCCGACGCTATTATCGGTGTGGTCTCCATCCATCCTTTTAACCGGCGCCTGCTGAGCGCCCTTCCCAAATGCCGTCTGATTGCCGGGGTCGGCATCGGGTACGACAAAACCGACCTGGAGGCCGCCACCGACCTCGGGATAGCGGTTACCAACGTGCCTGATTATTGCCTCGACGAAGTCTCCGGGGCGGCGATAACTTTAATGCTGGCTCTGGGGCACCGGTTGCTCCAGATCGATAAGGCGGTCCGGGAAAAACCGGTCGTTTTGACCATAGACCGGAAGGCCCTGATGGGGATCGTTCACCCGGTTTTCCGGATGCGGGATCAGACCCTGGGCATCGTCGGCCTGGGCAGGATCGGTACGGCCACGGCCTTGAAAGCCAAGGGCCTGGGGATGCGGGTGATTGCCCATGACCCCTATGTCCTCGGGCCGGTGATGGAAAGCCGGGGTATCCAGCCGGTTGATTTCGCAACGCTGCTTAAGGAATCGGATTTCATCAGCACCCACACCCCCCTTAACTCTGAAACGAGCAATTTGTTCGGCTATCAGGAATTTAGGAAGATGAAACCCACCGCCTATTTTATCAATACCTCCCGGGGGGGATGTGTCGATCAGGGGGGGCTGATTCAGGCCTTACGGGAAGGTCTTATTGCCGGGGCCGGTATTGACGTTACCATTGACGAACCCATGACGTCTGACAATGCCTTGCTCACCATGCCTAATGTGATTCTCACCGGGCATAGTGCCTGGTATTCGGTGACGGCTGATAAGGAACTGCATCAAAGACCCATGACCCAGGTGGTGCGGGCCCTCAACGGGGAATGGCCGATTTACACGGTTAATGCAGAAGTAAAATCAAAGTGGATGGCCAAGTGGGGTCGGAAAGATTGAGACGAAGTATCTTGAAAGGGGAATAAGGAGCCATAACCTTAGGGCCTCGGGATTTTTATTGATAGTTAACTAAGACAATCTCGTGAAAAATCGTCATTCCCGCGCAGGCGGGAATCCAGGCCCGCATTACTCATTATAAATTCTGGATTTCCGTTTTCACGGGAATGACGAGAAATGGCTTTCGGCGACTTTTTACTGGTCTATCAACTAAAACATTTCTTATAGGAGGAAAATCATGGGATTCAAAAAAAGGTTTTTTAATGTGTGCCTGGTGGGGATCGTTCTGGCGGGGTTAATCATTTTAGCCGGGCCGCAGACCGGTCGTTGTGAAGCGCCGATCAGGATCGGTATGATCGATTCATACAGCGGGGCGACCTCCTTTATCACCAAGCTGGCCCTCAGCGGCTGGCAACTGGCCATAGGCGAGTTTAACGCCAAGGGCGGTTTGAACGGACGTAAGATCGAGATCATTACCCGGGACGACAAGTTTAAGGCCGATGAGGCCCTGGCCCATGCCCGGGAACTGGTCCTGAAAGAAAACGTGGACTTCCTGGCCGGTACGATCAACAGCAGCGCCGCCCTGGCGGTATCGGAATTCGCGAAAACCAAGAAGAAGATTTTTATGGTTCATGCCGCCTATACTCACCGCCTCACCGGTGAACTGGGGCATCGCTATGTCTTTAGGTCCTGTCAGAGTGCGGACATCATCGGGCAGTCGGGCGGCGCTTTCGCAGGCTCCAAGCCCTATAAGAAGTGGTATATTATCGGGGATGATTTTGAGCTGGGCCATTCCCTGGCGGATAATTTTAAAAAAGGGCTTAAAAAGGCCAATCCCAACGCGGTCATCGTAGGGGAATCATGGGTCAAATTGGGAGAGACAGACTATACGCCTTACCTCAGTTCGGTCATGGCGCAGAAACCGGACGCCGTCTTCTGCTGTTTCGGAGGAGCATCCCATATACCCTTCCCGAAGCAAGCAAAGATGTTTGGCCTTTTTGACAAGGTAGCCTACTTCCACTATTGGCTTGCTGATCCCCTGTTTGCCCAGGTGTTGAAGGAAAGCTACCCCGTCGGCGCATATTCCGGGTTGAGCTATTTCTGGTATTATCCTGAAATACCGGCAAATAAGGAGTTCCGCAAGAGATACCTGGACTACACCACTCAGAAAGGTGATCCCCAGCAATATCCGGGTGAGGGCGTGCTCGCCGGTTACTCAGGCGCCAGGTTCCTCATAGAAGCCATGCTGAAGGCAAAAAGTGCCAAGACGGAAGATGTCATCAAGGCCCTGGAGGGTCTCACCATTCAGACGGCCAGCGGTCCCCAGACGATGCGGGCCTGCGATCATCAGGTGTTGGCCCCGGTCTTCTGGGGACAGATTGCCAACGTTCCCAACTATCCCTTTCCCATCATGAAGGACATCTACACCGCGCACTTAAAAGAGATCACTCCCACCTGTGAGGAGGTCGCAGCAGCGAGAAAGGCCCATACTGCTAAATAGTATGCAGGCTGATGGTTACAGGGCCTCCGGGCCGTTTCCCGGGGGCCCGAATGAAACATAAGGAGTTCTGTGTTATGACGTTTTCCGACCCCATTCTTTTTGCCCAATTTGTGAGCGGTCTAAGCCGCTCCATGATTCTCTTCATCATGGCTTCAGGACTGACCCTGGTTTTCGGAGTTATGCGGGTTATTAACTTCGCCCATGGTTCCTTCTACATGTTGGGGGCATACCTGGCCTTCACGGCGACCACCCTGTTGGCCGGCTCCTTCGGCTTTTGGGCGGCCTTTCTCATTGTACCGAGCCTGACTGCCGTTCTGGGAGGAGTCGTCGAGGTTTTCTTACTCCGTCGCATCTATGAAAAGGAACACCTGCTGCAGATGCTTCTTACCTTTGGTCTTGTCTTCGTCTTCAGCGACGCGGTAAGAATGATCTGGGGGGTCGACCTGAGGATGGTTAGTCTCCCGTCATATATGGCGGGATCCGTCATTGTTCTCGGTCACCAGTTTCCGGCCTACCATCTTTTCATTATCGGCCTTGGCGGAGCGATCGCCGTTGTTATGTGGCTCATGCTCAACAGGACAAACCTCGGGAAACTTATGAGGGGCGCCGCAGAACATCGGGAGATGGTGGGACTCTTGGGTTACCCCGCGAACCGTCTCTTTACCATCGTCTTCATGATGGCGACTTTCCTGGGAGGACTGGCAGGGGCAACCATAGCGCCGGCTGTCCGAATCTCTCTGGGGATGGATACGGAGATCATCGCTGAATGCTTCACCGTCGCCATTATCGGTGGCCTGGGAAATGTCTGGGGAGCCCTCCTGGGGGCCTTGATCGCCGGCATGATGTATTCCTTCGGGATCCTCGTGCTCCCCCAGTATGCCATGGCATTTATCTATATATTAGGTGGGATCGTAATCGTCGTCAGGCCCAACGGGCTTCTCGGCAAGTCGTCACAGGTCAAGGTATGATGAATGCAAGGTACAAGGTGTAAGGTGCAAGGCTGAAAGCTCAAAGTTCAAAGGAAAACCGTTCACCGTATACTGTGGACTGTGGACTTTGGACCTTGGACCTTATACCGTGAGCCATATTTATTGGAGGTGTTTTGAAAAAAGATCAAAAAAAAGAACAGGTCAACAATAACGGGATGCGCTGGTTTGGATGCTTCATCCTGGGCCTTGCCCTGGTCATCCTTCCCTATATCCTGGAAAGGGGTCTTTCCCCTTACTATCTTTTTCTGGCGACTAAGGTGATTATCTGGATCCTTTTTGCGACCAGTTTTAATCTGGTATTGGGATACGGAGGTATGATGTCCTTAGGCCACGCCGCCTTTTTCGGGATCGGCGCCTATACGTGTGCTCTCCTTCTGGTAAAGACCTCCCTTCCTCCTGTCCTGGCGATGTTGGCCGGTCCTGTTGCCGCTGCCCTTGCCGGCATGATCGCCGCCTTTTTCAGCGTCCGCGTCCAGGGGGCCTTCTATTTCGCAACGATCACCATAGCCTTCTGCCAACTCGCTTACACGGTGGCCTTCAAGTGGCGTAGCCTCACCTTCGGAGATGACGGGGTTCAGGGAATTCCCGTTCCGGCCTTTATCTCTACGGAGACAAGCTATATCAATCTATATTTCTTCGCAGCGACCGTCACAGTCCTCTGCCTCTATGTGGTCTACCGAATAGTGAAATCGCCGTACGGTTTGTTGTTGAGGGCACTCAAAGAGGACCCCATACGGGCCACCTTTATTGGAATGAAAGGCCAGCAGTACAGATTTATCGCCTTTGTCGCGTCAGCGTTTTTCGCCGGTGTGGCGGGAGTTCTCTACGCTTTTCTTGAAACGTCGGTGGCGCCGGACATACTCTCCTGGACATTTTCGGGAGAAGTAGTCCTCATGAGCGTTCTGGGCGGCATGCACCTCTTTCTCGGTCCTGCTGTCGGGGCAGCTATTATGATCCTCCTCAGTACTTTCGTCACCTCTTACATGAAGTACTGGCTCTTTACCATGGGGACGATTCTGATTCTCATCGTCCTCTTTTGCCCGAAAGGCGTTGCCGGGCTGGTGGTTGATAAGTACAAAACCTGGATAAGAAAGGACTGAAAGACTATGGCGATTCTGGAAGTCAAGGGGTTATCCAAATCTTTCGGCGGCGTCCAAGCGGTTGCCCAGGTTGATCTGGAAGTGTCCCGGGGACAGATTCATTGTGTTATCGGACCGAACGGGGCCGGGAAGTCCACTCTTTTCAATCTGATCAGCGGATACTATCGGAGCGATGCCGGCTCGGTTTTCTTTAAAGGCGAAGAAATTACCCGGTACCGCACCCAGCGGATCATCAAGATGGGCCTGGGAAGGTCTTTTCAGGTAACGAAAATATTCCCCAGGCTGACGGTCTTTGAAAATGTGCAGGCTGCCGTTCTTTGTTCAAGAGGGTATGGAATGAATTTTTATTCCCCGTCAAGAAAGTTGGTCCTGGACCAAACGGAAGAATGCCTTTCCATGGTGCGGTTGACGGACCGGGCTAAGGAGATCTCCGGGGTGCTTTCCGCTGGAGACCGGAAGAGACTTGAACTTGGGATTACCCTGGCTTCGGACCCTGAGCTGCTGTTGCTGGATGAACCGACCTGCGGGATGTCTCCAGTGGAAACGAATGAGACCATCGAACTCATTCGGACGATTTCGGAGGAAAGGTCCCTGACCATCCTGTTTACCGAGCACAAGATGGACATGGTCTTCAGCATCGCTTCCTATCTTACGGTTATGAATTTCGGTGCGGTTATCGCCGCAGGGACCCCGGCAGAAATCCGGGCCAACGCCAGGGTTCAGGAGTGCTATTTCGGGAGAGAAAAAGATGCTGCTCAATGTTAAGGGGATCGACACCTATTACGATATCTTTCAGGCCATTTTCAAGGTTTCCCTGCAGGTTCAGAAAAAGGAAGTAGTTTGCCTGTTGGGAAGAAACGGGGCCGGGAAAACGACGACGCTCTCAAGTATCATCGGCCTGAGCCGACCGCAAACCGGAAGTGTGGGGTTCAAAGGCCGGAACATCGGTGGTCTCAAACCTTACCAGGTAGTCCAATTAGGGATGGGGTTTGTGCCGGAACATCGCTGGATCTTTTCCGATCTGACGGTGAAAGAAAACCTGGAATTGGGCCAACGGGATAAAAAGGACA